>CANQHL010000027.1 GCA_947623775.1 uncultured Clostridia bacterium
ATTTCCATCACATTTGCATCAATTATTTTTGTTCCAAATCTATCTCGATATGCACAACCTAATCCCCGATAAATCGCTCCCGTATCTAGAACTTTTATTCCGAGCTTTTCTGCTAATTTATGCGCAATTGTACTTTTACCGCTACCGGCATAACCATCTATTGCTATATTCATTAATTCCTCCTTTTATTATTATATCAAAAATATTGACAAATACCAAATAAAGTTATAATATTAAATTAATAAGAAAAGGAAAAATTATGGAGAATGATAAAAATATAAATTTTTATGGATTTAAACCAATAATTTTTGATGATAGTGAAATATTAATTCTTGGCTCTTTTCCATCAGTAAAATCAAGGGAAAACAATTTTTATTATGCCAATCCGCGTAATAGATTTTGGCCTATGCTTGCAAAGATTTTCAATGAGCCCGCTCCAATTTCAATCGAGGACAAAATAAACATTTGTCAAAAGCATAAAATTGCAATCTGGGACGTGGCTTCACAAAGTGATTTAAGTGGTTCAAGTGACACAAATCTTAAAAATTCAAATTTAAAATTTTCAGATATTGACACTTTACTAAAAACTCACCCTTCCATAAAGAAAATTTTATGCAATGGAAGTCTTGCTTACAACTTATTTATTAATAACTTTTCCACCGATATTTACGTTGCAAAAATGTTGTCTACCAGCCCGGCAAATGTCCGTTTTCAAATAGATGATTGGGCAAAAGAATTGACAAATTAAAAAAGACATTCCATCTGGACTATCAATGAAATGTCTTTTTTTATAGGAAATTTTAAGTTTTTAAAATATCATACCGGCTAAAAATTATATGGCATAAAATCATGAATTTGTGACAGATTTTTATTCATTCTAAATATTTTTGTTTATATTAAATCATTTTGTGCAAACTTATTGAAAGTTTCAAATCTTTTTATGCTAATTTGCTTTCAAATTTCAATTATTTATAAGAAATTTTACACTTGCACAAATTATTAATTCTCCGTCTCTCAAGCCGAACACTAACACATTCATATGCCAATATGTCAATCGCCTCCCAGAGAAAAACCCATGCACAAATATCAACAATTTCAAATACCAGCCAATGAAAATCCAGAAACTCAGTTAACCATAATGCAACAAAAAAGAAAACAGACAATGCAATGCTTATCGCGACAATCAACATATACCTTTTGAAAAGTAGTTGAGTGTTTGTCAATTTGTTTTCATAATAACGCTTGGTTGCAAGTGCAAAAGTTTCTTTCTCTTTATTGGTTAAATTTTTACAATGCAATTTTAAATGTATTGATTGTTTCGGCGGTATTGCCTTAACCACATTGTCAAGCATTTCTGCAAAATCACCATTTATAACCTGCATTTTGTCTACATGATAAGGAGAAAGGACTTCGCTTTTATCTTCTATCGAGATATCAATCAAAGCCCTCCCATCTTCATCTGTTTGAAAATTCTGTTTTTTCTTTACATTTTTAAACAAACTTAAAGTGTGAAACATTATTTTTGACCTTTATCGGAATCATTTTTATTTTCAACTTTTACTTCTGTTTCTACGGGTGTTTCTGTTTCCTTAGGTGCATCCTTTTTGTTCTTTTTCTTTTCTTTCTTTTCCTTTTTGTCTTTCTTCCCCTCTCTTCTTACTGAGAAAATTTCTGAAAAACTTGCATTTTCAAGGTCTATATTGTGATGATTTTGTCTTACTTTCTCCACCCTCTCTGGCAAGCCGTCACCAACAACATATACAGGTGGTTCATCAGTTCTTTCTCTAACTTCAATTTGATTGAATGGTATAGAAATTTTATTTCTCTTCAACTCATTGAATACACTTTCCATCACATCAAAGTAAACGTCCCAATAGTCTTCTCTATCGCACCAGCATCTTCCTGTAACTTCAAGGCTGCTGTCACCCATTCCGCTTAATCTGCAGAAAGGTTCTGGATTTAAAAGCACTTTGCCGTTTGCAATCATGCAATCTTTTACCACTTTCTTTACAAGTTCTACATCACTTTCATATGCAACTGTAAATTTAAAGTCAACTCTTCGAGTTACGTGGCTATCATAATCAACCACTGCACCATTTACAATTGACGAATTTGGAATTGTAATTCGCTTATTGTCTGGTGTGATTAATGTTGTAAAGAGGAAATTGATTGATGAAATTGATCCCTCTTTTCCATCAACTTGAATGTAATCCCCTTTCTTAAACATTTTGCTTGACACAATAATGATTCCGTTTGCAAGGTTTGCAATGTTGTTTTGCAAAGCCAAGCCAACAGTCAATAGTAAAGCACTTAATGCCGTCAAAATTCCTGTTATCTCTACACCGATTATGCTCAATAATGCCAAAATCAAGCATAAGTACAACAGAACTTTAATCACAGTGATTATGAATCCAACTGCAATTTTTTCTATTTTTGTTTTATTCAATATTCTTCTGAGAACATTGATAAATAATTTGATGACAACAATTCCTATAAATAGAACAGCAAAGAATAGAACAATATTCCATACGTTGGCTTTAAAGAAATTTACAATGTCATTCCAAATTTCACCCCATTTCATTTTTTTCTCCTCCGTAAATTCCCTTCTATTATATCACTATGAAAATTTTATTACAAATGATTTTTCAATATTTTTTATCTTTTATTAAAATCTTCCCATGTGTTAAAGAAATTTACGATTTCACCCTCGATCTTACTATTATTTTCCTTTACAGGCGTGTTTACTACAAATACATTTTTTTCATCAATCGCAAATAAGTATGTTAGACGCATAGTGCCATCTCTGTTTACTAAAATTTTATAGGCTTTTCTTTCATTTGCAACATCGCAGGCGCAGTTTTCCACTACTTCTCCCTCTTGATTTTTGCTGTAATTTTCTACAAATGTCTCCATTTCTTCGTTTGTTTCAACAACCTCTATCTGTGCTTCCTCACCATCAGAATTGTGATAAATTGCCGGCATGTAATTCTTTGCAGATTCATTGTAATCTACAGCACTTTCCTTTGGAATTTGGAAACCAAAATTATAAAAACCATTATAGAACATTCTGTTTGGAGTAGTTGCTGAAATCTCAACCGTCCTCACAACAGGAAATGAGCCGAAATTCATATAATAACAGTTATCTCTTGCAAACGCAATATTTCTTTCATCATTTGCAGAAAGAACAAAATCATATAATTTCATTGATAGATCTTGATTCTCTATGGTCGGCGTAAATGCAAAATCTTTGTAGTTGAAATAATCCATCATTTCACGGAATGATGGTCTTACAGGAAATTCGTCCATATTGCTGGTTTGTTTTATATAACTAAGCTCATTATTGACATAATCATATGCCCAATCAGAATTATCATAATATAAAGACAAACTCAGCACGTTGATTGCCATTTGCCAATCCGCCTTTTCAATACATATCCATGAAACCAATCTTAAATACCTTGCAAATGCCTGGAAATTCCAAATTTTCGGATAAATCTCCTTTGTAAGTCTTTCCGCTTCATCAATATGAAATTGAAATTTTTCAATTTCTATTCTTTCAAATTGCACCGCCAAACAATCTGGAGATATGGTCAATATCTCTTCAATCAATGTTTTCGCCTCTTCATATTTCTTCAGTTCTATCAAGGCAAAAAGCTTGCTTTCAAGCAATCTATATTCCCCGTTTGGAACATTTTTTACATGTTCATCTGGATGTTGAATGATATATTTGATATATTCCATACTTACCGGATATTGCAGACATTTTTCTCCATTTTCTTCCCTTGGCTGTCTAACTCTCTCTATATTTTCATCAACCAATTGCACAACTTCTTCCCACTTCTTTTGCTTCGAAAGGTTGTCTATCTTTACAAATATATTGTTTTCCTTATATTCCTTAAATTTATCGTTGAAATTCTTTATATAAGAAATACATTTCTCTTGTGCTTCATCATCATATTCCTCAAATTCGCTAAGCACAGGCCCATCATGTTGCACTCGACCTGGTTCATATCCGCCAACTACACCGACAAGCCATGGAGAATTTTCTTCAGGTTGAAACTTTAAGATGGCAAACACTTTGTTGTCTAATGCAAAAAAACTATCCAGCTCAATAGCATATGGCTCTTTTCCCAGTTTCTCATGATGTTTGAGCCAATCTACAAAACTTTCAACCGCATTATTCTGTTGCGGCACCGTTAATCTTTCCATTTTTTTCTCCTTAAAATAAATTATTATTTATTGTTCGCTTTGATTAAAAACAAATTCATAAGCCTCATCAATGTTGTCTACATATTTTATTTTCATATCGCCAATTATCTCGTTTGATAATTTATCTATATCCTTTTTATTGCTTAAAGGCACAACCACTGTTTCAATTTTGTTTCTTTGTGCTGCAAGCAATTTTTCCTTAATTCCTCCAATTGCAAGCACTTTGCCCTTTAATGATATTTCTCCTGTAAACGCATATTTGTGATTGATAGGAATTTCTTTTATTGCAGAAATTAAGCACAGAACATCTGCAACACCGCCTGATGGTCCATCGTGAGATATTGCATGATGCGGTGAATGAATGTAAAAATTGTTGCTTTCAAAAACGCTCGGGTCAATTCCCCATTCTTTACATCGCGATTTGACAAGTCCGAAAACGGTTTTAAATGTCCACTTTGCTGTTCCAACAAGGTTGTCTGATAAAATTTGTTCACCATTTCCTTTGACAAGTGCTATTTCAAGACGAGATACACTTCCAGTCGGACCTGATACGCTCAATTTATTTACTACACCCACTTCGCCCTCAAGTGCAAGGTTGTAATCTTCCTCATAATAGTCCTCGCCCAAAAATTCCCTTGCCTCTTCAAGTGAAATTTCCTTCGGAACTATTGGCATATTTTTCATTTGTAATGAAATTAAATATTTTTTGCAAATTTCACTTAATGCCCTTTCAAGTTGTCTTACTCCACTTTCAAATGTGTAATCTTCTATTATAGTTTGAATTGTTTTATCTTGGATTGTCACCAGATTTTCATCGACACCTATCTCTCTCAATGCCTTTTTCAGTATATATTCCTTGGCAATATGCACCTTTTCATTTAAAGAATAACCCTCTATGTTTATAATTTCCATTCTATTTTTAAGTGGATCGGGAACCGCAGATATATCATTTGCAGTTGCTATAAACATAACTTGACTTAAATCAAAAGGAACATCAAAATATCTATCTTTAAATTCTGCATTTTGATTTCTATCCAATATTTCCAGCAAAACACTGTAAGGATCACCGCGATTTGACTGTGAACTCATTTTATCTATTTCATCTAATAAAATGATACAATTTTTACTTCCAGCCTGAGTAACTCCCTCCATTATTCTGCCCGGCTTGGCACCCACGAAAAATCGTTTCATACCATTAATCTCTTCAGAAACTGAAACGCCGCCCAAAGAAAAATTAAAGAAATCTTTATTCAATGCCTTTGCAATGGATTTAACGATTGTACTTTTACCTACTCCCGGAGGTCCATAAAGACACATTATTTGACTTTGATTTTTGCCGCTTACTATGCGCAAGGCTATGTAGTCAAGAATTTTTTGTTTTAACTTTTCCATTCCGTAATGAGTTTCGTCAAGCATTCTTTTTGCATACTCAATGTCTTTGTTTTCTTCTTTTACTGTTTGCCATGGCAATGCAACAAGTCGGTCAAGCCAATCTACAATATTGCCATATTCCCCTTGTCCGGGACGCGTGTTTTTCAATCTGGTCAACTCATCATATGCAATTCGCTTAACTTCCGCAGATAAATTCAGCTCATTTATTTTGTTTTTATAATACAAAAATATATTTTGCCCTTTGTCAGATTTCTGCTCGTAAATTCGTGTTTCAAGTTCGGATTTTAATATTTCAAGCCGTTTTGAGGCGTCTAGTTCCTCCAACAATTTTCGTTTTGTTTGGACATCGAACTTGCATGCAATTGCTATCTCTTTTATTAAGCAATCAATATCATTTGCATTTTTAACCGCCTCTATTGTGGCAACATTTATAATATCATATTTAAGATACTCTTTAAATCTTTCAAAAATTTCACTTTTGATTTTTTCATGCTCAGGTAAAAATGGCTGTCTGTCTATAAGTTCTATATCCACATAAATTGAACCATTTTTAATGTCAAGATTTACTATTTTACACCGATTTTTACAAATAAAACCGACATCTAATTTTTGATTTTCTTTATCGTAGTTGACCGAAGTATATTCACAATAAGATGCTATCTTTTCTTCTTTTTCCCTGTAATGTTCAATACTATACTCTGTTGGAATTATTACTATATCATCTTTATTGTTAACCTTATCTTGATACACTTTGACCCGTTCTTCAATAACATTGTTGTATGGAATAGTGGAGACAACACTTACCAGCGTTGCCACAGACTGCATTGCAATTGCATTCAAACCTTTATAAACTATCTTCATTTAACCCCCTTACACCTATATATTGTATTTTGACTATCATACAAAACACATAATATATCATCAACCATATACCCATTATATAGTCTTTCTTACACGTTAATATTTTAACATATTTAAGGCTTTTTACACAAACAAAATAAACTACTTTTTATAATTTGACAAAGATTTTTCATTTTGCTATATTATGTTTAAAGGAGTTATATTATGAAAAAAGTAGTTGTTATTACAGGCGGAACAAGAGGCATAGGTCTTGAAAGTGCAAAACTTTTTCTTGAAAACAACTATCGTGTTGCAATACTTGGCTCACGAAAAGAAACTGTTGAAAACGCTTTGCATTTGCTAACAAAAAAATATAGCAAAGACGATCTGCTAGGCTTCTACCCCTCCCTTACCGATGAAAGTCAAGTCAAAGATGTTTTTGACAAGGTTAAAAATAAGTTTGGACGAATTGATTTTTTAATTAATAATGCCGGACTTTCTTCAAGTACAAACCTTGAAAATTATTCACAAAAAGAAATAGATGATATATTTGACATCAATATGAAAGCTCCTTTTATTTGCAGCAAGGTCGTTTGCCCTTATTTAAAAGAAACTAAGGGAGTGATTTTAAACACAAGTTCCATGGTGAGTTTTTACGGACAAAAATCCGGCTGCCTTTATCCTATGAGCAAGTTTGCTGTCAATGGATTAACTAAATCTCTTGCAAGAGAACTTGCACCTTTTGGCATAAGAGTAAACGCCGTTGCCCCCGGAATTACAAATACCGATATGGTCAAAAATTTACCTGCAAATATGATTGAACCATTGATAAATTCCATTCCTCTTAAAAAAATTGGAGAACCTATTGATATTGCAAACGCATTTTTATTCCTCGCAAGCGAAAACGCAAGTTATATCACGGGAGCAATTCTTCAAGTTGATGGTGCAATGGTAAGTTAAAACTCTATCCCCTAAAAATAATTTAAACTTGCAATTTTTATAATGGAAAATTATTTGTATCTTAGTTAATTTTTTCTTTGACTTAATTTTAACCATTGTCTTATTTTGTCTTTCGGTTTAAGAGTGGCAATTAATAGTTTCCACCAAAATCAAATGAAAAAATATTGCTAAAACTTATAATCGTTTTACCCCGAAATTGTGGCGAAAAATTAATTAAATAAATTGCAGAATGTGGACAAATTAACAGACTGAATAAAAATAAGTATGGCAAGGCTCGAAAAATGTCCCAAAGCAGGAGTTTTGTTGTCCTAAATAACTGCTTCAGCAAACTTAGTTTGCATCAATCTTTATTTATTGTAAATATCCTTTTTCTTGAAAGAAACCTGCAGTATTCGCCAAGCGTTAGGCTTGCAGTAATCGCAGCAAGCACAATTTGTCAGATTTTTGCGGTCACCCTGTTTTTCCCTCAGCCTGATAAATTGTTATTTTAATTATTTTTTATATCTAAAATATCATCTAAATTAATTGATGTGTTATTTATTTTTAACACATTTTTTTCAATCTCCAAAACAGCCTTGCCGCTAAGCGAAAGTATTTGCCCATCAGAATAATATTCCACATACAAATTATCATCTTTTTCAAGGTTTATAAGAAGTCTTGACATTTCAATTGCCTTTTCTTCGGTTATGTCTCCCTTCGCAATCCTTTCATGCTCATACTCTTTCACCTTTAACGCATCATGCAACCCTTTAAGAGCATCAAATGGAGCAAATTGCTTGGCTCTATCCGCTCTACTCATCTTCACTCGTTCCATCGTTATGTCCACCTATCATTTTATTTCTATCTTGTTGTGTCGCCTTTTCAAACAAATCAACGCCCTTTAATATGGAGTTTTTTCCGTACTTATCTTGAAGTTCAATTACGCTTTTTATTAGTCTTTTCTGTTTCTTGACATTTTCAATATCTGTAAACATATCATATCTTTCATATTCTTCCGGCAATATGTTTGAAAACTCGTAGCCTATCCTCCGAATAGGTCTGCTTTTGTCAACTATTTCATCAAAAATATCTTCATAATACTTCCTTATCACAGTATATAAATTTGTAGTTTCATTCATTCGTCGCATGCCTTTTGTTCCATCATTTTTCTTGTCTCCATAACCAATAAAAAGATACACAAGTGGCGTCACGTATCCCTCTCTTGCCATCTCATAGCAACCATTTTGCACCATCTCTTCCATAACTATTTTTGCATCATTATAACTATAATTGCTTGGTAAAATTTGCGAGGACGACATTGATTTGGATTTTGCTTTGTAATTTTTTATATCGCTCATAAGGCAACTTTCCCTTCCCCATGCGTGATCTATCAAAAGTTCGGCATTTACTCCAAATTCTTTATACAACACATCTTCTTTTGCCTTTGCAATCCCCTCCATATCATAAATTCCATATTTTTCTAGCCGTCTCGCTATTCCTTTTGAAATCTGCCAAAAATCCGTTATTGGTTTATGATGCCACAATTCTTTTATAAACTTTTCTTCTGTAAGCCAACCTATTCTGTCGGGAGAGTGCTTTGCCGTGATGTCCAGAGCAATTTTTGCTAAATACATATTGCTCCCGATGCCAGCAGTAGATGGAATATGAAGTTTTTCATTTATCTCATTCATCAACTTAGTTGCAAATTGTTTGGCTTTTAAATTATATATTTTAAGATAGTCAGTTACATCGATTATTGACTCGTCAATTGAATACACATGAATATCATTTTTGTCTATATATTTCAAATAAATTTCGTATATTTCCGCAGCATATTCAATATATTTTTTCATCCGTGGTTTAGCGGTAATAAAATCTATATTTTTGGGGATTTCATAAAGCCTACATCTGTTTTTTACCCCAAGTTCTTTCATTGCAGGTGACACCGCAAGACATATGGTTGCATCAGTGCGTTCCTTGTCCGCCACAACAAGCTTTGTTTTAAGTGCGTCAAGCCCCCTCTCCGCACACTCGACAGATGCGAAAAAGGACTTCATATCAATTACAAAATATACTCTCTGTTTTTCCACTGACACCCCTTTTAAATAATCAAATGTAGGTTTTTCCAAATTAAATTATATCAAATATTTTTTATTTTACCAAATCTTTTATTATCTTTCTCGTTATATTAAAAAAACACATTAAGTTTCCTTAATGTGTTTTCACTTTTTATTCTTTAGTGTATTTTTTCTTTCGTTTGCTTATTAAAATTAACAATACTAGCGCAAATGCCAATACGGCAACTGCAGGAATTGAAATTGAAAGAATAAGAATCATGTCAACGTTAGCTTCCTCTTTCGCATTGATTTTTACATTGACTTCTTTGCTTGAACTGATGTTTTGATTGTTTGAGCTTGAAATAACTACAAACTTATATCTGCCTGAATCTTCTGGAGATGCTGCATTGATAGTGTATGTTTTTCCATGTTGTCCTTGAAGGGCAACTCCATCTTTATACCAAGCATAAGTGTTTACATCACCAAATTCTTCTACATTGGCAACAATTTCCAGTTTCTCACCCTCTTTAATCTCTATTTCAGTGCTTGTCAATGAAATGTTTGCTGCTTTTAATGTGCTGTGTGCAATTTCTTCATTCTTTACCGCTGCTACTTCTGTGATAAATTTAACATCGAGAATTGCTTGATTATTTTCAAGTTCATCATATCTTAATGTTACGCTTGCCTCTTTGTTGTCACTAAATTCAACGGCATTTCCTGCAAGTGTGATGGATTCAATAATGTATCCCTCTGTTGCCTTTATAGTTATCACTTCCTCATCCGCTGCATCAGTCAATGAATCTTTGTCAAGTGAAACAATTGTCTCTTGTTTGTTTCCAACAACTGTTCCGCCATAATTGTTTGAAAGTATTACTTGTTTTACTTCTTGTACAGGCTCACTTGCATCTGCTTCAACCGCAACTATTGCGAATGGGCTGAATGCGTTGCATGTTATGATAAGTCCATACTCGGTTATTACACAATTAAGTTCTTCTACGCCTGTAACATGGTTTTGTTCATCTCTTGTAAAGTGATATGCTTTGAATGTAACGCCGGCATCATTAGGTCCATATCCCTCAGGGAATCCAAGAGATATACGAACTGAATCTCCCGTTCTTACAACTTGTGCTTTACATACTGTTAAGTTGATGTTGTAAGTCTGGCTTGATTTGATTTCCTTTCCGCCATTAAGTTCGCTTACAAACTCATCCATTTCCTCTTCTTGCTCATATGTTGTGTTTGTTACAACAAGGGCTAATCTATGTCTCAATAAGTCACTTACTTCTTCGCCGTCACTTGTTTCCCAGCCATTCATTGAAAGATCGGCATTTTCAAGAAGAGTTGGTTTTGCAAACAAGTTCCAATCATATCCTTGTGCGGCATATGCGTGTGCAACACAACCATGAGTTACGTAATAAATAACATCATTTGGTGCCTTGTTACTCTTCTCGCCAACAAGGTTTTTCATTGAGAACAAATAAAGAACTGAATCATGTGCAAACATTTCACTTGGAGTGAAATCGAATTCCACTTTTGAAGCATCTTCTTCAGGATCCCACTTTACATTTTCAATTTTAACATTCTCAGTAAGGCTGTGAATAACTTCATTAAATGGAGTTTCACCTATGAGTGTTACATCATATGGGAGGTTTGGATCTTTAAGTTTAAGATTATCATCATAATAAACTTCAACATGATATGTTTTTCCAACTGTTAAACTTCCTGTTTGATCAGGAGTTGCTTTCTTTATGTATGGTTGTGCTACATAATATGGATCACCATAGTCTGCCTTAATGAGGCCTGATTCAGCAAATAATTTTGTTGGATCACCACAATAAGTTGTTGTCTCGGCAATTTGATCCAAGTAATTTGGCTTTTTATAATCTATTGTCGCAGGGTCTCTTGGAGGTACGTCTGTTACTGCAAATTCAAAGAATGCAGCAGTTGCATTTCCCTCAAGGGTCAAAGCATCTTCGGTTTCTGGGAAACTATATATTTCAGGATTTGCATATGACCATGATGTTGAATTTAAATCCTCAACCTCTAATGAATCACCTGTTGACTTATAGTATATTCTCATTAAAAGATAGTAGCCATTTTCTTTTAATGTTGTCCAATTGCACCATTTATCATTAAGATAAAAACTTACTTTTATATCGGTTGTGTAAACTTGATTTCCGTCTTTATCTAACACAGGTACAATTTTAGATATTTGTCCATTTTCTATTTCAGTGTAAGTAAGTGGCTCTCCTTTGCTTTGAGTTATTCTAAATAATTCGTTTGATTTAGAAAAGCTTTCGCCAAAATTCAATTCGCTCAACTCAGGATAAGCAAATTCAAAATTGGACTTTGAAACAACTGCACTTGGGGCATGTTGTCTTGCCATGATTGAAGCACCTCTTAAGAAATAATTGTAAGATACTTCAGAACCATTTATGTTTTTGTCAAGATCATCAAATGTAACGTCAACTCCAAGCCAAGCACCGTCAACATAAACATAGTTCCACATATGAAGTTCAACTGCAGTTGAACTGTGACGATAAATGCCTTGAACGAGAACGCATGGCACTCCTATTCTGTCCATCACGCTTTTAAATGCACGTGCATAACCCTCGCAGCAGCACTCTCCACTTACCAAAGCACCATATGATGTTCTGATGAAGCCAATATTCTTCTTTTTTGCAGTGTCTTCAAGTTTGTAAACTGCATTATTAGAAATCGCATCATGTGCATATCTGACTTTTTCAGCAAGAGTATGTGAAGATTTCTTTGTGTCCTCTACAAGTTTATCGAGTTTTACATTGTACTCATTTATACAAGCAAGAACGTCTGCCTTACTGTTTATTCCTTGTGTGTAATAAGTTTCTGCTCTGCCTGTTCCGAGATAACACATGTATTCTCCGTTACGCAATGTTATTGTAAATGAAAGATACGAAAAATCAACATAGAATAAATCGGCATGATCAAAATAGAAAGCATCTTTTGCCGCACCAAAATCATCTAAAAGTTGATTTGATCTTCCTGTTGCATAATCGGCGAGTTGTTCCTGAGTCAAAACGCCGTCTACAATCATATCACCACCACGAATGAATACGCTTTCGCCATTTTCATCAATTTCTGCCATTTCTTCCATCTCTTGATAGAATTCGCGTTGAGTATCATTCGTCAACTGATTATAAAAGTAATATTCAGCCGTAACATTGTTTTCTGCCGCTTTTGCACTTTTAAAAATCTTCCCCCCCCCGAGAAGAATCAAAGGCAAAGCAAGCAAAACAACCATCGCATAAATAATACTTTTTGCAACAATTTTTTTGTTCATCTTTTCCTCCTTTTTTAAGATTTCACTCATTATATACCATAAAAATTTGTGCCTGTCAACTACTTTTTTAAAAATTTTTTAATTATTTTTTCGACAAATTTCGCAAGTCAAATTTTGTCAATCAAAAAATGAAAATCGGCAAAAAAATTTTGCCGATTTGTTAAAATATTTTTTTAATTAATTCCTTTACAATTGCTGGATTTGCCTTGCCTCCCGTACTCTTCATAACGTGGCCTACAATAAATCCAATAACCTTTTCAGGTTGTACTTTATAATCCTGCACAACCTTTGAATTCTCTTCCTTAAAAGCATTTAAAATTTTCAAAATTTCTTCTTCACTTATTACAACAATTAAGTTGTTTTCCTTTGCAAGCACAGCAGGACTTTTGCCCGTTTCAATAACATCATTCATAAGTTGCAAGCCAACATTTTTGTTTATCAAGCGTTCTTCAACCATCTTGATTATTTCACATAAATATTTTTCTTCTATCGGAAAAGTGAATTCTTCTCTTCCCTTTACAAGTTTCAACAGGTCTCCCATTATCCAGTTGCTTATTTTCTTTGGGCTATCATAGATTTTTAGACATGTTTCAAAATAATCAGAAATATACTTTGAAGAAGTCAAAATTTGTGCATCATATTCAGGTAATCCATATTTTTCTACATAAATCTCTCTGCGTTTTTGAGGCAAAACAGGCATTTCGCTTTTTATACTTTCTATATCATCGTCTGTAATTGATATTGGCAATATATCGGGGTCGGGAAAATATCTGTAATCTTGCGAATCTTCCTTACTGCGCATGCTCATGTTCTTGCCCTTAGCATCATCCCATTTCCTTGTCTCTTGAATTATTTTCCCGCCATCAAGCAATATTTCCTTTTGCCTTTTTATCTCATATTCTATCGCACGCGTTACACTTTTGAATGAGTTTAAGTTTTTCATTTCCGTTCTTGTGCCAAGAATAGTCGACCCCTTAGGTTTTAGTGATAAGTTTACATCACAACGCATTCCTCCCTCTTCCATTTTACAGTCGGCAATATCTGCATATACCAAACTCTCACGCACTCTTTTTAAAAACTCGTCAACCTCTTCAGGTGATGTGAAATCCGGCTCTGTTACAATTTCTATAAGAGGTGTTCCCCCTCTGTTGTAATCAATAAGTGTTCCAGTCGCCCTGCTTATATGAGTCAACTTTCCGGCGTCCTCTTCAAGATGTATTCTGTTTAACCTCTTAACCTTTCCATCTTTTAAAGTAATTTCACCACCAACGCATATTGGATAAACCATTTGGCTTATTTGATATGCCTTTGCAAGATCGGGATAAAAATAGTTTTTTCTTTCCATAACAGCATAATGAGATATTGTGCAACCAAAACAAAGTCCCGCTTTTATACAAAGTTCAACCGCCCTTTTATTTATGATTGGCAACGCTCCCGGCATACCCGTGCAAACCGGACATGTGTTCTCATTTGGCTTTGCACCAAATTCATTTTTACAACTGCAAAAAACTTTTGTTTTTGTTTTTAATTCGGCGTGAATTTCCAGCCCGATTACAACATCAAATTCTTCCATCGTCCTCACCTCCTTGCAACAATTTTGCTATATCAAAAATTACATGTTCGCTTTTTTCTTCTCCCATTATCTGTATTCCGAGAGGCAATCCGGTTGCACCACTCATAAATGGCACGGAAATGGCCGGAATGCCGGTTATACTTGCAGGTACCGTAAATAAATCTTCCAAATACATTGAAATTGGGTCATTTATTTTCCCGCCTATCTCAAATGCTTCACCCGGAGTTGTTGGAGTTAAAATGCAATCGCATTCACCAAATGCCGAATGAAACTCTTTTTTAAGAAGTGTTTGCAATTTCTTCGCCTTGTTGTAATAGGCATCAAAATATCCGCTTGACAATACAAAGTTCCCGAGCATAATTCTTCTTTTAACCTCTCGTCCAAACCCCTCACTTCGGCTTTTTGTGTACACTTCCTCCAAGTTTTTTGTAAGCGGGCTTCTCATTGTATACTTTACTCCATCAAATCGGGCTAAGTTTGATGCCGCCTCCGCCGGAGTTAAAATATAATAGCAAGCCAAACTGTTCACTATATGAGGAATGGACACTTCAACTATTTCACATCCCTTTTCCCTTAATGTCTCAACGGCTTGCCCGAATGCCTTGCAACTTTCAACTCCATCAATTTTTTCTTTCAACTGTTTGCAAATTCCTATCTTGTATCCGCTTTTTAGTGGCTTTTGGACAAAATTATTTTCTATGCTTGTGCCATCATTTTTATCTTTTCCTGTCAAAATGGACAACACATATTCACAATCTTCCACGCTTTTTGTTATCGGTCCCGCCTGATCTGTTGAACTTGCAAAGGCAACTATTCCATATCTTGAAACAGTTCCATATGTGGGTTTTATTCCGACAACTCC
>CANQHL010000028.1 GCA_947623775.1 uncultured Clostridia bacterium
CCGCCACTATTACCAACGTCCGGTACAACAAACTTCCCGCTTGAATTTAAAGTGTAAGAAGTGTCTGATGATTTATATGTTGAATTTTTCGTAAAGCATTTAAATTTATGTCCTGTTCTCTCAATTGACAATGATAATTCACTGCCATATTCACAATTGTTAAGGGGATACGATGATTTTTTCTCGATTGTTCCACCATTTCCATTAAAAGTGATATTGTATTTTTCTTTTTCCCAGTGGGCATATAGAGTGCATTGTGATGTTGTTCCAAGGTCGGACACTGTTAGTGTCCCATCTGAATTAAGAGTGTAAGCAGTGTCTGATGAACTATATGTTGAATTTTTCGTAAAACACTTAAATTTGTAACCCGTTCTTGATGGAGTAATTGTAGTGGTCTTTGTAGCAATAACTTGATTTGTTAAAGGTAATGTACTAGAGCCATTAATTGTCCCGCCATTTCCATTAAGGGTTATATTATATTTTTTAGGATTTAGATAAATGTATATATAATAATTTTGATCCTTATCATAATCTGTATCATAATTCATATAACTATGCCCAGAGTAATAATATTCATTATTCCATGATGTTTCAAGAGATAGCTCCCGATTGTTTACGCTTCCACAAGAGAAAAAACATCTATATGAAACATTATAATATTTATTTACGGAAATACCTTTAAAATCAACTTCTTCCGCAGTCGTTCCTCCGCCAAATCCAACAGACTTAGTCACCCCAACATAATAATAACTTAGTCCATATTGCGAAACACTCTTAGTTTCAAGATCTGCTTGTGTAACAGAATGAGTGTAATGAACATACATGAATTGAGTATTCATAATAAATTCAAATTTTAATTCTGGGCAGGGTAACCCACGAAATGCCATGTTTCCAGAAGAAGCAATAAGGTCCGCCGGAGTAATTTGCTTATCCGTACTATTTGCGTATACGTCTTTTACATTATCTACATAAACATATACATATAATGTATACGTTGGATATTCATCTGCTTTAATTGCATCTTCTTTTTCTCCTTTCACGCTGACTAAAACCAGACCCAAACACAGTATTAAAAGTGCAAGAGCCAAATAAATGAAATATTTATCAATTTTTCTTTCTTTCACACTTCCTCCTTTTATAAAATTATAAAAATGTATTATATAATAATTATATATTTTCAAATATTATCAAGTCAACATTTTGTCAAATTTTGTCGAACAGTTTAATAACTATTATAATATGTTATACCAATCTTATACTAATATTTTAGAAATCCCCCCCCCATTGTGTCAAGCGTTTTACCAATTTTTTTAAAAAATATTACTTTTTTTGATACAAATTTAAGTTTCCTCACCAAATTGACAACAAAAAAAGAGTGAGTTTTGCTTCACTCCTTTGTGCATTATGCGTGCCTTAGGCACTTTTTATTTACTTCATGTGCATTATGCACGCTTTACTCACTGCATTTAGCGGTATTTAAAAATGTTATTTTAAAGATGATGAAATTGAATGCTTCAAATACAATCAAATTCGCTAAACGTCCAACATTTGGTTGGTAAAAGACAATGAATTTTAATGCTTCAAATACAATCCGTTTCGCTAATCGTCCAACATTTGGTTGGTCGCTAAACGTCCAACATTTGGTTGGCAGCATCTGGCTTGTGTTAAACATTTGGTCTGATTATTTCTGATTTGAAATATTGCTCCTGAAATTCCGTTAATGCTCGAATCTGCTCATCTGTGTAATTCTTGCCCTCTCTGACAACAACGAGTTTATCATCATTATCATTTACTCGATGAATAATCGCAATAACCTTTCCCGTAAACGTGTCAAGTGGTTCAAACTCACCAAGCACATAGGCGTCAAGTTCTTCCCCATCTCCCGAAACGGTGTTTGGAATGTAACCATAATTTACCGGATAGATAAATCCATGCTTTGGGTGTTTGCTCCCGAGCGGTCTATCCATTTTGACTTCAACAACCTTGCCAAGATATTCTTTACTTTCCATAATTTCTCCTTTTAATATCGCTCATCTTCGTCTTGCAAACTCTCATCATTTATCATTTCAAAATGTTTGCCTTTTTCGACGGCTGCAACAACCTGAGCAAAATCCATTTTATTGCACTTGTATTGTACATTTTCATTTAAAACATTTATAACGCAAGACAAATCCGACCTTGTACCTATCAATATGCTTATACAATCGTCGTCAAGCGAATCAATAAATCCTTTCACCTGCTGAAAATATTCTGCCGATTTTTGCATGTCGGGAATAAGGCGTTCGGCTTCAGTGATGTCCGCCTCACCATTTTCCCATTGTTTAAGTGCAACCAAGGCATCGGGATATTTTCTTTGTTGTTCTTCCTTAGTTAAGCCATTGAAAGAGCCAAGTCGAATGGGTTTAAAGCGTTCATCTGTTGACAACTCTTTCACTCCCATTTTCTTGGCAACAAGCGTGCCTGATTCCACAATTTGTGGACGCTTGCAGGAAACAAAAACCTTGACAGGCAAGTTGTATTTTTCTTTTAATCTTTGCAACTCCTCAAGAGCTTCACTAACTTGTTGAATTCCTCTTTCCGTCAATCCGCTGCCGGTGCCGCCATCAATGTTTTTCAGATTTTTATACGCTTCACCATGCCTCATACAAACAACTATCTTCATAATTTCCACCTTTGATTTTATTATATTATATATTTTCCAAATTGTAAAGATGTAATTTTGAAAAATGCGGTGTTAATTTTGGATTATTTTAGAATTTGGTCTTTTTTTAATGTAATTTGAATTATTTTAAAGTTTGGTCTTTATTTTTGAAAAAAAGTGTTGGCAAATAATCATCATGTACGGAAATTCTTGCCGTTTTTGAGATTTTAAATTTTTCTTCCGGCAGTTTTTCTCCATTGTTTAATGGGCAATATGGGTCACGCTTTTCCAATGTTCCATACCACAATATTCTTCTATCAAACACACCGCCGGCGCAAGTTTCTTCATATCTGCAATTTTTACATTCTTCTGGCACAATGGGATTTGAAAATTCTTCAAATTTTATATCTTCAAGTGAAATGTCTTGGCTGATGTTGTAACGGCCTCGATACTTTTCATCAATCAGATATGTAGACGGAGAAATGTCACCATTAGGCAAAATCCTAATACTTTTTGTGCCACTGAAATCCTTGACTTTTCCGGCAAACGAAAAGACATTTCCGAGAAGTGCATCACTTAAATTTATAATCTCATATTTTTCATTGATATATTTTAGTGCTTTCACCAAAACATCATAGGACAAGATAAATTCCGAATTGGTTTCAAAATCTTTGCTTACCGGTCGATATATATTCATTCTTAAAATTGCATTGTATTTTTTTGCTATTTCAAACAACCCGTCTATATTGTCTTCTTGCAACGTTTCATTGAACCCGACAAACACAATTGTGCTTTTTTTGCCATGTTTTTGCAGAAATTCAAGCATATTTATTGCCCAATCGTATGCGTTTTTCTGACCACGGAAAGCGTTGTGCTTGTCTTTGTCCTTAAAATCAAGTGAGACATCAACTTCATCAATGCTTTTCAAAAAATCATCATAAAATTTTTGATTGTCTTTGATTTTTTGATAGGTGTAGCCGTTTGTTGTGAGTGCCTGAGTTATATCTGGATAATTTTCTCGCACATAACGTATAAATGTGAAAAAGTCATCACAAGTGGAATTTTCGCCTGTTCCATAGTTTATTGAATCGATATATTCATGATTTTTGTCAATAAACTTTATCCAATCGGAAAGCTTTTTGTCTTTTGTGCTGCTTCTTGTGCCTTTGCTGTAACAAAAACGACAATTCATATTGCAAACATTTGTTAATCCCCAGCCAACGTTAAATTTTTTCATACTTCCTCCCTTTTATATTCTTTAAACATATCTATGGCATCACCATTTGAAAGCAAGACAAGTTTGTGCATTGCTCTTGTTAAGCCGACATACAAAAGTTTCATATCAATAAGTTTGTTTGTATCAAAATTGTTTTTTGAGCAGTCGTTTAGGATAACGCAATCAAACTCCAGTCCCTTTGCCTGGTGAATTGTAAGCACAATTATGCCGCTGATTTTTTGTTTTTCATCGAATAAAGAATGTTTTATCCCTGCACCCTTCAGCACCTTGGAAACTTTCAAGCATTCTTCTTCACTCTTGCAAATTATTGCAGTTGTTGCAAACTTTTGACTAAGTTCTTCCGCATTTTGAATAAGAAGTTTTTGATGCGCCTTTTCATCTTTTGCTTCAAACAAAATCACCTCGTCACCATGGCGTATCACCGGTTGCCCGAGAATAAGGTTGCTGTGGGAGGCAACAATGTTGGCACAATCCATCACTTCGATTGTTGTACGATAACTCTTTTTCAATTCAAAATATTGTCGGTCTTTAAACTGCTCGAAAATATCTTCCCATTTTTCTATGGAACAATTTGAATAAATTGCCTGATTTAAATCACCATAAAGGTCAAAAACGCAATTTTTGAAAAGATTTTTTATTGCTATAAAATGAAGCACACCGAAGTCTTGCGCTTCATCAATAACCACATGGCAAATATGCTGGTATTTTTGACTTTGCGACAATTTTTGTTTTAAATAAATAAGGGCGGCAAGGTCCTCAAATTCCACTTCCTTGCTTTTTAGTTTGTCAAGAGTCTCTTTGGCAAGGGTCTTGTACTCGTCCATATTTTCAATAAATTTCAAAAACTTCTGATAGATTGAAATTATCGACACTTTACGAAATTTCAACTGTTTTTTGAAAAATTCTGGCTTGCCCTTTTCAAAGCCCTTTTTAAGGTTCCATAAATCATTTAGCGGAACATCAATCCCTCTTTTTGCCGATTCAATTTTGACTTTATCAAGAAAATCCTCTTGCAAGTTCGGGTTGGTGAATTTTCCGGTGAGAGTGGCGATAAGATTGTTTAAACTATCTTCCACCGATTCCTTTTTTGCCAAGCAATACAAATTGTAAAGTTCAGTTTTATCAAACATTTCAATGCCATAAAAATTTACATTTTCAGGCAAGAAGTTTTTCTCTTCGTTAAGTAAAAATTCATCTAACAAATTTTTGTATTTTAATGTTGTTTTATCCTTTTTGTTATATCCCGCCCCCGTCGCAGCATGATTTTTGTCTGAAACTTTAAACTTCTCGTCCACAACATTTAGTGCCAATTCCTCAAATGTCAACTGCGTTGCATCTTCGGTTTCAAGGTCTGGCAAAATGTCAGAAATATATTTTAAAAACACCCTGTTTGGACCTATTATCAAAAAATCGGCAGTGGTATCAAATTTTTTCATTTGATAGATTAAATATGAAAGTCTATGCAGTGCAACCGTTGTTTTTCCGCTTCCCGCAACCCCCTGCACAACAATGTTTTTGATTGGTGCACGTATGATTTTGTTTTGTTCTTGCTGAATGGTTGCAACAATGGATTTAAGCCGCTTTTCCGTCTTTTGTTCCAAATATGGTTTCAATAATTCATCATTGGTGAGCATGTCACCATCAATCACATTTAAGATTTTCCCATCTTCAATGTTTATCTGTCTTTTTAAACTTAAATCCCCCCGGCGTTGCCCCTCGGGCGTGAGATATTCAACTCTTCCAATCTCCGAATCATAGTACAAAGTTGAAATAGGCGCACGCCAATCCACAACAAGTTGTTTGCCATCTTTATCAAACATTCCAGCCTTGCCAATATACAAATTTTCAACATTATCCTCTAAATCATCTTTGTATATGAGTTTTGCAAAATATGGTGAGTCTATATGTTTGTCAATATCGTAAATTTGTCTTGCATAGGCGTACTTTAATGTGACAATCAACTCTTTATCAATTATGGCATTATCCAAATTTTGCAACTTGATTTTCAGCACACCCCTTGTTTCCGTTAAGGCTTGCAATGTGCTTTTCAATTGTTTTTTTTCAAACTCCAATGCTTCCATAAATTAAATTCCTTTAATGCAATTGCGATATGAAATTTTTTGATAGACAGCATGCTTTTTGGCTTGAAATTTTTTCAGTATTTCAAAAGCAAAGACAATAAGGCATGGCAAAATCACAAATTTTATATTAAACAAAATTCCGTTTAAAACATATTCAAAAATTGAAATATGCACCGGAAAAAGCGGAAAGAAATAATAGCAAAAAACGTCCACGGCAACGCTGTAAAAAATAATTGAAACAGGTGATGCAAATTTGTTGAATTTTGACGTGTAGCAAGCAAAAAACACAAGCAGCAGAATTGCTAAATTAACGTAGGTGAAAACTTGATTTAAAAGGTTTCTTTCAGTGATAAAAAAGTTTAAAAGAAACAGTGCAAAAACTGAAAAGTTTACATATTTGTTAACCCGATAACAACTGAAAAACAGCAATAAACTATTTATCATACAACCCCCTAAAATTCAAAAGTTTCATATCTAAATTCAATTTCAATGCCGCTGTAAAGTTTTTGCGATGATATTCCCACGCTTGCATATTCTCCGTCAACATAAAATGCCCAAAATTGCGTTCCACCATCAAACGTCCTTTCCTCTATCCCGCAAATGGAGGTTATATAAAACCCATATTGCGACTCGTTGCCCTCAAAGTAAAATTCATCATATTTTTCATCAAGTTCAACAAGAAGATTGTAAACACTTCCCGCCTTAGTGGTGATATTGTTTGCAAAAAACACTTCTTCTCCATTTGTCACACGCAAAGAAACATTGTCAACTTCCTTGTTGCAACCGGTGAACATAAAAACACAAGGCAATATCAAACACATCAAACAAACACTTATAATTTTTTTCATAGATTTTATTATAACATATCAAAAGATTAAAAACAATCAAATTTAATCATTGGAATTTAAAATGCTGTAAATTTTGTCTTTATAATCACTCTTTTCAAAAACTTCTTTGCCATATTCATCAATACGATTGAGATTTTTAAGTATCTTTTCTTTGAGAATTTGTGAGGCGGCAGCCCCCTCATGCTGAGTAAGATAGGCGTTAAAATAATCAACATTTTCTAGATATGAAAGGGCATCGGCATTGATTATCATTTTGCTGAAATCAGACATTTCTTCATCATTTGCACTCTGCTTGTGGTTTTCGATGGCTTGGCATATCTCTTCAATTTCCTTTTGCGAATATCTGTTTTTATGAAGATATTCCCCCGCTATACGCGAGCCGATAACTTCATGATTGTCAATATTGCCTTGCAAAAAAAGTTTTCCATAATCATGAAATAACCCGACAAATGCGGCGGATAAAACATTTAAACAATGTTTTTGTGCATAGTCAATACAAATCTTTGTGCATGGCAAAATGTGGTTTTGATAAAAATCAATTTCTCCGCTTTCTTCATATTTTGATGCAATCATATCCGCCACCTTTTTGAGCAGTTTATTGTTTTGCATTAAGGCGTCCAAAGAAATATCCACTGAATTTTGAATGTTTGTTTTTAAAAATCCATTTATATCGGCATCATACACAAGCCCGTCCGCATCATAATATTGCTGAACTTTAATCCCGATTTCTCGATAGAACTCATTGTTTTTATTTTCAAAGTCAAGGAAAATCACTTCGCAATCCTCACCCTTTTCCACGGCGTCCATGATTTTCTTCATAAATTCAAGGTCCTTTCTCTTCATTTTTATCATGAGTTTTTGGTATTTTTTCATGGCACTTATGGCTATGTCTTTTGGTGCGCTTATCGGGTCAATAACCATATCATAAATTTTTGAATGATGAAGTTGCCACTTTTTCAAATAGTTATACACTGCCCTTGCCTGTAAATCTTCAACCAAATAAAGATTGTTTGCATTAAACTTGTTTTTGCTTTCAAGTTTTGCCATTTTGGTAAACACCGTTCCCACTGCGGCGTACATTTCAGAAAATATTCCCTTGCTTACAAGTGACAAATGTCTTTTCAAGAAAAGATAATTTTCTTTCAGTTCTTGCATTGTGGTTTTGTTGTCGAAAAGTATAAAGCCTGCTTGAATGTACATTTTATTATGTTGCATAATTCTTATTGCTTTTTTATTGTCTTTTATTGTTGCTCTTTTAGCCATTCTTGCAAGTGCGGTTTTTGAACCATTTTCTATTCCACATGAAAAAGAGAAAAATCCTGCTTTGTGAAGATATTTCATTGATTTTGCATCCACTTTATCCGCCCTTATAGACGAGCGAAAAAACATATTTATCCCATTTTCTTTGATGGCGTTATAAAACTCCTCACACCACTTTTCATCTCTTTCATTTTCGATGAAACTATCATCAACAAACTTGACCGTTTTCACTCCCTTGTTTTGTAAAATTTTCAGTTCCTCAATAATGTTTTCAATGCTTCTTGCCCGCCACCTTAAACTGTTTTGTTTGCACAAAAAAGCGGAGATTGAACAAAATGTGCAACTCCCCATACACCCTCTCGAAGTCAAAACGTTCACTGTGGATTTTTTCTTTTTGATTATATCCAAATATGGACGAACAGGAAATGGAATTTCATCTAAATTTTTTATAGCCGTTCGCTTTTCCGTTTGAACAAGCTTCCCTTTTTCTAAAAAGATAACCCCATTGATTGCCTCTTTTTTGATTTTGTGCTGCTGATAATATTTTGCAACCTCGATTATTGTTGTTTCGCCCTCGCCCACCATAACAAAATCTGCTCCACTTTGCAAAAACATTTCAGGTTCAAATGTCGGGCCATATCCTCCGCACGCAACATGAACACCCAATTTTTTCAGTTTCTTTGCCATTTCACATGAGGCGTTGTTGTTTAACATGTAGGAACTTATGCCGACAAAAAGCAAATTGTCTTTGTCTTTTTGTACTTCGTCAATAATGGAATTTTCATCTATACTTCCATCAAGCCAAGCGTCTCTGATTTTCGCCTCGAAACCATTTTTTATCAGGCTCGCTGCCAAGTATTGTATGCCCAAACTCTCTTCCGCCGTTCTATGAGAAGATGGCTTTAAAGTCACAAGATAAACGATGTTTTTCATTTTTGCTCCTAAAATCAATCATAAAAATTTTTCGGAAATTCCCTGAAATTGTTGTTTGTTCTCTTCAATTTTGCACAAACTCCACAATCTTCATGTCTGTATATTTTAAGAAACTCTCTTATTATAAATTCGCTGTGCGATCGGCACTCTTCAATGCTCATTTTATATGGATTTGCCTCGGCTCTATGCTCAAGTTCGCCCGCATACTCCCTTCTTGAACTTGGACTGTCTATTTGAACTGCCACCGCTGCATAACAAAGGCCGTTCAGCCTGCAAAGAGTTGCCTCGGGGTCAAGCGTTTGCCCGACACAATCGGCACCAATCATTTCATAAAATTTCAATTCCGCCCTTGTCTCTATTCGCGGATAGCCATTAAAACACACATAGGTTGCTCTTTGCACAACAGGAAAATCTGCCTTTACACTTGCCCTTTCCAATAAATCAACAAGTTTTGGACAAAATGGCTGTATCATTTCAGCATTGTGAAATGGATAATTAAAATCCCAATCTATATCATAATTACCCATGCCTATAAAATCATCAATAATATAGGTTGTGCCCTGATCAAATTGCCTTTTTATGCCACCAACAACAAAAGTGCCGATAACCTTTTTTGCACCACTGTTTTTAATGGCTTCAATGGTTTGCTGATGATTGATTTTTGATGATGGAGCCTTTTCGCCGTTAAATCTTCCATAAATCATTAAAACAGGGACGCCATACACATAACCATAATAACATCTATGGACAGGACCATACCTTGTGGCAATGGTTGTTCTTTGAAGATTAAATTCTTCTATCAACTTATCACTTCGCATAATAAGAGCGACTTGTGGACAAAAATTATTTTTCATATAGACCTCTTTATAATCATTATACATAAAGCCCGCCGAAAATACAACCAAATTTCAAACAAAAAAGGACGGGGTGTAGCCCCATCCTCAACATGCAATCTCCCAGCCGAAAAATATCACATCATTCATCAAGGAACCTGCCTAAGGTTATTTAAAAGATAGTGAAATTTAATGTTTTTAATTATCACACAATTCGTTAAACGCCGAGCATTTGGCTCGCGTCAAACATCTGGTTTGGTCATTTAACAAGGTCTGTACCAAAGGAGATCAGATGGTATGAGAATGTCATTAATCTTAACCCAAAGTTTACTAATGCTCCCATAATCTTTTCGGTTTTTATCCTCTCCGTAATACATTATGCAGTCAGTTATGTCCGAGTTATCATCTGGTGTCAACGCCATATACGTTTGCACAACGGCTAGACAATTGTCTATACAAAAATACCCATCACCAATAAACCCATTTCCTCCAGTGATTGTTCCAAGAAATGCAGTACCAGAAATATAAACCGTTCCCGCTGCCTCACCAACAAATCCGCCAACTTTTGAATTTCCTGACACTTCATCTACACGCACATAACAATCTTCAATAAAAACACACCAGTCTGCATCTTCCGGAACATACCCTATCAACCCACCAACACATGTGTCTCCGGTGACATCACCATAGTTTACGCAATAATACAATTCACATCCATAAGTTATTGCTCCTGCAAGTCCGCCAACCTTATCCACACCACTAACATCTGCTAAATTTGTGCAATTTTCTATGTATAGATAATCAGAAGCAGCACCAACAAACGAGCCAACATTTGTCGAACCACTTATATTGCCAGAAACAATGTTCACTCTGCATAAATCAACATCCCCGACACTGCCGAACAAACCATTTGCAAAATCCTCTTTTGGTAAATCATATGTGCTTGTTTTTAAGTGGGAAATCATGTGTTCATCACCCTCAAAATCCACGTAATACACATTAGACGTCTTGATTTCTGTGCCATTTGGTGCAACCCAGCTTACTTCCTGCCCGATTGGTAACCATGTGTGACCATCCAAATTTATATCAGCCGTTTGCTTGAAATCGTACTTTTTGTTCATCAAATTGCCAGCCGCAGCCTCTCTAGCAATCCATGCAAGGTCAAGACTGCTTGAAATCTGATACATGCCAAGTGATTTTTCCGGCGTGTATGGCTGCCCAGTTCTTTTTTCCTCTTTCAAAACCTCGGTTGCCCATGTAGGCTCCCACTGTGCCACTAATGTGACCATTTCTCCACTTTTAGAAGTTAAATTTTTAACCATTCTTGTATACAATGCTTCACTTTCATCACCTTTAAGTTTCCACCCAATAAAATTATACGTGAGGCAGGTGTAAGAATAAGTTATCTCATGCTCTTTATCATATTCCACCCCCTTGTCGTCACTCATTGTTCCGTTCACTTCAGATAACAACTTATCACCATTAATATCAACATCATTTGGTTCAAAATGAATGTTATATTTAATTGGCGTCCAAACGGCGGTTATTGTATGGTCACACGCCTCTGCGTCATCCTCCATTTTTGTGCCTGAAGTTATGATTTTATCGTTAAATTTCCATTCATATGTGTATCCTGTTCTCTTTACAGTTGGCAAAGCGCCATAATTTGTATCAAATGTCACTTCTTTTGTGTAATATCCATCTTTCAATTTCCACTCAGATGTATTGCCTGTAATTGTTCCCTCTTTCGGATCGGCTGTAATGGTATATTTATTTGCAATCCAATGTGCCGTAAGAATGTATCTTCCGCCATTAGTTCCAAGGTCAGGCACAGTGAATGTTCCATCAGCGTTTAAAGTGTACTTTTTGTTCGTTGCATCATTCGTAAAGTAATCAAATGTGTATCCCGTCTTTGACGGATATAAATTATCTATTATTTCTCCAAATTTCTTTTCTCCCATATCGACAGCAGATAAACCATTGATTTTTCCACCATCACCACCATTAAAAGTGATATAATATTTTTCCAGAGAACTTATCGCATCAGATAAACATAAGTGAAGTGCAGGACGAACAGTGCATTTCGTCCATTGAACCGTATAAAACCCTACGGACGAATGGACTGCGACAGAATATGCACTGCTTCTATTCCCTGATCGAAGCCAAGAGAGTGATGAATTTTGTCGCTGCTCAGAAGAGATATTCCACATTCCATTATGTGAATCATCATAACCTGTTTCAGTGCGAGATGGCAACCACAAATGATCATTTTTCCAAACATCATTACCGGTTTTGCCTGCATAGTTATAATAACATTTATAACTTGAATTATAATAAAATCCATCGTTAGATATAGATTGTGACCAATTTTCATTTGATAAATTATTTTCATTAACGCCCTGACTTATTGCCGACTGACCACTTTCCTGCCATGACACATTTTCAGGTGTGACAATAAATTCGGTCAAATCATTATAATTGCCATCATTTTCTGCCATCGTAAATTTAGCAAAAACGGACGATTTGTCTGATGAATAAGGCTCCAACGACGTCGCATCTTTTTGATTTAAATATCCGCCACCATTATTAAGCACAACACTCCGTATATATGATGAGCCGTACATGTTGTCAGGATATTTGGCATACGGGTTATCACCTGGAGAATATCCACTATTCCATGTTGAAGTGCCGTTTTCATCAAACGTTTTGCCTATGGCATAAGTTTTTCCGCTAAGTTGGATAGAATCAGAAAGCCACAACGTTAAAATTATTTTTTCTCCATACTCCGCCTTAGTCGTGGACAAATATGTCGGTGTCCAAGTGAGGCCGCCAAGGGTCACTGTTATTTCCTGTTTATTATTATTGGTTATCATTTCCTGTGCATTGGTTCCGTTTTTTGCCATTTTCTCAATTTTTGATATGTCACTCAATGAAACACCGCTATCTCCGCTTATTGCCTGTAATAAAGCTTTCAAACTTTCACTATTAAATTTATGTGCCGAATCAATCCAAAGTTCATTAATATTGTTTGCCATCTTGTTGAGATTTAGGTGGAGTGCCGGACGTACACCATAACTACAATTAACGAGAGCAGAATACATAAGTCCATACTTATTATAATAGGCCTTAGCAGCATCACTATATTCACCTGAACGTAGCCAATAGCCTTCCGTACTTTCTCTCTGTTCTGCTGTTGTATTCCATATCCCAACATCATAAGCAAAATTTCCGCTTCTCGTCCCTATCTCTGTAACAGAGGGCAACCATAAATAGTCCGTCTTCCATGCGTCATTGCCTTTCTCTCCTTTTGCTGGATTACCGGGACGATGAGCGTAGTTGTAATAGTTGCCATCACTATCTTTATAAAATCCGGTGTCTGGAACGCTGTTTGACCAATTATCATTTGGTAAATTATATCTAATACTCAGTCTAGCAACCGCCGATTGTTCGTTCTCTTGCCACGAAACATCATTAGGCTTTACAATAAATTCAGTCAGGCTACTCGTTGACATAGTAAACGGAGCAAACACAGACGAAGATGATGGAGAAGATTTTGACAACGAAGATGCACGATGTGCCGTCAAATATCCACCACCATTATTAAGCACAACACTATGCATGTATGATGAGCCATACATCGCGTCAGGATAAGTCCCCTTCAGTTCATTGCTTGGCGAAAACCCATTATTCCAAGTTGAAGCCCCATTTTCATCAAAAGTTGCCCATGAAGCATACTTTTTTTCAGCAAGCTGGTCGGAATCAGTAAGCCATAGCGTCAAAATTGAATTTCCATTCTTATCCTTTGAAAGATATGTCGGAGACCATGTAAGCCCACACAAAGTAACAATAATATCCGTGCCTCCGTTGTTGTTTCTCATAGTAAAAGATGTTGTTTTATTTGCTGCTAAACTATATATATTGCTCATATTGGTTGATGAAGCACTATTATTACTATCTATTTCGTGCATTAACTTATCAAAATTTGCTTTACTAAATGTAGAGCCATCCCATAATTCCTCAATTGCCGGGCGGCTACTTGTGTCGTCAAAGGCATCACCACCATCTTTTTTGAACACCCCGAAGAAATAAAGCCCGACAAATACAAATGAGAGAACGAAAAACGCACAGACGATTAATACAAAAATTCTAAAACCTTTTGATTTAGTCAAGTGTTTCATATCTCCCCCTTTCTCTATGTTGATAAAATAATTTGATTTTTTAGCGATTATTGTCAAGATTTGTCAAAAAAATAATAAAAATAAATTAGTTTATACTTTAATTATAGTCCCCCCCCCGTTTTGTCAAGCATTTTACCAAAATTTTTTAACTTTTTTAAAAATCTGTTATTTTTTGATGAAAATTTTAAATATTGCCAACAAAATGGCAATAAAAAAGGAGTGAACAATATTGCTCACTCCTCTCAAATTTAATGTTTTTTCTCTAAGTTATCAAAAGACTATGAAATTTAATACTTCAAATATCACATCATTCGCTAAATGTCCAACATTTGGTTGGGCGTCTTAGACGCGTTTTGTTCACTTCGTTTAGTGGTAATTAAAAATGTTAATTAAAAGACAATGAATTTTAATACTTCAAATACAATCCATTTCGCTAATCGTCCAACATTTGGTTGGTCGCTAATCGCCGAGCATTTGGCTTGTTGGTTAAAAAGACAACGAATTTTAATGCCTTAAATATCGCATAATTCGCTAATCGCCGAGCATCTGGCTCGTTAGGCAATCCAATATAATTCACTTGGAACATACATGCCGTTTAATACTGTCCAACCATCATTGCTATTG
>CANQHL010000029.1 GCA_947623775.1 uncultured Clostridia bacterium
TAATATCTTTTAAAGGTGGCATATTAGCAAATTCATCTAATAAGAAATTTGTTCTAACAGGAAGTTTTCCACCATGAGATTGAGCAACAGAAATAAGGGTTTCATAAACTTGTTTTAAAAATCTATTTACGTTTTTCAAAGTGGAGCTTATTTTCCACAGCAGAAAAACTCTTGTCAAGTTTGATAAAACCGCTCACGTAATCACCGGCAAGCACGCGTTCCAACCATAGTTTGTCGTCGGGGAACATATGCTTATATGGGACTTTATTAAGGTCAAACCAACAAGGTTGCATTTCATCAGATTCAATTACTTCACCCTCATAATCGTGGGCTATGTATATCTCCATTATTTCAAATGCTTTTTCACCTTTATAATAAAGGTCAAATTGAATTCTCCCGACATGTTCAAAATTTAAAGGAGTGACTCCAATTTCTTCTTTGGTTTCGCGTACAAGTGTATCTAAGATGGTTTCATCGGCTTGCTGTTTTCCGCCAACTCCGTTGTAAAATCCCTTTCCTTGTCCGCGTTTTTTCAGCGGGAGCAGAATTTTGTTATCTTTTATAATAAAAAGAAGTGTGGTTGTAATTGTATTCATTTTTAGTCTCCTAAAAATATAATAGCACAGTGGGCAATAAAATCAAAATGTTTTGCATTTATAACACAGCCAAACATTTAAAAAGCACTTATATTTGACTGAAATATTTGACTTTTAAAACAATAAGTTTTAAACTGATTGTAAGGGTGGTGAGAGATGAGAAAAAATTTTATTGAAATAATGAAAGAGGTTTGCGAAGATGAGGGAATTGGCCCTACAAAACTTGAAGAAATTTTGAATGTTCCACAAGAGGAATTACAAAAATATCTCGGCGGACAAGGTGAACCCGATGTGAATGTTATGGCAAGATTTTGCCGTGCATTTGATCTTTCGCTTGACTATTTTTTAAAAGTGAATATGAGAGAATGTATAACAGATAATCTGGTTTCTGTTAAAAACAGCAGAGGCAAGTATGCAATTTTTGATAAAGAACAAGGAGCATTTTTGACACAATATCTATATGATTATCTTATGATTTCCCCATGTGGCAAACATGTTGCATTTAAAGAAAATGATGTTGACGATCATGATAGAACAAAAAGGATAACAATCAACAATCGGGGTGAAATCACTCAATATCCTGGTTATCAACTTGTGCTTCGAGGCTGCTCATTTGAGTATGGCGTATGCCCGGCAACCAATTTGATTAATGATAAAGAGTATTTGATAGATGCAAGTGGTGAGGTGCTAAGTGATGGATATGAATATATTTCTTCTTGGATAAATGTGCCAACCGTTGATGAGCCGATCGGGTGTGAATTATTCCGTGGAACAAAAAGTGGAAGTGCTAAAACAAGCGTTATATTAAGCAAAAATGGCAAGGTTGTCGAGTTTGCATATCAGCCAAACACATACACAAAAGAGGAAACCTACACGGGATTTATGCCAAGAAAATTTATTATGCCCGACATCAACACAATTTCCAAAGCGGTGGCGGCTATAAAAAAATACGGGCAAATGATTGTCACATTTTTACCCGAAGAAGTTTTGTCAGTGGAGGGGAATTATCGCACTCTTGTCGATGAACTTTACAGTTACGCCTTAAAGGAATTGCAAGAGGGTGAGGCATATAAAACTGTAACCGACACTTTAAAACTTGTGTTTAACACGTTATGCCAACTTTGGCAAATTTATATAAGTGGCAATGATAAACTTTTCTTTGATAATTTATACATTGAGACGCTTTTGGTTGAGCCAAGACGCAAATATTATGATTTGAAAAGAGAAAAAGCACAAAATGCACCATTAATTTAGCATTGAAAAATCAATTTAAAGCGGATTATTTAAAATTGTTACTTTTCCTTGAAAAAGCCATTCAAAAAGACCTGTGTCTTTCTCGCCTTTCCAATAGGTGGTAATCCCATCAATATGTTGTTGCTTTGACACATTTTCTTTTGCGTCATCTGGTGTGCAGGAACATTTGTGTAGTTTGCCGGAAAGTTGAACTTCATATATGAAGAGAGGTTTAATATTAAATCTTGCCCATTTTTGTGAAAGGGCTTGGCATTGTTGTAAGGTTTCAAAAACAACAATGCTTTTTTGTCTGCTCGGCAAATTTTTATTTATGCTTTTGCGGATTTTTTCATGTAATTTTTCAATAAACAAAATTTTCTTTTGCCTTTTTGTTTTGTGCAAACTAAACAAGGCTTTTTTATATTCAAATCTTTTTTGGTTGGCTTTTGCACTTGTAACAAAAACATCACCAACATGGAAGTTGTTGTGCTTTCTGTTGAAAGGTGTATCTTGCACCATATAAAACATCTTTTTGTTTTCTACAATTTCATTTTCATAGATTTTATTGTTTTTAACCATTTTTTCTCCTTACTTTTTAATTTCCGCAAAAATCTCAACTATTTCCGCTTCACCTTGAAATAGGATTTCCTTAACTTCTTCATCTTTCAAATCTTTTTGTCCCCAGTAGCCATATGCTTTTTTGCGATAATAATCATAACTTTCCGCTTCTCGCGACATATAAAACTTGCCTGCTTTAAATATATTGCCATTGCACTTTACCGCAACGGCTTGGAAATGTTTTCCTTTTTTCTCAAGACTGCTGGCCATACTTTCAAAGTTTTCAAGCATAGCCTCTTTTGACAAAGACAAATACATGCTGTGTAGCCTTGATGGCAAATTGCTAAACTTTTCTTGCCTAACTTCTTCAAGAGCAAGTTCTTTCACAAGGACATCATAATATTCCAGCCTGTTTGCAAGTTGATATAAGGTTTCTTTGTTTTTAAAACGCCCGAATTTTTTGTTTGCATTGCTGTAAACAATGTCAGACGGACGGAGACTGTCTATCTTAAATGAAAAATTATATACGCGGTTAAATTGACCATTCTGCGTGGAAGCGTCAAAAATAATTTTATCACCAACTTTGTAGTCTCTATCGGTTGCAACCTGATACAAAATTAAATCTTTAACAATCATAGTTTCTCCTTTTGTCGAAAGAAAAAAGCGGTTATTTTCAAAAAGATTATATCATAAAAAGGGCGGAAAAAGCAAACAATTGTGACGGCATTCTTTAAGGCGTGGCAAGGTTTACTTATGTGCATATGAAATTGTTGACATTTAAAATTTTTGTGATAAAATAAAGTTAGGAGAAAAAATGGAAAGATTAATACCAATTGCGATAAATTCAAAAAATTGTAATGAGCCATGGGCAAGAAAAATAATAGAACAATATTCACAGTTGATTGCCGAGCGTGTTTTTGCATTTGCAAAAAAGGGCATAAATCAATGGCAAGATAATTACGCAGAAAGAAACAACGCTCAAAATGTCACAAACACCTTGCTTGCCGATGCAAATAAAAATTTAGTAATAATGTTTGATGCAAAAGATGAGGTTGTTGGTGGACTAGTGTTAAAGCCAGCAGAAAGGCCGGGATACTGGGATAATGGTGATTATGACACTTCGATAAAAGCGGGTTATGTGACGGGGCTAGTTTCCGACCCTGCAAAGCACGGCATGGGCAAGGCGATAATGGTTGCACTCGGGGAGTATGCGCAAGAAAACCAGATAAAGAAAATAAGATTGGATTGCAAAAGCCAGCGAGATGGAAAAAGTTTCTTAGACGGATTTTATGAAAGCGTAGGTTTTTCAAAAGTTGGTGGCGGATATAAAGAGGCAAACGAAAAGTTTAGTGATTATCTTTATTCTTTATATGAGGCAACTCCCGAAGCACTTATCAGCAATGAAAAAACAGCACAAAATGAAGAAATAAAAGAGAATGTGTAGGTTGAAAGTTCGTCTGAAACAAGATAAATTTTAGGCAACAAAATAAAGGTAATAAAAACAATGAACATAAAGTCTAAAATGCAAAAATCAAATGATGGAATGTTAAAATTTAATAAACAAAATATTTTATCCATAATTTTTATGGCAATTGTTTTTATTGGCTCACTCGGGGTTGGAATATGTTTGGTGCTATCGGAATTTCTTTATCCCGACATAGAAAATTTATATGCTTGCCCGACATGGTATCAAGTTGTTTTATATATTTTTTTAGCCGTTGCAATCGGGGGATTAATTGGTTGTGCTTTTACAAAAAATCGTCAAAATACATCGCGACTTGAATGTAATATAGGCGTTGCATTATTTTGCGTTGGATTTATTTTAATGTTTGTGCTTGCACTTGTGCGAAGTGAGGCACATATATTAAACATTTTCATTTGCATTGGTGGTGCAATTTGCTCGATTGGTTTTTTCTGTGGAACAGCCAGCCTCATTGGACGATTAAAGAAAAATAAGACTGATGTAGAAATCTCAACGGGGCTTACCCGAAGTGACAACGTGCTTGCCAAAGTAAAGCAAATTTTAAAGCAGGAGAATATATCTTATTCGGAAATAAAAAAAGCATCATCGGGTTTTACAAATTATGTGTTTTTAATTGATAAAAAGTATGTTATAAAACTCACAGAGGATAGTGATAAAAAATCATCATTGAGAAAAGAAATAAATTTATATAAAACGTTCGATTTTGATTTTGTTCCAAAACTGATAGCGTGTGGAGAATTTGAAAATTATCAATTTTTGATAATCTCACAAATACAAGGCAAAAGGTTATATTCAATTTGGCACACACTAGACAATCAAACAAGAAAAGATATTATGTTCCAAATTGCAAACATATTAAAATGCTTTCATAAAGTTAATGCAAAATTGCCAAAAAAAGATGTAATAGATGAATGGGAAAAATATTGGCAAACTCAAAACGATATTTGCATTGAGCATTTAAAACAACTAGAAATTGACAGCCCCGAGATAGAAAAGGCACTGCAAGAAAACTTGAAGTTTTTGAGTGACAACAAATACTGTTTAGTTTACAATGATGCCCATTTCGACAATTTTATTTACGACAACGGCAAATTGTATTTGATTGATTTCGACAGGGTAATTTATTGTCCAATCGACTATGAACTTATGATTTTTAAATCGATGTGTGACCAGCCGTGGAAATTTGCAAATGAAACAGATGAGGAATTTACAAAGAAAGAGGACTATGAAAATTTGCCTGCTTTGCTAAAAGAATTTTATCCAGAAATGTTTGATTTTCAATATTTAACGGAACGGCTGAAATTTTATCAATTTCATTATTACTTTCAACAAGCGTATAGCAAGAAAGATCGGACATGGGCGGAAAATCTTATACATGAATTTATTTTAAAAGGGTGAAAACAGTGGATATAAAAATAAGAAAAGCAACGCTGGAAGATTTAAAAAGTGTGCAAGAACTCAACAACGGACTTTTCAAATATGAAGAGAAAAATGATGTAGATGAATATGTTGAGGAGTGGGCACTGGGCGAAAAGTCAATCGAATATTTCAGAGACCTGATTGAAAATCAATTTGTTATAACAGCCACTTGCAATCAAAAAGTTGTTGGCTACTTGGCGGGCTCAGTTTATCAAGACGATACATATTCTTATTATGAGGGCAACACGTGTGAACTTGAAAACATGTTTGTTTGTGAAGAATATAGGAAGTATGGAATTGGCACAAAACTTATCAATGCTTTCTTTGAGTGGTGTAAATCCAAAAATGCCAAAAGATGCTTTGTGACGGCTATGCTTGGAAACGAAAATGCAATAAGGTTTTATAGAAAAAACGGCTTCAAGGATTTAAGCGTAACATTCAAAAAGGAATTTATTTAAAAAATTTTAAAGTGCGGATTTTTTGCTTTTTGCAAGAAAGAAAGTCCTATTTTGATACAAAATCGTTGTGTTTATGCAATCATATGGAGGAGATTTGAAATGTCAAAAATGGAAACAAGTGGTTATTTGGATTATATAAAAAATCAACCTAAAACAGACATTCACAACCATGCGTTATCTTCATGCAGGTTTCAATTTTTAAAACAAAACGGCGTCAATTTGCCAAGCGATTATAAAATGGATGGCATTGCCAGCCTTATTGATTTCAGCCGCAAATATCTCACTCCACTAGAGAATGAGGTTAGCACATTGACACTTTTACTTAAAGGCAATTTCTTAAATTGTATTGAGACGGGGATTAAGGTCGTTTGTCCGTCAATTGATTATAAAGTATGTTTAAGAACATTCAATGGAGATGTGCAATCTTTCATATCCTTTTTGCAGCAATTTCAATATGATAATTTAAAAATATTATGGGATTTGTCTATAAGCCGTGATAGTTTTAAGGCGGAGCATAGACCTTTGTTTATTGACCTTTTGCATACAAATTTTTTTGCCGGAATAGATTTGGCATCAACTGAAAACATACAGCCAAATTCAACCTTTGTTGAGTTTTATCAAATTGCCAACGGAATGAATATGCTCACAAAAGTACATGCGGGGGAGATGCTTGGTGCTGATTATGTAAAACAATGTATACTGGATTTCAATCCGCAACAAATTCAACACGGCATTTCAATTGTAAAAGATAAAGATGTGGTTAAACTTGCAAGAGAAAGGAATATCGTTTTTAACGTTTGCCCGACAAGTAATGTGTGTCTCGGCTATGCTAAGAGTATAAAAAGCCATCCCATCAGACAAATGGTTGAAAGCGGGTTAAATGTAACCCTTTCCACAGATGATTTGTTGTTTTTTGGAAGTGATATAAATGAGGAATATAACAAACTATACACAAACGGAACATTAACATTTGACCAACTTGAGAAAATAAGAAAATTTGGTTTAGAAATTTTCAAATAAGTTGCGATAAATTTCAAATATACAATTATAATAACGGCAAAGCATTTATTATACATTCGCTTGATTGTCAGATTTAAAAGAGATAAAATTATAAAGGGAGAAGCTATGGAAAAATTAGAAGAAATTATTGAAAGGTTAAGAGAAAAGGTTGGAACATATTTCAGCAAAGATGCAAGTGGACATAACATTGACCATCTTGAAAGAACTTTGCACTATGCACTCTATCTCCAATCTAAAGAGGGCGGAGATAGACTTGTTGTTGGCATCAGCGCCTTTATTCATGATATTCACAGGATTATGGGGGCACAGCAAAATAGATTTGTTTCCCCAAAGGAAAGTTTGCCTGTGGTTCAAGAGTTTTTGAAAGATGTTGACATAACAGAAAATCAAAAACAGAGGGTATTGAGTGCAATTGAGCATCATGAGGAATACTCTTTTGGCAGTGGCGGAATAAATGTTTCAGATATTGAAAGTTTAATTTTACAAGATGCCGATAACCTAGACGCAATAGGTGCGATTGGTCTTGTCAGAACAATCAAATATTCAATTGCACACAATATTCCCGATTACGATGCAAGTGTTCCGCTATATCAAAATGCGTATGATGAGCGCAAAGAAGATCCATCGACAATTCATCACATCAACAACAAGCTGATAAGACTTGGTGAAAATATGAACACAAAAACCGCAAGGGAACTTGCAGAAAAAAAGACAAAACTCATGAAAGATTTTTTGGATATGTTCATAAAAGAATCAACAGGCAATTTGTAATTTTAATATTAAAAATCAATAAAATATTATTTTCTTTTGTTATTATGTCTAAATATTTTTTTCCTCGATTATAAACGGGATATAAATCAATTGACATATGCTAATTATGGATTTTAATTTGCATTTTTTTTGATTACTTTTTGCAAATTTATTTTAAAAATTCATCAAAATATAAAAGACGTAATATTTTTAATGCAACATGTTTGATTTAATAATGTGAATTTGATATAATAATATTATGGGAAATAAAAAAGCAAAGTTTTTATTTTATATATCGTGTTTTCTATTGTGTTTGGCAATAGGATTGTTTTTTGGTGATTATTTGCGAATTCATCTGGTTCACGTAAGTACAGTCGAGACAAACATAAGTGATGCGAGTTTGCAAAATAAAGATATGCTTTCGGCAGATGATATATTTGAAACTTACACGCAAACCAGTCTAAAGTCCGACTTTAAATCAGCCGAAAAAATCACAACGCTTTACGAGCAGGGCAGAATTGACCAAAAAATTTTTGATAGAGCAAAAGAGGTTTTGCAAGGCAATGTAAAATATAGTTATCAAAGGGAATTTTCAACAACCTTTGATGATGCTCATAAAATTGCACAGGCCGGCAATCTCTATACTTATTCTAGTAGCACGTTAAAATTTAATTTTCCAACCTGCGAATTTAATTTAACAGGAATTTACGGCTTGACAGGGCAAACCATACGCGTATTTGTTGATGCAAAAGAGAATGAAAATTTGCCACAAATTGTATTCACACAAAATCATGGTTATTACACATCGAATTCATGGAAAAGGCAAAAGCAGTTGCAACTTGGAATGAATGAATTTATTTATGATGACTTTGTTTCCTCCTCAAGTTACATCAGTCAAAATGAGAGGAAGGGAGGTGCGATTTATATTTGCAATCCATTCACGGCGGATGAGCAGGGAGATGTTAGTGTTTACATAGAGGGTGGCGGCTATTATCCAATTTTCAGAAAGGGTGATGATAATAAACAGTTTTTAAGCACACTTACCGAATATTATGAACAATATCGCACTTCCACAACAATGCTGGATATGGCAGAACTCGTAACGGATCATGCACTTTTTACGACAACTGCTGAATCATTATATAAAGTTTATGTTGAAAACAATGAAATTTCCCCAAGCGAAAATATGCAACTATGGGGAAACTACATGAACGAAGTTTTCAAATTCAACGGAATTGCCGACAATGAGCAAAATAAAAATATAGTGATAAATTTCAGATACATGTCCACCTATAAAAATTCAGGTGCATACACCTATTTTAATCATATCGGATTTTACGAAGAACATTATTGGTTTGCAAATTTCAATAATATAAGAAATTCAAAATATAATTTGACAGATCATTTGATTTTTGGCATTGGACATGAACTCGGTCACATGATTGATATTGATGGTCGTAGAATAAATGAAACAACAAACAACTTTACTGCGGCCATTGCCTATTATAAAATACTTGGTATGTCACAGCAAAATCACAGCCCACTAGGCTACGAGCAATATGCACCGTTTGATAAAACATTAAACAACATTGCAAGTGACTATACGCTTGCCTATCAGGCATATCATGATGGGAAAATTATGTATACTTCGGACTATGTAAATGGTTCCGGCTCAACTCTTAAAGCAGATCATAATTATCTGATTTGGTGGGATCTTGAATGTGCATTTCCAGGATATTGGGGGAGACTAAATAACCTATATCAAAGTAAAGATCTTGTAAATTTGTCGAATTTGGAACAAATGGTTTATTACTCTTCCATTGCAACAAAAGTGGACCTTTCATACTATTTTGAAAGGTGGGGATTTTATTGGAGCAGCGAATATTACACCGATTTAGCCAATAGGTTTACTTATGAAAAATCTTCTACCGAATTTAAGCGGTTGATGTCGCAAGCGGAAAGTGATGGCAAAATCACGAAAACTAATGCACCATATTGGTATGTGGATACTTTGCAGTATGATTTTATGCAAAAAAATCAAAATGTTCCTGAGGATGAGAAAAAGTATGATAATTTAAAGCCAAGAATCACAAAAATAACTCAAAGCGGAAAAGAAAGAACGGTTTTTATTTATAGCGAAAAGAATGCAAACCATCTTGGCTATCAAGTGTGGTCGAAAACGCAAAACAGTGATTGGAAAGTTGCTGGATTTACTTATTCTTCAAATTTTGTTGACAAAACATCATATTCGTCACTTCCAACATATAAAGTGGTCGCAATAAACAGGTTTTTCTATTCAAGCAGGGAAAGTGATGAACAATCAAATATTACGCAGGAAAGCGAAAGTGTTTGCAGACTTGATGGTCAACTATACTCCTCTCTAAAAGATGCAATCGGACAGGCGACCACCGGTCAGACAATATATCTTCTTGCCGACTGTTCACTGGGAGGAACTACACAACTTTATAAAGAACTTACAATTGCTGTAGACCCATCTGTAAATACTGATATTGTTATAACCGCAAGCAATTCTTTTATTCAAATGAATGGAAACATGTCCTTTATCGGCAGAGAAAATGCCAAAATTATTATTGACGGGAGGTTGATTGAGAATGCCAACCCGGTTATATATAATTCATCTGGCACGTTTGTTGCGAGATATGTAACTTTTCAAAATTTAAAAACAAAAATATTGGCAGGTGTCATATATGGAATGGATGATGTTGAGCTTTACAATTGTGTATTTGATAATTGTAAAAACTTAAAGTCTATTGCCACAATTCATGCAAACAAAAATTTGAAAATGGAAGATTGTGTTTTTGTCAACATACAAGACACTTGTGTGGAAATAAGTGACATTTCAAACCTGACACTTTCAAATAAAATAAACAATTTTACAATCACATTTGAGGATTTTTTAGGGGAAAGAAATATAAATTTGATTGGGCAGTTCACGCAGGAAGTTATTGAAAAAATAAGTGTAAAATCCGGATATTTATTGACTTATGAAAATAACAATTTGCAGGTTAACCCAGAGTCTTATATTCTGAAGTTTTATATAAATGGGATGGGGTACGAAAAGAAAATTTCCAGCCCTGAATTTGAATTTGGAACCGAAGGATATAATTATCAGTTATCTGAAAATCAGTACGTAAAGTATATTGAAAGGCAAGGAGAAAATATTTATTATTTAGGGGATAAAATAAATCTTTCTGGCAATATGGAATTCGACGTTGAAATCAAGTCAAAAACAAAATTAACCACCTATTATAACGGGAACGTCGACATAAATTTTTATCCTGAAGAAATGGGAATTTATTTGCCAATAATCGACCCGGCAAAACAAAAAGTTGTTGCTTATCTTGATGGAAACTTAATTTACTACGCAGGGCAAATTTATATTCGCGATAAAGAAAGTTCTCTTGTGGCAATATATGAGGGCAATTTTGTTTATAGATACATTGTAAGGGATGAAATTTATAGTGTAAACTATGGCAAATATAATGATGAAATAGTGTTGCCGGACATAAAAGAAGATGGTTTTCAGGGCTGGCAGTATGGGGGTGAAATTATTTCAGACACTTTTGTTTTGCAGGGTGACACCGATTTGATTGCGGTCTTTGGGGATGCGCCACAGATTTATGACTTAACGCAGTGTGAAATCCTCGTTGATGGGAATTATATCTATTCTGGAGAAAATATAACGCCGAAAATAATTGTTTACTTCAATGATTTAATTGTTCCGGCAAACTGTTATTCTGTTTCATATTCCAATAACAAATTTGCATCAAATAATGCACAAGTCACCATATCTTTTGTGGATGGTTTGTCAATAGGGAGTAAAAGCCAGACTTTTACAATCAATCCAAAACAACTTGAAAAAAATGATATAAAAGTGACTGGGCTACAAAATTTTGTCTATAACGGTAGTCAAACAGAACAAAATTTAATAATAACTTATAAAGATGAACAAATTAGCAGTTTTTCAATTGAATATATTGGCAACAGAGTAAATGCGGGCGATGTGCAAGTAAAAATTAGTTTTTTTGGAAATTATACTGGGGATATTCGCTTCGAATATACAATATTTAAGGCGGAAAGAAAAAATTTTAAAGTTTTATTGGATGATTGGGTTTATGGACATAGAGAGGCAAGTCCACAAGTAGAAAATGTTGAGGAGCAATCTGAGGTTTCCTACTCATATTCCACAGCGGAAAATGGCAATTTTGTGTCAAATAAACCTAAAAATGCTGGCACATACTGGATAAAGGCAGAGATTAAACAGTCAACAAACTATAATTCTGCGGAGGCGAAAGCACGATTTATTATTGCAAAAGCCGACCATCCGGAGCCTATGCCAAACACAGAAATGATGGTTGGCAGAAAAATAGAAACTTTGAGAGATGTCCATCTTATTGAGGGCTGGCAGTGGGCAAATCTAGATGGCAAAATTGATGAAGAAACCATAAAGGCTTGGGCAATTTATTCCGACAGAGAAAATTATGAAATCTATCAAATAGAAATCACTTTAACAAAAGAAGCACCTAAAGATGTTTCTCAGTTGAGCGTATATATCGAGATTAAATCTTTTATATATAACGGAGAAGCAAAAACGCCAGAAGTTATAGCCAAAGATGGCGGGTTGACGCTTACTTTAGGGGTAGACTTTGATGTTCGATATGAAAATAACAAGTTTGCCGGTCAAGGAAAAGCCATTGTTACATTCAAAAATGATTACAAAGGAACAAAAGAAATATCATTTAAAATTTCTCAAGCAGAGAAACCTAATGTGAGCAGTAAGACAATTCGATTTAACCATAAGGCCACAAAATTGTCGGATATTCCGCTTCCAAGCGGTTATATTTGGGAAAACAATGATTTGGAAATAACTTCAAACAGAATGAGGGCAAAGGCAATTTATGTGGGTGATGATGCTGATAATTATATTACAAAAGAAATTTATTTTGAAATTATTATTGATTGGCAACAAGAACCCGAACCCGGTAAATTAATTTGGCTTGCCATCGTGCCTGTTGTGGCATTGCTTGTTTGGTTTGTCGTTTTCATTATTATAAAGTGTAAGAAAAGCAAGTGGCGAAAAAATTAACAAAACATTTTGAAACAAAATAGAAAAATGGTATATTGTACATATGTGAGGAGTTATGAAAAATTTTTTAGTTTTTAGCAGCGTTTGTTTGTATTTTCACCGGAGTTTGCTTACTGCTTATTGAAAGTGAAAATTTAACTGCTCCAAGAATTACAGCCACAGGAAAAGCACAAGATTTTGTGACCTGCGTTTGTATTTTATTTTTTATGTTTTATGCATATAGTTTGCAAGACTTGTCAAACTAAGATTCAACTATAAAGGTTTACGTTTTGTAAGCCTTTTTTAATTCAGTTTTTGCGGCTTTAAAGTCAGAATTTTTAAACTCGTTGAAGTCAATGAATTGTACCAGCTGTTTTGCCATTGCGAAGTGGTAAAAGTACACAGATATTTTGACAACTCTTAATTCTTTGTCACTAGTTAAAATATCGCTTATCACTTACATAAGAATTTGTTTGATTACGATAATATATATTTGTTATGAATACAAGAACAGCGAGGAGATTGATTTGTGATCAAAAAATTCTTTTGCGGATTAAACAAAGTATAAAAACATAGTAAAATATAAAAAAATAAATTAAACCAAGAAAAAATAAAGCGGGAATAAGAATTTTGTAAAAATTTGTAAAAAAATCAAAAAAAACATGAATTAGTTTATAAAAAATTTGACAAAAAAGAATAATATATTTTAAAATACAAATGAGAAATTCTTGCGAATGATTGTATCATTTTGAGAAAAACGAACAATTTTGATGATTTTAGGCACATTTAAGGAGACAAAATATTAAACCAATTTTGTCTAGGGGGTAGAAAATGAAAGATAAAGAAATGTCGATATGGAGAAAAGTTGCACTTTTACTTTGTATTATGATTTCATTTGTAACAATGTTTTTGGGCGTGGCAATAATTTGGCCTGAAAATCAAATTGATGCAGTGGGAGAGTTTACCGTTCCTGACCTGCCAAACGGGACGAGGTATAACTCTGTTTCGGCAACGTTTGACACGGACTATCATATATATACAAACACGACGCTTGAAACGTTGAAGAACAAACTCCGCGTAAGAGGAACGTATTTTGACGACGGTGCATCGGCGGAAGTTTCTGAGACCATTGCTTCCCCGTATTATGCCGTAAAGGTATACAAAAAAGGGGATGGGTCGGCGATTGAGGAAGTTACTGAAAACGAAGTTTTGTTTGAAATGGGTGGCACATATATTTTTGAAGTCCATGTGAAAGGTGTTTCACCAGCAATAGTTCCGGGCGAGTATCAACCTATTGAGAAAAAAGACTATTCAAGCATTTCTTTCTCTTTTGCCCCACATAGATCTATTTTTGTTGACATTTCTTTAGAAGAATTTAAAACCTATCTTGTTGTAATGGGCGTTCCTTACACGGACGGAGGTGTGGAGGAGCGAATTTATGACACAGAACTTTTTACAGTTACAGTAAATGGTGCTGAGGAGGGAAAAGGAGATATATCATTTATACTTGGCGATGGCAATAGTGCACAGGTTCACTATCATAACACCGAACATGAAGACGTAAGCACGAGTCCACAAGGTTTCACTGTAGTTAATTCTGCTCTCACATCACTTAAGGTTGAGGTTGACCCTCAAAAGGCAAAGAGAGCCAATAAGGACGATTACTATAAAAGAACGGGAGATTATTTAACTACGCTATATCCAGACCACTATTCTTTGTCTGGCAATTATAATCTTCAAGACTACTTTGCTTTCACCACAGTTATGGACCAAATAGATTTCTTAAAGACTTTAAAAATTACAGGTATATATAATAGAACAGAAA
>CANQHL010000030.1 GCA_947623775.1 uncultured Clostridia bacterium
CATATACTTAATAATGTCCATCGCGGGATAGAGCAGCTAGGTAGCTCGTCGGGCTCATAACCCGAAGGTCGTTGGTTCAAATCCAACTCCCGCAACCACGATAAATAGGGAGATATAGCGATTTTTAAATTTTAAAATACTTATGTTTGACACCAATTTTGACACCACAAAAGGTATTTTAAAATGGAAGATTTTGGCATATCTCTCTTTTTTATATTATCAAATAATAAAAATGGTTTGTTGTATATTTCTTCAAATCCTTTATCACTTCTTTTATAAGTAAATTGACGACAATTTGACGACAAATTAAAATAAAAAAGGCAAGATACCTTAGTCCAAAAAAAGTTTTTTGGTGGGGCATAAAGCGATAAAGCGAGTAAGTGATAAAGATTTAATTTGTTATCTATTTCGTTATCCTGGAATGTAAAATGTCTGAGAGTAATCTCATGTCGCGATTGCTGGCTTGAAATTTTATGCAACTATACAAAACGAATTTGACAATTAGCGGAAATTGAATATAATTAAATAAAAAGGTTGTGTCGTCTGACTGAATATATGCTATGCTAAAAAAATTAAAAAATTTTTCAAAAAGGTATTGACTCTCCCGTTAGGTGTAGTGTTAATATATGGTTGAAAGGAGGAAAAATGAAAGATTTTCTTAGGATTGGCGAAGTTTCAACTCTTTGTAAGATAAGCATAAAAACACTTCGTTTTTATGAAGAAAAAGGACTCATAAAGCCTATTGAGGTCGACCCATATACCGGTTATAGACATTATGATGAAAAAAATATCAAAGAGATATATAAAATCCAATTTTTAAAAGATGCGGGATTTTCTTTAGATGAGATAAAGAATTTTGACGAAAATTCATTATCTGAGAAAATCAAGAGTTTAAAAAAGGAAATAAAAAATTCTAAGGACAAAATTTCACTTATTTCATCCTATTCAAAAGTAAAGGGGGATATTGATATGAAACCATTTATAAATGATGAGAATGTTATAGGCAAATGGGAATATGAAAGTTCTTGCACATCAAAGGAAGAGTATTTCAAGGGAGAATTTATAAAGGAAGACATTGCATTAAGTGAAATATGTTTTTTGCCTAATGGCGAGGGATATTGGGTGATTGATAGATGGACAAAGGGAGAAATTTATTCATATAACGGCATTTATTACACCTACGAGATTGAAAACGACAAATTGTTTTTAACTTGCTTTGGTTTAGATGGTCGCGAGGAGATTTGTCTTGTTTACAAACGTGTTGACAATAAAAGATATACCGTTGATGAATTAAGGCGAGATGATGATTTAAATTTACCGATTGAGAAAGATGAAAAGGTTGTAGGGTTTTGGAATACATATGATTATATTCCATACAACATGAAAAAGGATTATAGAGGCGAGAAGTTCTGGAATGGCGACCAATTTATCGCATCAATTGTGTTTACTCCCGACAATAAGTGCTTGATGGAAGCACCGGAAAAAGTGTATTCAATGAAATACACAAAAGGAAAACTTTTATTTGAAGAATGGAAAGTTGCAATGGAATATGAAATAAAGATTATAGATGGGCAAGAATATCTGATTTTGGATTGGAAATCAGGGGATTACACCTATACAGGAAGAATCAATGGTTGCTACGTTTTTAAACGAGCATAACAAAAAAGACTACTTTAAAAGTGGTCTTTTTTAATCTAAATCCAAATAACCATTTATATAAAAAGGATTTTCTTGTTTGACGAAATCAGAAAGTTCCATGCCGAGGGCGGTGTTTATAAATCCTTTACCCTCGAAGTTTTGGACACATGGAGCATTAAAAGCAGGATTGCCATTTGCATTTTTGATATAATTTACATCTATTCCGTTTAAAAATCCGCGAACAAATGAATTTTGCCAAAGCCGACAATTGCCAGATAATTTTTCAGGGTTTTTATTTCCTATTAAACTGCTGTATATATCACTTTCATCAATAATATCATCATGAAAACAAAGTCCAAATAAGGCTTTTTCACTTTTTAAATCCAAGAAATCTGCAGCACCTGTTCCATGCGGGTTGATTGAAGCGGGAAGGGCACTCCAATTTCTCACTCGCCAAATGATTGGTTTAACTTCAAACCAACTAACGTAGTTTTGCATTGAAATAAAGCGGACATATTTTTTCCCTTTATGCCAATATTCAGTTAACTCCGGAAAATTATGTTTGGTTGTATCAGTAAAGTTTCTTCCTGTTTTGGTAAAATAAGAAGCGAGAGCAAGAGAAAACTCAGTTTCAAGGTCCTTTTTATCTTGAGGATAGACGCCAAATTTAAAAGTGTGATATAAAGGTTTTCCTTTAACATTTAATCTTACACCAAAAAGTGCAGACATATTTTCAATAATAACATCGTTTAATTTAACATGAATGCAGGGGCAAACTCCATGAATATTATTTACCGTGCTAATTTTGAAAGATTTGCCGTCTGTATCTATGTAGTTATAGTCATTCAATATTTGGTCGGTGTAGATCTTAACGCCGGACCTGCTATCTAATATGCAATTTTTGGATGCAAAATCAGTTGGTTCAACGATTAACTTGTAAGGTGGCGTGTTTTTTAATTGACTGAGCGAATCTACAAAAACCAAATCATTAGTTAAAATTGGCGTTTTATCAGAAGCGCAATTTTTTATAGTTTTAGGCAACAACAATTCATTTAATTTTGGCATTATTTTTTGATTTCCTTTATAATTAATATTCTATATTTATTTTAACATAAAAAAGCAGTAGAATCAATACCAAAATGCGTAATTTTGATTGCAAATATCTGTATTTATAGAATAAAAAATGCACCTACTAAGTTTATTAACTTTTGGAGCGCAGTTCACGAGTTGCTCCGCTTTTTCGCATAGGTTGTGGCTCTGGGGTGCATTTATTATCTAATTTTTGATTTTAGTTGTTTTACGTTTTGTAACATTTCAATTAAGTTTTATAATATATTTTTAAAATTAAAATTTTGTTATTCCATTTCCAAAAATGCCTTATAACATCTATAAGCCTCATAAATATCAACTTTTGAAGAAATTTCCCATGGTGCATGCATGTTTAGAAGGGGACATCCGCAATCAATAACGTTCATACCATAGTTTGCCGTGATGTAGGCTATTGTACCGCCGCCTCCTTGGTCAATTTTACCCATTTCGGTTAATTGATAGGAAATGTCGTTTTCGTCCAATAGAGCCCGTAATTTTGCGATATATTCAGGGCTAGCGTCATTTGCGCCGCTTTTTCCTCTGCCTCCGGTGTATTTATTGAAAGCAATGCCACGCCCGAGATAGGCGTCATTATTCTTATCAAATGCGGATTCGTAATTTGGATCATAACCAGCGGTTACATCACTTGAAAGCATATATGATGAGCGAAGGGCACGCCTTAATGTCAAGTTTGGCTTTTCTCCCAGCAGGTCTGCAATTTCGGCAATCATATCTTCAAAGAATAAACTTTGCATTCCGCTTGCACCTTGCGAACCGACTTCTTCTTTATCGACAAACATACACGCTTGCGTGTAAGTGCATTTTTGACTATCAAGCATTGCAACAAGGGAAGTGTAGGCACATATTCGGTCATCTTGTCCATAGCCAAGCACAAAACTTCTATCAAAGCCCATATCTCGTGCATGTCCGGCGGGGACAACTTCAATTTCTGCTGAAATAAAATCGCCTTCGTCAATACCTTTTTCTTTAAGCAATTTTAATATGTTTGCCTTAACAGGTTCTTTCTTTTCATTATCCAACGGGATTCCGCCAACAAGCACATCAAGGCTTTCGCCAACGATTTTTGCTTCTGGTGACTTTGATGTGCTTCTGTCAAGATGCGGTAGTAAGTCTGAAATACAAAATACCATATCTTGTGGTTGTTCGCCAATGTTGAGTTCGATTTTCGAGCCGTCTTTTTTGCATACAACTCCATGTAAAGCAAGAGGAAGAGCCGTCCATTGATAGTGCTTTATTCCGCCATAGTAATGAGTGTCAAGCAGTGTTAAATTTGATGCAGAATTTTCGTATAGCGGTGTAGGTTTAAGGTCAAGCCTTGGACTATCAATATGAGCACCCAGCACACGCATGCCATCACTTAGGGGGCGTGAGCCTATTTTGAAAAGAAAAATACATTTATCGAGGTTGCTTGCATAAACGCGTTCACCACTTTTCAATTTGACATTGTTTTTGATGCAATCGTTAAGATTTTTGTATCCAGCATTTAACGCCATTTCGCGAATTTTTTGTACGCATTCTCTCTCTGTTTTGCATGATGATATAAATTCTTTATATCCTTCACAAAATGAAAAAATTTCATCATAATTTTTGTTTTTCCACAATTTTCCCATAAAATATCTCCTTTAAAATTAGTATATCACAAATATAATAATTTTAAAAACAAAAAAAGTTGTTTTTATATCATTTATGTGTAAGAATGCAAAACAAAACCCCCTTTAAATTATTAATCATAATTCATGGTGCAGGGGGTAAAATTTTTATTTTTTAAATTGTTCAACGCAACTTGATGCACATGAGCCTAACGCTAGAAGCGAAGTTATGATTGTTAATGCCCAGCCGGCTGTTATGCTTAATGATGCATTTAACGATGCTAGCATTGTGTTTACAGGTGCAAGTCTATCATTCAAATCACCGGATACGAAACATGCGTTACCAATCAAGTTTAAAATGCAACTAAGTGAGAGCAAAACAGTTGAAACGAGTACGACAAGATTAGCGATTTTGACTACTTTTTCATTTTTAATAACTTCAAAATCATTTAAAAGAGCAAATACGCATGCTAAAAATGTTATACCGGCAACAATAAGTGTTATTAATGCCATAGCAGTTGCAAATGTCGAAGTTGCGGTTCCACTTGTTTGCTTCAAAGCGGTTTTAAGGAAATCATATCCATTTGTTGAACCAATAGGCACTCCTGCATTCTTTGCACTCTCAACAGCAGCCTCAGGCAGTACATTTACTGAATAGAATGGCAATGCAAAAAAAGCATAAATAAGAACACTTAAAAGAGCACTCACGCCATGAAGAATTGTATTTCTTTTCATTTTTCCTCCTTTTTATGATATTTAGACTTTCAAAAGTCTGTATTAATAATATCACAAAATTGTTGATATGTCAACAATTTTATATTAAATTATTTACAAATTGAAATTTTTTTAAATGTGTATTTTGATTTAATAATGGAGTAAAAGATAATATAAAAATAAGATGAAAAAAACAAAAATTAAAATTTGAAAAATTTATAGACAAATTGGGATAGAGAGACGGGTGGTCGTGCTACAAAAATTTTATTTATAATGGTGAAGATTTATATCCATAAAAAAACACCCATAAGATAAACTTTGGGTGCATTTTTATTAATAAGGCGTTATTATTTCAGATTTTCCGCAAAAAACATATTTTTGAATTTAATATTGTTTTCAAACAATTCATCAAATGTGCCAATTCCCTCAATTTTTCCTTCTTCAAGGAAGAAGATTTTATCAACATTCCTTATTGTTGAAAGCCTATGTGCAACAATTATGATTGTGCTTTTGCCTTTTAAAGCATCTATACTATGTTTAATATCTTCTTGAGCGAAATTGTCAAGTGAACTTGTACTTTCATCAAAGATGATTATTGCCGAATTTCTTAATAATGCTCTTGCAATGGCAAGTCTTTGTTTTTGTCCGCCTGAAAGTTTAATACCACTTTCACCAACTTTTGTGTCTAATCCATCATGCAGGCTTGAGATAAATTCTGAAAGTGAAGCGGCTTTTATGGCACTATTAATTTCTTCATCGGTTGCATCTTTTTTTGCAAGCAAAAGATTTTCTTTAATTGTCATATCAAAGATGTAAGGGAATTGATTGACAAGTGAAATTGAATTTCTTAATGTTTCTTTATCAAGATTATTTATATTTTCGCCGTCAATAAGCACTTCGCCTCCGTCAACTTCGTTCATTTTAGACATCAGGTTTAAAAGCGTGCTTTTCCCGCAACCGCTTCGTCCTACGAAAGCAACGGTTGTGTTTGGTTTGATAGAGAAGGATAGATTGTCAAATACTTTTGTGACAGCTTTAATTTGTTTTTCTTTCTTTTCTTTTTTCTTCTTTTTCTTTTTTGTATCGTTTTTATTTTGGTCACCATAATCATATTCAACATAGGAATAACATACATTTTTAAATTCAATATTTCCATTGACATGGTCAAGATGTACATTTCCGAATTTTTCTGTGATAAATTCATTTTCATCAAATAGTGAAAACATACGTTCACTGCAAACTTTAATTTCGCTGATTCTGGTAAGAATATGCCCGATACCCCAAACAAGCCTATAAAGACTATCACGATATGAATAAATAATCATAAAAACGGCAAGGGTAATGAGACTTTTTTCAAGTAATGATATTCCAAGTATTAAAATTCCAAGTCCGGCGGCTTCAATCAATACATTTCGCAACGACCAGAAAGTTGTGTCTGTCATTTCGCCTTTGTAATTTGCTTGTTTGTAGGCGATATAATAATCTTTTGTTACTTCACTAAGTTTTTCTTCAAGCCCGAGAGATTTTATATCTTTTTCGCTTTTTACAATTTCAGTGGTGATTGAATTAACTCTATCCGCACATTTTCTCATATTTTTTCTGTTTTTAATTCGGGCTTTAACTCGAAATTTTTCAATAATCATGCCTGATACAAAAATTGCTACAATAACGACACCAATCCAAATATTGAGGGTGGTTATATAAATAATAACAATCATGGCGGTTATAAAGTCGGATAAAATATCAATAATGTCGGCAAGTGCTCCAACAAGTCTTTCAGGGTCACTGATCAACCTTTGCACAAAGGTTCCCGTGTCGTGGTCACTATAAGTTTTGGAATTTAGTTTAAATGCCTGTTTTGAAAGGTCAAAGTTTATTTCAGCCATAATTTGGTTTGACACTTTTTGATATATATAACTTACTATATAGTAGCAAAGCCGTGTTGCGGTGACTACTGCAAGCAAAATAAGTAGTGCGGTTATTGCTTTTGTATATAGTTTATCGGTGACATAAACCACCATATTTGCAGTGATAAGGGTTGAAAAAATTTGCAAGGCACTTGCAAGAATGTATATAAAGATGTACAAGAAAATGGCCAATTTGTGTTTTTTCAAATAATCGGTTATTTTAGGTTTATTTTCTTTAATTTTTGTTTTTTTATCTTTTTGTTTCATAAATTTCTCCTTTTTTTAATTTTTATTTAAAAAACTTCGCTAAATTGCGAAGTCTTATAGAAAATTTATGAAGCTACAAGAAAAAGACTGCGCAATTAAGTTTTAAAATTTTGCTTATTTTCATTTCCATTTCACAGTCCTCCTTAAACAAATAATATAATACAATAGAAAATATTATATGTCAAGATGTAATTTTAATTTTGTCCATTTTTTCTTGCAAGTTCATCAAGTTGAGATTGGTGACGCTTGAAAAAGTCCTCTTTTTCTTTTATAAAGGTGAGTGCCATATTTCTATTTTTGTCCATAACATCATAGAAAGTGCCAAAGATATAATTCCAATCAAAACATTTTTCTTTGTCGAGTCCGATGTATGATGCTACTTTTTCAGTTCCAGCGGTCATAGGATGCAGTAATGTGTTTGCGACAAAAATATATTGAAAAGCATTTGCGGTAAGGTGTGCGAGGGCGTCTTTTGTAATGGAGCTTGAGAAGTTTTTCACCCAATATTTGTTTATATTACGCACAAAAACATCGACTGTATTAAAAGCTTGATGAAATTTTCTTTCATACATAAATCTTTCGTAATTCAATATTGCTTTTTTGCATTCTTCCAAAACTTCTTCATCAATTGTTGATGTTGGAATAATTCCATTAAATTCGTTTTGAGTTGAATAGAAAAGCGTTCTTAAAATTCGATTATAAACATTTGTTAACAAGTTTCCCTCAACAACAACTGGGTCTGTGTCCTCTTCTTTGGCATTTGGATTGAAAGGTTTCGGGTTAAATGAAGCGGAATTATTTCCAAGGTTCATTGCAAGAAAATGCATTCTAAATTGATCAGGAGTGTAGTAGTCAAGAAGTTTTTTCGCAAGTGGCGGTTTAATTTGTCCCGAAGATGAGGCAACAGTATTCATATATAGTAAAAACTTGATAGGAACAAGAGTTGTTGTTTGAAGTTGACCATCTGGTGCCGGATAAATTGGTTGTTCTCCCTGTGTGAAAAGCCACATAGCTTGTTGAGCCGGTCCATAGAAATATAGATTATCTTCTCCCATAAATTGAAAAACTCTTGCATCTTTTGAACACCAATATTTTTCCCATTCGTTTTCGTCTTTTCCTATGGATTTAAGATAGGTTTTTGTGAAAGAAATAGGTGCCCACAAACTTTCCGGCCAAACGTAAAATGTCTGATTTTTAATTCCTTGCAGTTCAGGACAAGGTACACCCCATGAAATGTCCCCGGACAGCCTAAATGGGGTAAGCGTTTTTCCTGTTCTGTATCGTATGCCATTCTCAGCCAAAATTTCACAGGCGTGTTCTCTTTCTGGAAGCGTTTCAAACACAATTGTCATGCTCGGTGTGGTTGGCTTTCTTTCCTGTTCAACAAAATGCGGAAGTAAATTTCTTATTTTATCAAATTGTTCAAAGTAATCTTTTTTGATGTAAACTTCAGGTTTTTTGAAAAATTCTCTTAGTTCTTTCACCATAAAAGATGGCGTATCTGAATTTTTTTCAATTGAATTAATCCATTCATTTAAAATTTCAACACAATTGTCAAGATTGAAGTAAAGATTTTCAATTTTTACAAGTTTAGGTTTTTTGCCACTTAAAGTGCTTATCGGGTCAATTAAATCCTGAGGAAGATATTGATGTCCAATGTCGCATTCATCAGCATATCCCTTTTCACTTGTACAACCCTCTATAGGACATTTTCCAAGAACTTGACGACCATTTAAAAGACAATTGTATTGTTCATCAAAAAATTGCCACGAAGAGTGAGTTGAAACCATATTATTTTCATTAAGTTTATTTATAAAATAAGCACTTACATCATTGTGTATACTGCTTGCGGGTTCAAGGGCGGAAGCACCGAAAAAATTAAATTTAACCCCGAAAGCATTGAAAGTATCTTTGTGGCTTTGATGGTTACGCATAACAAAATCTTTAACTGATTTGTCGTTAATTTCACCTTTTAGAGATAATGCTCTAAAATATTCAAGTGCCGGCGAACCATAACAATCGGTCCCAGAAACAAAAACCACATTATCCTTGCCAATTCTATCTCTCAAGAATTGTGCAAATGTATCTGCTCTTAAAGCAAGTCCGACATGTGCAAAATGCAATTCCTTGTTGCCATAAGGCATACCGGCTGTCACCACCGCTCGTTTGGGGAATTCCGGCCTAGGCCTAACAAATTTTTCCATAAATACTCCTTTAATATTTTATTTTTTCAAAAATGAAAGTTTGTTTTTTATTCTTGTAAGTCCATTATCAATGCTTTTTTTAGAAACTCCGGCAATTTTTGAAATTTCGCTGTAATTATATCCCTTTAAATATAAGGTTAAAATTTTATATTCAAAAGGGGATAAAGCGTTAACGATTGTTTTTTTTAATTCTTCCATTCCTTCGCGTTCCAGAATCATAACATCTGGAGAGGGGAGGTCTGATGGTAAGATAATATCATTTTCTTCTTCATCTTCGTCATCATGAGTTTGCTCAACGATAGAGAGTGCCGAAGAAAGAACTTTATTTTTTTCATTACTTGCAATTTTTACTGCACTTTGAATTTGATGCCTTATACAAGTTGACGCAAAAGTTTTGAAAGATGCTTGCTTTTGCGGTGAAAAATGTGTAATTGCCTTATATAATCCAATCATACCTTCCTGTATAATATCTTCGACATCACCGCCAACCAGGAAGTAGTAGCGAGAAATTTTGTTTATAAGTGCTTTATATTTTTTCATCAATTCGTCAAGAGCTTCTTCATTTCCAGTTTGCGCTTTCAATGCTAATTCTTCATCTGTTTTGCACATTTTTCAACCTCTGTCTTAAAACTTCAAAAATAGTTATTCCGCAGGCAACACTTGCATTTAATGAATTTACTTTTCCCATAAGAGGAAGGGTGATGATGCCGTCACATGATGAAATAATGGAGGGGCGTATGCCATTTCCCTCAGAACCAATAACGACTGCCAAAGGAATATCCAGATTTTTAGAATAAATATTTTCGCCACCAACCTCAGCGGCAAGGACAAATATATCATTTTTATGCAGTTCTTCAATTGCGTATCTTAAATTCACAACTTTTGCAATAAGCATTTCACTTATTGCACCCGTACTTGTTCTCACAACAGTTTCATTTACTTGACACGCTCTATCTTTTGGTATTATTATTCCATGCACGCCGGCGCATTCGCAAGAACGAATAATAGCACCAAAATTATGAGGGTCCTCAATACAATCAAGTATAACGATAAATGGTTTTTGATGCTTATTTTTTGCATTTTCCAAAATATCTTCGATTGTTGAGTAAACAAAATCAACAGTTTCGGCTAAATATCCTTGGTGATGCCCTGTTTTAGATTTTTTATCGAGAACATTTCGCGGAAGAAATTCAACTTTCACCTTGTTTTGTGAGGCAAGGGAGGTGATTTCGTCTTTTCTGTTAGCATAGTTTTTATCAATATAAATTTTAACAATAGTTTTTTTTGCTTCAAAAGCCTGCCTAATAGCATTTTTTCCTTCTAAATACATAATTTTTCCTTTATAATTTATCAATTATTTCCATTGATGATTTTAATATTTCATTAAGCCGTTCTTGATCATTTTTAAGATATAAATATCCGATTAAGACTTCAAATGCTGTTGCATGTGAATAATCCGCCGTGCTTGCGTTTTTTGCATGATGTTTCGGCTTGGCATTTCTACCACGCCGAACAATTTCTTTTTCTTCATCAGTTAAAACAAGCAAGGATAAAACTTTTGACTGCGCACTTGCCTTGCAATATTTAGATGCAGTCAAATGATAATTCTCCAATTTGAGATTTGGTTTTGAAAGGACTGTTTCTCGAACAAAGAGGGTGTGAACGCTATCACCGATAAAAGCAAGTGGCAACAGATTTGTTTTTAAAATTTCATCTAAGTTAATCATATAAATCCTTAAACGTTAAATCTGAAAAGAATAACATCACCATCTTGGACAATGTAATCCTTTCCTTCCATTCGTACTTTACCTTTTTCTTTTGCTTTTAGGTAATTTCCTGCTTCAATCAAATCATCATAAGATACAACTTCGGCTTTAATAAATCCTTTTTCAAAATCGGTGTGGATTTTCCCTGCGGCTTGAGGTGCTTTTGTACCTTTTTTTATTGTCCATGCACGAACTTCTTTTTCGCCTGCGGTGAGATAGCTCATAAGTCCCAAAAGGTCGTAACTTGCTTTTACAAGTTTGTCAAGACCGCTTTCCTTAATGCCAAGTTCTTCTTTAAACAGCTCTCTATCATCTTCACTTAAAGAGGTGAGTTCTTCTTCGATTTTTGCACATAGACAAATTACTTTTGCTCCTTCATTTGCGGCTTTTTGTCGAACTTGTTTGACAAATTCATTTTCTTCTTTGCCAATATCATTTTCGCCGATGTTTGCAACATAAATTACAGGTTTTGCAGATAAAAGTTGAAGATTTTTCATAATTTTTTCTTCATCTTCGCCCTCAATTTCAACGGCACGGGCAGGTAGGTTGTTTTCGAGTGCATTTTTAATTTTTTCCATCAGTTTTACACCTGCAATGAGACTTTTATCGCCTGTTTTAACAAGTTTTGCATCTTTTTCATATTTTTTTGTAACTTGTTCAAGGTCGGCAAGTGCAAGTTCAAGGTCAATGATTTCCATATCTCGAAGAGGGTTTATAGTCCCGTTTACATGTATAATTTTGTCGTTTTCAAAACATCTTACCACGTGAACAATTGCATCACATTCTCTAATGTGACTTAAAAATTTATTTCCTAATCCTTCACCTTTGCTTGCTCCGGCAACCAGTCCTGCAATATCAACAAATTCAATTGAAGCGGGAGTGATTTTTTGAGTGGAATACATCCTGCCGAGCACATCAAGACGATGATCGGGGACGTCAACAATTCCTATATTAGGTTCGATTGTGCAAAAAGGGTAATTTGCACTTTCTGCACCTGCATTAGTTATTGCATTAAATAAAGTACTTTTACCAACATTAGGTAAACCAACAACGCCAATTTTCATAAATATTTTCCTTTTATTTTAGGCTAAAAGCCATTACAATTAATTTTACATTATTTTGAAATAAATAACAAGTAAATAATAAAAATAAAATATTATTTTTTTATTAAAATATCAATATACTTAATAAAATTTAAATAACTCTCAATATAGAATTAGTTTTTAAATAAAAAATTTCAATAATATATAGTATATGTAAAATCATTTTGTTTTCTACATATTTAAATAGGTATTTGCACTAATATAGTTTAAAATTTAAAAATTAAAATAATTATGAGTTTAGTATGTTTTAAAAGAGTATGTTTTCCCAAACCTTTGGCACTGATAATAATATTTAAAAATGCTTGTTAATTTATAAGGAAATATTGTTTTTATAGCAAATCGAAAACCATTCAAATGTGGACATTTCTATGTGCAATATATTACAATAGAATTTATGGTATTCAAAATCAATACAAAAAGTTGTTTCGAACTCAAACAACATTTAGCGTACGCTATTTTTAATAGTAAATAAAGTGATTTATGCTTTATAAATTAATCATGATTTTAAGTGCTTGCTGTTTGAAATTAAATAATTAAAATAAAATTGAGTAATTATAGCGAAATTAAATAATTATAATGAAATTAAATTTTTGAAATGAAATCATGCGATTATAAAAAAGACTTGACAATTTGCCAAGTCTTTTTAAAGTTTTGCTTACAGTGCAGGTGAGTGTCTCATTAAAGATTTTTAATGATGATTATTCAGCTTCAAAACCATCTTCTTCATGAGTAGGAGTTTCAGGTGCACGAGTTTCATGTTCACGGGTTTCAGAAGGGTTCTCCGCCTCTTCTTCCTCTCGAGCTGCTTCCTCTTCTCTTCTTCTTTGTTCTTCTGCTGCACGTTGTTGTTCCAACTTTCTTTGTTGTTCTGCTTCAGCTTCGGCACGTCTTTGCTCTGCAGCAGCGGCATGAGGTGCTTTTGCTGCCTCTGCAAGTCTTCTAAACATGTTCAATTTTTTCCTTAATTGTCCAGGAGTATCTTTTGAATGATCAGCAGATGGTTTTTTAGATTCTTTTTGCTGCTTTTCTTCAATACCTTTCTTTAATTTTTCTTGTTTAGTAGCCATTTTGTCAAGTTTGGATTGCATTTTCTTGAAGTTGATATGTGCACCAGCTTTCTTCTTTAATTTAAATCCAAGCTTTTTAAATAAATCTTCATTTCCAAAAACAAGATCAGTTAATGTACGGTTATCAATTGTTCGATCTTGAACCCCAGTCTGAATTTGCTTAAATATGCTTTGAAGTTTTTTAATATCTTCTTGCTTTCTCTCGATTTTAAATAATGATTGAGCACGTTTTCTGTCGGCTTTTGTCATTTTTTGTCCAAGTAGATTAGCAATATCAATATCTAAAGCAGAGTTGTCAACTAATGTTTGTAATTTAGTAGACATACGAGTTTTATTAAATAATTCAGCGAATGCTACAGATTGTTCACCTTTATCAGGGTTTTTAAGAATTTTGAGTAATTCTGAAGGTTTTACACCGATTTCTGAAAGGCATTTTTTGCAAAGTTTTGGATCAAATCTAATTTCTTGTCCGTCAGAAGTGTTTGCATGTGCATTCTTAAGTCCGAGCGCCGCTTCAAGCCATGAGAAATCATTTGACGATTGTGCTCTGTTCCAAGCTTGTTCAAGAAGATTTGTTTGATTAACTAAGTTTTGATGTTCTGCTTTCATCAAGAACAATTTTCTTTGATCGCCTTCTTTCCACTTAGCTCTTTCAATTCCTTTTAATCCCTCTTTAAAGTCTTGTTTATTAATACCAAGGCT
>CANQHL010000031.1 GCA_947623775.1 uncultured Clostridia bacterium
TTGTTCATTTTGTCTGTCGCAAGAATATCTTGCGTAAACAACTGCTGTTTTCATGCTGTGCACTCCTCCCTTATGGCGTCTAAGTCAGAGCGTAATCTGCAAAACGCCAAAATGTCAAGAAAAGGCATGTTTGTTGAAGAAAAATGCCATTTATGTATGTGTAATAGCCAAAGACAAGCACCAACAATAGCTGCAAGTTTTATTTTATTCATACTTTTAACTCCTTTTAAGTTTTTACACAACCAAAATTATCAAGGCTACATGTCGTCTGTCAACGAAAATTGAAAAATATACACAAAAAACCGCAAGGAAAACTTACAAAAAAAGACAAAAATCATGAAAAATTTTTGTATATTAATCCAAACGTCGGCAAGAAGGCAATTTGATATAACTTTTATTTTTATCTGGAAATTACATTTTCAACCGATAGAAAAGTGGCGTTATTTTTACGAATTAAAATGTTTAATTTTGTTTTTTTATCAATAATTTTCTCAAATTATTGATTTTTTAGTAAAAAACCGCATTTTTTTGCGATTTTGATGGAAATTTTAAAGTTTACGCTTGTTTTGATAAAATACTTGCAAATTAATTTGTTTTAATGATATAATAGATTATATAGGGCCGACAAAATTTGAGAATATTTTAAAATGGATACATATAGATTTTAGAGAAAACTCGCTTTTCGCAAAAGCTTAATAAAAGGAGGAAATCATGAAAAAGAAATTTTTTCTAGTGTTTTTTACTTTATGTGCTGTGATTTGTCTGAGTCTTGGGTTAACCGCTTGCGGCAAAGGTGACAATGTTAACAACAATTACAATGAATCAACAGTTGGCGGAAATAATGGTGATGATAATGAGTTTGAAGATGATGGCAGCACACCAACCGAGGGGCTTATCTATTTTTTAAACGCAGACAAGGAAAGTTATTCTTTAGGGGGTTACGAAAGTGTCGGCAAACATAAAAACATTGTTATTGCAAACGAAATAGACGGAAAGCCGGTTACAGCAATCTACCATCATATATTTTATGATCATATCACTGAAAAGGGAGATGAATATATAAAAACCTTAACCATTCCCGACAATGTAAAAAAAATCCAATGCCATGCTTTTGAGGGGTTAACGTCACTTGAAGTTGTCAACATCGGGAGCGGGCTTGAAGAAGTTGAGAAAAGTATTTTTGCCGTCGACGAAAATAGTCCTGCCGGTGCGTTTTATGGGTGCGAAAATATAACTCAATTCAATGTTTCGCAAGACAACGCTTATTTCAGAAGTGAGGGGGCTTGTCTTATTAAAAAAGCCTCTTCCGATAGCAAGGGCGGAAGTCAATATGATACATTGATTTACAGCGGCAAAGGCAACATTATTCCAGATTCCGTCGGAATTATTGGGAAATATTGTTTTATGAAGCGTCAACAACCCCTTTCTTCAACCATTCCAAGCCAAATAAAGAAAATCGAAGAGTTTGCTTTTGCCTACAACACCATGGTTGGAACATTGAATTTAAACGATGGGCTTGTAGAAGTCGGCGACTATGCATTTGAGGGGGTTAAGGGCATAACCGGAGATTTAGTTATACCAAACAGCGTAAAAATTATAGGAGAAGTAGCATTTGCCGACTTTTGCGATATTTCAAGCATTAAAATAGGTGATGGAACGGAGACTATCGGTGGGGGCGCGTTCTATGCTGACAACATAACCAAAACATTGGAATTTATAGAAGTTGGAAAAAATGTAAAAAGGATTGGCATCAATGCTTTTTCGAGACGCGGGTCTGTTCCATTTGCAAAAGAATTTAGATTTTTGGCACAAGGGAATGTTGTATTTGAAAGTAAGATATTTTATACATACGCCGATAGAAGCTTGCTAAATAAATTCACGCTTCCAGCAACACCGTCCGTTTTGCAAGCCATAAAAGATGAAATTATAATCGTGAGATCTTTTGAGGGGCTTGACCTTACAATAACATGCGGTACAATTCCTTCCGATTTTGCAGAGTTTGCATTTGGATTTTTCTCCACAAGTGCTCATATTGCAAATTTAGTGATAAAGAAAGAAGTTACAAAAATAGAGGAGGGTGCTTTCAGTGAGCAACGGCTAAATTATGCCATATTTGAAAACTTTGTTATGGAATACAATCCAAATAGAGTTATACAGGGATTGATAAGCAAAGCAGAAATTATAAACTTATCAGTCAACGCAAATGATATAAAATACTTTTCTTGGATTACAAATTTGTATGTTACAGGCGGACAAATGAGCGGAAACATCTTTGGTGATGGTTCTTGTCTGCTTATGCCAAGATCTTTCAGGTTTGCAAACACCATAACAAATATTGATATAACAAAATTATCTCAGAACCGTCGTCGCGAAAAGATTTTTCTTGATGAGGGAAACACAAAATATCATTGTGACGAGGCAAACACCTGTCTGTTTGATGAAACAAACACACTTATTCTCGGTTGTTCCACAACCACCATTCCAGCAGGAGTGACAAAAATAGGCCCTCAAGCCTTTGCCAACACGCTTACAAAGTTAAGCGTAATCCCGGAGGGCGTAACGGAAATTGGTGCAAATGCCTTTGACGGATGTTCAATGGTGACCATATCTTTACCTGCAAGTTTAACCAAAATGGACACATCAACGGCGGCGCGTTTTGCCTTTGCAAATTGCACCTCTCTCCAGGAAATAAATGTTAACGCGGCAAACAGCATATTTTCAAGTCAAAAGGGTCTGCTTTACAACAAAGATAAAACTCAGTTGCTTTATGTTCCTTGTGCTGCGTATAAAATCGTTATTGCGGACACCGTTTCAACATTGACCACAAATGCTTTTAAAGATTTGTATACATATCGCGACGGCTACAAAACCTCACTCACATTAGGCAAGGGTATTACAAAAATTGAGCCAAATGTGTTTAGCCAAAAAGCGTTTTCAAAAATATATTTGCCTATTGAATTTTTCAATACGACATGGAAGTATGGCAATTCAGCGTCAGAGCGATACGAAATCAAATATACAGGAGTGGGAGAGCCAACCGAAGATCGTAAAAACTCGATATTGGAAGGGGCAGCAGATTTCTTTCTAAAAAATCCAACCAAGACATTTGAGCGTGTCCAATAACCCCAACCTTAGGTTGGACCTTTAACGAATTTGATTGTATTTAAAGCATTCGATTTCGTTGTCTTTTACAAACCAGATGTTGGACGATTAGCGAATTTGATGTATTTAAAGCATTCGATTTCGTTGTCTTTTAACCAACCAAATGCTTGGCGGGAGACTTAGTCTCCATCTTTAGCGAACTTGTCTAAACTTTGAAGCATTAAATTTCATCATCTTTTAAATATCACCAAACGAAGTGATTAAAAAGTGCCTAAGGCACACGCAGTGATTAAAAAGCGTCTAAGGCACCCAACCAAATGTTGGACGATTAGCGAATTTGATGTATTTGAAGCATTAAATTTCATTATCTTTTAAATATCACTAAACGAAGTGATTAAAGAGTGCCTAAGGCACACGCAGTGATTAAAAAGCGTCTAAGACGCACGCAGTGAACAAAAAGTGCATAAGGCACACGCAGTGATTAAAAAGTGCCTAAGGCACATACAAATGTTTTTATCCATTTAAATCAATTGACTTTACTTTTATAAATATTATAAAATATATTTATAAGATATTGTTAAGGTCTGGAGTAATAAATGGAAAATGATTTTGTGGCTGAAATTAAAAATTTTATCAAAAAAATAAGCCCCGCTTTACGCAACCTTATTCAGTTGAGTGACGGGCTTCTTATTCTAAAAAATGGAAAGGTGGTTTTTAAAAATCCTATTGCACCTTTTGATTTTGACGAAAAATCTTACAAAATTGTCTGCTATGAACAATTTAAAAGGATTGATTATTGTCTAAAATACATGCTTAAAGAGGGTATTTCTCCAAGATACTTGGCCGAAATCGGAAAATCGTTAAACACAATTTATGCAATTCTCGACAACATCGACAATTTCATGCAACTTGACAATGAAAAACTAAACGACACGTTGAGTGCTTTGTCAAATTTATCTATGCCGGAAAAATACTCCGACAACATCTTGATGCCAATCGGGTTTTCAAAAAAACAAGGCAATGTTTTAAATTGGAATTTAAGCAAAGGACTTTTGTATATTAAAGCCGAAAATGCCGATCAAGAGCATCTGGATAGTTTTTTAAACTCAATAATTTTAAAATTTTTATATTCTTTTCCAAAGGCGTCAAGCAAGGTGATGTACTGCTCACTCAAAATTGACGACGACACCAATCTCTTCTTGACGCGAATGAAAAATTTGACGGGAGAGGACTTTTTTTACGAAAAAACGAAGTATTTTGGGGGAAATAATGAAAAATATTCCTCAGAAATTGCAGATGCACTGACAAGGCTATACAATCTTTGCAGTGAGGAACGCACTTTTACTTTAAGCAACTCGCTTGCAAATTCCGCCATGGAATACAACAACGAAAGCCCCGACAATGTGATATATCCTATTTTGGTTTTCTTGAGAAATTACCCAGACGGGTTTGAAAATTGCAACAATCTTGAATATTTGTTTTCCTATGCTCGAAAGTATGGGATATACTTTGTTGTGGTCAATTCATCGGGAAGTTTAATGATAAACTCAACAACTTCCCTGACCAATCCGGAAAAATATTGCGATTTATCCGTGGAAATTGTGGGAGACAAATTAATTGCAAATGATGAGGAATATTTAAGTTTAACAATCGACACAGAGACAATGGTAAAACTGTTTGAGCCGCTCAAAAAAATTAAAGCCAAAAACAGAGGAATTGTAACCTATGAAGATGTAAATTTCGGAAAAGATAAACTTGAGGGCAATGAGGTTGTCAATGAAATTTCCGTGCCAATAGGTAAGGTTGACGACAAAATTTTTACAATGGATTTTGCAGTTGCCGGTAGTGACGGAAAACCGGTTGCATATATGATTATAGGCAAACCCGGATGCGGAAAATCCTCCATTATTGACAGTCTTATAATAAACGGAAGCATGAAATATTCACCAGACGACTTGACTTTTTATTTGATAGACTTCAAAGATGGCGTTTCTTCCGCTCCTTATATTGGAAGTGCAAAAATGCCGCATATAAAACTTGTTGCACAAAAAAGCAAGCAAGAAGAAGCGGAAATTATTTTAAAAACCGTTTTAAAAGAAAAAACAAGACGAAACAATCTGTTTATTAAATGTGGTTGCCAAAATTTGGTTGAATACAACAAAATGCAAGATGCAAATGGTCAAAAGCATTTGCCAAGAATTATTGTTTCCATTGATGAATTTCACGCCATTTTCAATGATGATGGTGATAGTGAAAGAACGCAAAGGCTTTCTGATTATTGCAGACAAATTGTTAAGGAAGCAAGGTCGGCGGGAATTCACCTTGTGATTGCATCGCAAAGTGCAGATAGAAAAATAATGAATTGTGTCGGTGACTTTATTTCCGGCAGGTTTTGTTTTGACGTTGCAAACATAGAACATGCAGAAGCCGTTTTCAACAGGCAAAATGCTATGAAAGTAAAAACCGAATGTTCGGGTAAAATCGGTGTGGCAATGGTTAGTTACGATGCCGGCGAAAGCGTGAAAAAACTTCGATGTTCCTATCACGCATCCAAAATGAATGATTTTGCCGAAAAAGTAAGGGAAAGATATTCGACTTATCCAATTGACACCGTTATTGTCGGTGACGATAGCCCTTTGAATTTTGTAGACGTTAAAAATGAAATTTATAATGATTTAACCGATGGCGCTCCAATTGGCATAAGTTATTACGATCATAAAATTGTATCGGTGCCATTCAATAAAAATAGTGCTTCCCTTATGGTTAGCGGAGATGATAACGACATTCAAACTGACCATCTTCTTTCCATTATGCTTTATGCACTGAAAATAAAAGCAAAAATATTGCTTGTTGATGAATCAGATTCGCTTCTTTTGAATGATATGTTCGGGGAGTGCGAAAATGTGGAAAGTTATACAGGCAAAGAATATCTAAACATGCTCGCAAAAGCAAATAAAGAATTAAAAATGAGAATTGAAAACAGACGTGAAAATTTCCAGCCGTATTTTGTGATTGTTCACAGCCTGCATATGATAAGAGATTTTATGGAAGATAGAAAGGGCGGAGGAGGGGCAATGGCTCCGAGTGATGGATATGTAAGTTTACGGGCTATGCGAGAACAGCAAACCTCAAATGAAGAAGTTGAGGGGCAAACAACTTTTATGCAAATGCTTAAAGACGCAAGCCTTGTAAACAATTTCTATATTTGTTTTTCAATAAATCCTGATATGTTCCCGAGACGGGCAAACGGGGCAAGTTATGTTAAAAACAAAATTTTTCACTATGTATTTAATCCGTATATGGAAAATTTGGCTGAGGGAATTTATCACCACAAAAAGTTAGGTGCAAATTGTCCAAGCAGCATATCGCTTTTCTCTGAAAGCAATCAACCTTTTGAAAAAGTGAGATTTTTCCATTATAACAACAACGATAAAGCAAAAATTAATGAAATTTTGAATGAAAATTGAGGAGGTTTTGAATGAAAATTAATGATGATATAGAAGAATATGATGTAGGCTCGTTGCAAGCAATATTTCAAACAGTTGATGAAATTTTGAAAAAAATCTCAAATTTGGAGCAAAATGCTCTTCTTATGGAGAGAAACATCGGAGTTGCTGAAAGAGATTTCACATCTGAAAACTTGCTTCGTGCAAAGGAGATAATAAAAAAATATATTCAAACTTTAGGTGATGCCGGAGTTGAACTTAAAGAACTCGCCTTGTCGGTGAACGATTTTGCCGAAAAATTAAAAAAGGCGTGGCGTGAGTGGTAAAAGGAGGGAATTATGTCACTAAACAGCGGAAAAGCCAATAAACAAGTTGTAAAAAACCTTGTTGACGATATAAGATATTTTGCCGACATCGTAAAAGAAGAGGCAACTAAAATGATGAACGAAACATTGCAACTCAACGGAAGTTGGAATGATACGCAATACAGAAATTTTGAAAGTTTTATGAGCGACCTTACAGAAAATCTTGTGAAAGATACAGCCGTTTTGTATGATTGTGCAGACAAAATCGAGGAACGCGAATTAAAGGGAATATAGTATGAAATTTAATGATATGGCATTAAAGCCCGATGCCCTTTCGTCAAGCAGGCGCAAACTAGACCGCTCTTTAAATGAAATTGAGATGCTTGCAAATCAACTTAAATCCAATATGCAGATGGTTTCAAGAGATTTCACTTCTCAAAACTTTTTGCAGGCCGAAGAGGTTGTAAGAAGGGTTATCGGGAAAATTAGAGATGCTCAGGAAAAATTGCAAAAAGGACGTGTTTTTTTGAATAATGTTGAAGAAATAGCCGAAATGTATATGAAATGTAAGTATTATGGGTAATGGGTAGGTCAATATGATGATAACAGGGTCTTTAAAACAGTATGCCTCTTCCGTTTATGAGCGGGCAAAGGCAATGGATTATTTTTTAAAAAATGAGGTTCACGGTGGCAATTGGGACGATGATGTTGGTGCATCTTTTATTGCCTACACCGAAGAACTTCTCAGAAAATGTGAAAATTTTCTTATGATGGCTGAAAAAATTGCAAGCATAGAAGAAACGCTTGATTCCATAAATGAATTTGCCGATGAAGAAAAACTTGAAAACATTAAGCAGGGAGGACAAAAATGAAAATAAATGCCTCAAAAGCCGCTGTTGAAAAGTTCAAAGAGCAAAATAAAAGTCTTGATTATGAACTCGAACAACTTAGGCACAGCACTTTTTCATCTATTGACGACTTGCTGCTTGACGGTGAAACAAAATTAAAAACATACAAGTCCATGATTAAAGAGATTGAAGATGTTCTCGATAAATGCAACTGGAATAATAAGCAAGCAGAAAATTTTAGAAATTACCTTATTTCAGTCACAGACAAATTGGACAACATGTTGAAATCTTTGCATAATTTTGAAAATTCCTATCATATTATTGACAAAACTCTCGAAAAAGAAAGAGAATTGGATAAAAGATTGCAAAATATAATAACTATTTTAGAAAATTATAAAAATCTATATCTATAATTTTTATCAATTTAAAGGAGAAAATATGAGTAATTTTAAATTTTGCCCAGAGTGTGGCTTTAAGTTTGACAAAGAATACAAATTTTGTCCAGAATGCGGTTATAAACTTGGTGGCAGTGTGACAGAAGAAAAACCACTTTTCGATTTTTCAGACGACACTCAAGACTATGATGATTATAAGGGTTTTGCCGATATGGTGAAAGCAAAACAAGGGTCACAAATTGATGCCGAACCGCTGAGACGGGCAACAGTTTTATGCCTACGCGGAGAGTTTGAGGAAGCAGAAAAATTGACGCAAGCATATATTGACAAATATTACGACAACGTTGAGGGCTACATAACTCTCTTACGTGTCCATAGCAAAGATTTTTCTGAATTCGAGGGTGAACAAATTGAAAAAGATATAAAAATCATCACAAAACTTGGCAAAGGCGGAGTTGACGATGATGATTATAAAGATTATCTTAAAGCCCGCGAGGATTATTTGGCAGATAAAAAAGTAAAGGAAGAGCAGGCAAAGAAACGAGAAGAGGAAAAGAAAAAAGCCGCTGAGGAAAAAAGAAAGGCTGAGGAAGAAAAGCGTAAATTAGAAGAGGAAAAAAAGAGGGTAGAGGAAGAAAACCGCAAAGCCGAGGAAAAGAAAAAGGAGCAAAAGCAAAAAGAAGAGAAAACCGCAAAATCCTCAAAAACAAAAGCGACAAACACCGTGCAAAATGTAACCCTCACTCCAAACGAAACCAAGGAGTTGCAAGCGGCAATCAAAAAAATGGATAAATATTGGGGTATCGGCGGGACGCAAAAGCAAAAAGCCTATGAAGTTTTGAAAAAGTATGCAGAACGAGGTGTTGCCGAGGCACAATATAAAATTATACTGAATTGGCAACTTCAAGATTCACACCGCGTTAAATGGTTGGAAAAAGCGGCTAAACAGGGTCACGTGGAAGCACAACTTGCTTTGGGACGATGTTATTATTATGGTTGGGGCACAAAAACAGATTTGCAAAAAGCACTTGAACTATTAAACGAATGTGCACCAAAGGCAAAAGATTCCTTTGTTTTAGCCTTGACATATGAATCTCTTGGACAATATGATGAGGCTATAAAGTGGTATAAACAAAATCTCGAATGGAATAGCAAAAGCACTTTTTCATGGTTTTGTATGGGTAGAACTTATGAGCATAAAAAAGATTATGCTAAAGCCTTAGAATGTTACAACCATTGTCCAAAAACCGACAAAGAAACCAAAGAAGCAATTGAGCGCGTGAGAAAGCTGATTTAATAAATTTTGTTTTTAGGAGAAAATATGAGTAATTTTAAATTTTGCCCAGAATGTGGCTTTAAGTTTGACAAAGAATACAAATTTTGTCCAGAATGCGGTTATAAACTTGGCGGCGAGACAAAAGAAAAACCGCTTTTTGATTTTTCAGACGACACTCAAGACTATGATGATTATAAGGGTTTTGCCGATATGGTGAAAGTAAAACAAACAAAATCCACAGAAATTGCAGAAGAGTTAAAACACGCAAAAGTGCTGTGCATAAGAGGTGAGTTTGATGAGGCAGAAACGCTTGTTAGGGAATATATTGACAAACACTATGATCAAGTAGATGGATATATTGCCATGCTGCGTGTCCATAGCAAAGATTTTTCTGAATTCGAGGGCGACCAAATTGAAAAAGATATAAACATTGTCGTCAAAATTGGCGAGGGAAACATTAATAATGCCGATTTCGATAATTATATTAAGGCTCGCGAAAGTTATTTTGCCGACAAAAAGCAGGCAGAAAAAGAAAACAAAAAGAAAATGGAAGAAAATTTAAAACAGGAAGCAGAAAAAGAAACAAAAAAGAAAGAAGATGCCACTCTTTACACACAAGATAAGGAAATTCTTGAAAAAGCACTTGACCTCTATAAAAATCAGAAATACAAAGATGCGTTTGAACTTTTTCAGTCAATTGCCGAACACGACAACCCTGTGGCACTTTATTATTTAGGCCGTATGTATCATTGGGGGCAGGCTGTAAAAGGCGACACTAGAAAAGCCATGGAATATTATGAAAAATCGGCAAATGCAGGTTACACGCCTGCGATGTGCTCCGTCGCTTATTTTCATCATCCTCCTTACAGCTTTAACGCGGACGACCATAAAAAAACAGTCTATTGGTATCAAAAAGCAGCAGAATTAAATGATCCAGAGGGACAATGTGAAATCGGTAAAATTTTGGTAAGAGGTAATTATGGTGTTACAACTGATGTTAATAAGGCAATATATTGGTTTGAAAAGTCTGCTGCACAAGGGAATAGAAGCGCCGTCGAGGAACTTAAAGAATTAAAAAATAAAGGAAATGAAGCGGCGGCAGAGGCACTCCAAAAAATAAAAGCAAAATCAAATAAAAAAATTTAAGCAGAGCAAATTAAAAACTTGCAAAACAAAAAATAAATAAAGTTTTTAAAATTAATCGAAAATAAAAAATAAAAAAAATAAAAATTTGGATAAAAAATCAAACTGTCCAAAATACAATTTACAAACCACGTGTCGCATTTCAAAAATGAGTAATAGAAATATGCTACAAAACAAATAATACACAATAAAAATGTAAAAAACCACAAAAAAAACGCTAAAAAACCTAAAAAATCATAAATTTACAATAAAAATGCGAAAAAATGCAAATTTGCATCAAAAATACAAAACACACAAATTTTTTAACTTTTCCGTAAACTAAATCTTAACTTTTTATAAAAAAATCTCCTACATGCTTATAGGAGATTTTTTATATTTTCCGATTTATTATAGCAAAGTATAATCCAATAAATTGCTATAATGTTTTCCCGTTTGAAAGATTTTGTTATCCAACAAAATTTTCATCTTCTGCACCATTTTGCTCGGCAAGTTCTTGATCATCTTCATCCCATAATGATTGAAGTATTGCCGCTTCTTTCTTTTCGCAATTTCTTTTTACAAAACTAAGTGCAGCTGGTCTATCCTTTTTATCCACATTTCGCAGTGTGCAAACAAGTGCATGTTTTCCATTTGAAGAAGTTGGAAGAAATCTTTCTTGGTAGTTTCCTGAAATGATTTGATCAGGAGTTATGGAAACATTTCTTGCAAATCTTAAAAACATATCGGCATTCATCTTGCCCATCTTGCTTGCCAAAAGTTCAAGTTGGACAACTTCATTGTTTTCATAAATTATATTTGAAACTTGTTCCCAACCACGAGGGTCTATTGCAAATTCGTTTGCACCCTCTTTATCATAACTTGTATAGAACACCTCTTGATCAAACTCAGAAACAAAAGCGCTTACAAGAGGGTGTATACGTGGCCTGCCATTCTTCAATTTGCTTCCCCACTCAACAAAACTTCGCACATCAGGGGTAAGATATATATGGCCAACAAATCTTCTGAAAAGTGGCTCTGGCATATTGTATGCTGCCTCTGATTCTTCAGGTGAGTTGCCGGCTGCAATAACAACGCAATTATCAGGCAATTTGCCCTTATTTCCCTCAATTGAATGTTCAAGAACAATGTTGTATACAAGACTTTGTTCATACGGACGAACATTTGTAAGTTCATCGATAAAAAGCACGTGATTATGCTTTGGGTCTTCCTCGCATATTTTCTTTATTCTAGTATACCAAGTTGGCTCAATCCAATGAGTATTTTTGCCGTCAAACGCCGTTTTACCAATTATTTCTTCTGGCAAAATGCCATCACGGAGTTGGATCATAACGCTGTCTGGGTCAACGTCAAGCACACGTCTGCTTTTACCTACGCCGCTTGGTCCGTGCAGCATAACAGAGTTGCCTGTTCTAATATAAAATTTAAGTTGATCGTCAAGTTTTACTGGGTTTGTTTCAACGCGTAATGGTTTTGGTACATATTTTCCCATTTTTAAAATCTCCTTTTATTCCGGTATAATATTGACATTGATTTTCACGTTAACTTCTGGGTGGAGTTTTACATTAACCGCCACCATACCGACTGTTTTTTGTGGTTGCATATCGATTTTGCGTTTTTCAATTTCATAACCTTGGCGGGCAAGTTCGTCTGCGACCTCTTTTGAAGTGACCGAACCGAACGTTTTACCATTTTCGCCACATTTGATTTTTAAGGTTAATGTTTTGCCAGCCAAGGATTTGCCAAGTTGCTGAGCCGCTTGTTTTTCCATTTCTTTATGATAATCTTTTGCGGCTTGTTTATTTTTGTTTTCGCTCATGGCTTCATTATCCGCCTTGCGTGCCTTTCCCGTTTTTATCAAGAAGTTGTTTGCGTAGCCATCGGCAACATCTTTTATTTCACCTTTTTTGCCTGTTCCACGCACATCAGTCAATAATAATACTTTCATTTACGCTCCTTACCTTTTTATTTTACAATAAAACTTACAAAAAGTCAATATCTATCGGCTTTTATGTTTAAATTTTATTGTGATTGTCAATAATTTTGCCGAGAGGTTGACATGGATATAAGATGTAGAAAAGCACTTTGCAAATACAACGACCGTTTCACATGTAAAGCAAATGCCGTGCTTGTTGATGAAGAGGTTGTTTGCACAAGTTTTGAAAAAGACCCGCTTAAAGAAGATGTTCAAGACGTAACAAAAAATTTATTCACCGAAAAGCCATCATACGCACCGCAACGCGACTCGAAAACGCTGGAGATTAAGTGTAAAGCAAATTGCCTTTTCAACCACAATGGACAATGCGTGTCAAATGGCATAACACTAAACTCAATAAAAGAAAAGCCATATTGCATATCATATTTACATGAAAATTTTGAAAATTAGTGCAAGTTTTTTCCTTTGGCGATAGATAAAAATCACTTTTTTCAAGCGGTTAAAAAATATTTCAAAAATTTAGAAATCAAATAAAATCACTTTCTTTATGTGATAATTAAAGCAAAATTATCTCATGTTTTTAACAATCATAAAATACTTCCCTTTTGATAATTGACGCAAAATTATTTCGCAATTTAGCAATTAGAAATACTGTTATTTTTTGATAATTGAAAGAAATTATCATTTTTCTTGCAAAATTTAGTCAATTTTTCACTAAAAAAATGAAATTTTGATGTTTTTTGACTTTTTAAACAACTCACATTTTTTAAACACATAAAATCAACAAACATCACTGCATTTGTAACGTTCATTTTAAATCAAATTTAATCAAAAAAAAGTAAAAGTACTTCAAAAAAGTGCTTGCAAATATCATTAAACTATGATATATTGATAATAAGGAGTTTATTATGAAAAAATTATTGAGTTTTTTTGCTTTCTTTGTTTTACTTTTCAGCGGCGGTCTCCTGCTCGCATCATGTGGTAAAGATGGGGGGGGGGACAGAGATGCAACTACATATTCCCACAAACCTCTCAGATTATGGGATAGATAAAATTTATACCAACCTCGGTGACAACCCACTTGAATTATCCGAATCCAACAATACAATTTATTTTGAATTTTTGCCTCACTACTTCTACGACCAAAACACTATGAAAATTGAATTTCAAAGTGACAAAGAAAGTGACGCTGTGGGCGAACTTACATTTTTGGACTATGATGATATACTATATGTAAATCGTTATAAAGCCGACGTGAACACTTTAAGTGATATAACAGTTTCCATTGCCGGCGAATCATCTCTTGTTAAACACACAGTTTCATTTACTCCAAATTATCAAGAGTTGAGTGTCGCAAATAAAGACAGACTTATGATAAACTTTGAAATTAACGGAAAATCAACTGGTGATTTAACATTTAA
>CANQHL010000032.1 GCA_947623775.1 uncultured Clostridia bacterium
TATTTTGCGTACTTACCTATTCCGCTTGGTTATTTTGTAAAACAAAAAGTACGCTTTATTTTGCGTACTTACCTATTTCGTCTGATTATTTTATAAAACAAAAAGTACGCTTTATTTTGCGTACTTACCTATTCCTCTTGGTTATTTCTATAAAATAAAAGTACGCTTTATTTTGCGTACTTTTACTTGTCGTCTCTAAATTTATCAAAAATACTACCCAATAACATCGCTTTCATTTCCGGTGGCATCTCTCTAATCTTGTCTAGTAGTGTTTTATCAAAAATTTTTCTTGAATATGCGTGCTCATTCAGAAAATCATCAAATTCCTTATCTCGGTCAATTTGGTTTTCCCCTGAATTTGTAAATTGTCTGTCTGGCATTCTTGGATATGGCATATCATATCGCTCTTCACGTCTGTTATACATATCTTCTTCTTGCATCTGATCTTGCACATTTTCTTGCATTTCCGGCATTGGATGTTCTATTTGTTCTGAAATTTTTTCCTTGGAAGAAATTTCACCTTGTGCAGTGTTTGTGTAGGTGACACTCCCCGTATTCTGCAATTGTTTTTCTTTCTTTATTTTATCAAGATTGTCCATCAACAATTTTTTCTTTTTTTGATTGGACAACATGAAAAACACAAGTGCAATAACTATGATAGCAACCACGCCAACCGCAATCAAGATTAAGATTGTTTTAGTTCCCATTAAAAGAAGTCTCCCTCATCATCGGAATCGCCTCCACCAGGACGATTAGGATTGTTGTTGTCGTTGATTATAGCACGTCTCATCGCCGTGTCAGCTTGAAGATTCATAAGTTTATAATAATCCATTACAGAGAAGCGTCCCTCTTTTATTGCTTGTGAGATTGCTCTTGGAACATCAGCCTCTGCTTCGAGAACCGCCGACTTCATTTCTTCGGTTTTTGTTCTCATCTTTAATTCTCTTATTTCCTCAGCATTCTTTCTTCTTTCAGCCTCTATTTGGGCAAAAACTTTCTCTTTTTCTGCTGATTTCAATTCTCTTTCAACATTTAAATCACGGCCAAGCTCCAAACTTGCAATATTTATATCAACAACATTAAACATGGATTTTTGTGTTACAACACGCAAATCAAGGTTTGAAAGCAGGCATTTGTTTGGTTCTTTCAGAATATCTTTGTAATTTTTGGTTTTGGCAATGTTTTCCATAATCCAAGCACTGATTGTGCCTTTTAAATCATCAAGACCTAATCCGCTGAGATATTTGTCAAGTTTAATCTTCACCGAAACCCTTGCCTTGGCGATTATTTCAATATCATCTTGTGTAAAAGCACCAATACCCTCAACCATTACAACGTTGGAATTTATACTATCATGGACAATTTGCATAATTGAGTGTGATGCAAGTTCAATCGCACTAGCAAGTGGGAAATCAAGTTTTAAGTTTGAACTTCCTGCAAGGTTGATTGCCTTTATTACTTCCACAGCGTTTCCGCCTGAAAGCATAAGATTTTCAATATCATGAAAACTTAAATTTAAATTTGACTTTTTTGCCATTATAAAGGCGTTTACAAATTCATTTACATTCAATTTTCTGTTTTTAATTCCAATTAATTTAAACGACGGGATGTAAATTCCTGAGAAAATTGCAGTAAAATAGCATTTTAACGGAACAAAACACAGATAAATTATGCCGGCCAGGAAGATTGCGCCAAAAACTGAAACTAATACTATGCTTGAAGTTCCAAAATTTAATAGTGATAAATAAGACATATTACCCCCTTATCAATTTAATTGTACCACATTTTAGATGAATTGTAAATAACTTTTAAATAAAATATACCTTTTCTATATTTTTTTTAATTTTTCTCTGGAGTAATAGAAGAGATATTGTTGAGCATAACCGGAAAGGTCACCGAATTCTCTCAAGAGATTTTCCCTTATTTGCTCTCGGTTCTCCAAATTTTCATAGAAATAACAATACATTTGTTTTATCCACGTGTCAACCGGAAAAACATCGCCTCTATGATAGCCAAACAACATGATGCAATCCGCAACTTTTGGTCCGACGCCACATAGATTAAGCAGTTTTTTGCGTAGTGTCTGAGAGTCTAGAGTTTTCCACTCATCTAGCAAGACTGGTGTTATTTCATGTAGCACTTTTACAAGATAGCCTGCGCGATAACCGGCACCCATTCTTTTAAAAAATTCTTCATCTTGTTCAAGTAGTTTTTCATATGTCGGAAAAGAATAAATATTTTCAGCAATTTTTTCACCTAAATTTCTTCTTAAATTGCTAAGAATAAGTTTAATTCTTTTTATATTATTATTTGCGGAAATGATAAAAGAAATCAAAATTTCAAATAAATCTTGATTTAAAATTCTTATGCCACCACCAAAACTTATAGGTGTTTTCATAATATTCAATTTTAATAATTTCTCTTTAATTTCATCATAATCGCGTTCTAAATCGAAAAAATGCACAAAAAATAGTGGTTTTTTCGTTTTTATCAGATAAAAATCTTCTTTTTCTTCTATCTCGGCATACTGCGAATCTGGAAAAACTTTGTACACATTATTCTCACACGTATAACAAAAAATTTGACCACATTCAAGAATATGAACGGGATTAAACTGACTTTTTGAAAATACTTTTATGTAATCATTGCCAACTTCATATTTCATAATTCAATTATACACTATTTCAACAACAATTTCAATAATTAACTTAAATTATTAAAAAAAGACGACATTTTTATCGTCTTTTGTTGCATTTTAGTTGTTCTCAACAGAAACAATCTTTTTGCCGTTTGATTCACCAAACTTAACCTTGCCGTCACAAGTAGCAAAAAGGGTGTAATCTTTTCCCATTCCTACATTTGTGCCAGGATAAATTTTTGTTCCTCTTTGTCTTACAATTATAGAGCCAGCAGTAACAACCTCGCCGCCATATGCCTTTACTCCAAGACGTTTGCTATGAGATTCACGGCCGTTTTTAGAACTACCACCACCCTTTTTATGAGCAAAAAGTTGAGCATTAAACTTAAACATTTTTTACCTCCAATTTTGCAAATTTTTTTTCATCAATAATTATTGACTTAAATGATTCCATACAGGTTTTAAATAGAAATTGTACTTCTTTTTGAAAATCTTTGCTGTCCTCAATCATTATCTTTAAGTAACCATCACTTATTTCGCGAAAGTAATTTATTTTTAATAAATCCGCTCCAACAATTGCAAGTTGTGCAACAGTTGAAATTTGAGCACATAGCAAATCTTTGCCATATTCATCTTTGCCCGTATGTCCGTTCACCTCAAAGCCAATATATTGATTGTTCCTTTTATAAAAAGTAATCTTTGTCATTTTTACCTTACTTTTTAATTGACAATATCTTTAATTGAGTGAATGGTTGTCTGTGACCTTGTTTCTTTCTCTCATTCTTCTTTGGCTTATATTTGAAAACAACGATTTTGTCACCTTTTCCGTGAGCAACAACTTCGGCTTTACATACAGCACACTAACGAAAGGATTGCCTGCCACAACAGAGCCATTATCACCGATGAGCATTACATTTAAAGTAACTTTATCACCAACTGCGTTATTGAGTTTTTCAACGCTGATAACATCATCGGGTGCTACTCTGTACTGCTTTCCACCACATTGAACAATAGCAAACATATTTTACCTCCTCTAACCAAACTCGCTGTTTAACGGGTGCCTTTCGGACTTTATGAACCCTACACATGCGGATACCTAGATAATATATCACAATTCTTATAAAAAGTCAAGAAAAAAGTTTGATTTACAATAAATTACTTTAAATAAAAAGCGTTTTTTGTCGTGCCAATAAATAAAAAATGAGATTGGCAAAATGCCAAACTCATTTTTGCATATTTAAGATTTAATGTTATTCTTTATAACGTTTTTCCTTTTTATCAAGTTTTACCTTAGAAACAACGAAGTAAATTACAACACCTGCAAGGATTGCAACTGAAAGGCCAATAAGAACTCCACCCATAACTTCAGTTACGTTAACAGCTGATTTCTCGTCTGTTGTAACTTCAAAACTGTAAGTTCTTGACGTTTCATTTCCTGCTTCATCTTTAACAGAAATTGTCAATTGATAAGTTCCTGCTTGCTCCAATTCTTTCTCAAACAAATATTTTCCATCTTCATCGGCAGAATTATAAATTTGTGTACTGCTTTCGTTGAGAGTGGTATTTGCGATTGAAACTCTTAATGTTGAAAGAAGTTGATCACGGTCTTGAGTTATTGTATCAGACATTGTCAATGCTTCAAGGTTCAACACCATTTTGTCTCCAACTTTGTATTGTGCTTGAGTTAAGTCTTTGCCAAGCGTAAGTTTTGGAGGAACTGTATCACCATTTTTAATATCATATTCAAGCACTTTTGGTTCTCCAACATTGTTTCCTGTGCGGTCTTGTGCTTGGATTGAATATTTAATGTGATATACACCATTTGAAACAAGTTTAAGCACAACTTTGTTGTCACGTGTGTTGTCATCGCTTATTTCAAAATCTTCGTTGTTCTTCTCGGTAAGAACGCTGCTCCACTCTTCAAAGTTAAGACTTGCAAGTGTTGTGGTTGAGCCTTTTACAGTTTTAGTGATTACAACTGTTGATTCCTTGTTGTTTGTTTTGTAACCCTCACCATTGTATTGTATACTTGTAGGTTTGATGATTTCAATTTTTTCTCCAAGGGTTTCATATGAACGATTGTAATAATCTTCATCAATTGTTACATCAACAGAAACTCCGCCAACATTGATTGTGATTACTTTGCTTTCTTTTACCCATAATTTAAGGTGACTCATCAAACTATTATACTCAGAACTATTTGATGTCGCAAGGTCCTTACTTGTATCAATTCCGAGTGGATCTTCATGAACAACAACCTTTTGTTGGTCTCTATCAACATACACATAGTAATTTTTGCTGCTCTTTTGATATCTTAAAGCCCCAGTTTCATCTAAATAAAGTTTTCCATCTGCGGCATTATCTGCAAAAATTTCCTTATCATAACGAAGAATATAAACTTTATATTTCATCTTGAACAAGCCTCTCTGTGATGCAGAGAAGTAGTATTGATCAAGTGTGTAATCTGCGTTTGCAGAAATAACTGTTGTAGTGTAATTTGTAGCAGTATAGCCATCATCTCCATCTTCGAGTCCAACATATCCATATTTTTCTTCATCTTTGATGATTGAAATTGTTGGTGGAGTAAGATAGTAATGTGCACCTGGTTCAAGGTCTACAGGATCAGAAGTGATGTTGTCAATTTCAGGTTCATCTTCAACCGCACCACCTTTTACATCGTATACAAAGTAAGTTGTTACGCTGTGATTTGAAGCATCTTTAACTGTTACTGCAACCTGATATTCACCTGTTGTTGATGCTCTGAAATATCCTGCATTAACTTTGAATATTCCTCTTGATACATCAAATTCAGTTGACATATTAAGGTTTTGCAAATATGTTTTAGTTACTTCATCACCCTCACCTTTAACAATTCTTAATATGGTGACTTGTGCAGACATATAGTTTACACCTGCATCTTTGAAATACAGTGTAGGAAGATTAATTTCTTTAGGTGCCTCAATTTCTGTTGCCGTTGGAGCATTTTCAACCATATATAATGTTGGCATATCTCCATCAACAACTCTTGCAATTTTAACCACCTTGTTGAAGAAGCCTATATTTCCATCATCATCAACTGCATATGCGAGAATTTCAACATATTCTGCCGTTGTTGGAATTCTTTCATCTGATAAATCAATTGTATAAGATGTTTTAGTTGTATCAAGATACCAGCCAGTGCCTTTAAGAACTCCGTTTGTATCTGCTTGTGTAACATACCACTTATTTTTGTCTTTGTCGTTGACATTTTCTTTCTTTGCTATCACATATTCAAAGCTTCCAGCAGTAAGTGTAGACTCAACCGGCTCTTTTGTTCCACTGAGGAATCTGTATGCTGTAACTGTGTCAAGACGAGTGTCTTGAGTATCTGTTGCTGAAGCAACATTGAATTCAATCTTATCTGTTGGAAGATATGCTGCTTGCAAATCTGTTGGGAATGTCACTGTTGGTGTTTCGTTGTCACTATAACCTGAAGAAAGGTTTACTGTATACAACTTTCTTGTTTCAGAATTTATTCCATCACTTGCATAGTAGTAAAGTGTAATGCTTGGCTCATCATCAAAATCTGCTCTGTTTTCACTTTGCGGTTTAATCCAAGCATATCCAACGCCACTTTGAGAATTATTTATTAATTTTTCTCTTACTTGTTCATCACTTTCGGTTAATTCAGGAACGATAACGTCACTTTCACCGCCAACCCCTTGATTGAATTTTGTTGTTACAAGCAAAAATCTATTGTCTTTCAAGAATGTCTTAATATCATTAACATCGCTTGTATTCTTTCCAGCAAGCAACATTTGTTTGCTTAATTCATAGTTATCTAAGATGATTTGCTTCAATACATTATCCAAATTTTGTTCACCTGATTCTACCTTAGGGGCAAAAATAAGGTTGTATGAATTATAAATGCTCTCATCTTCATCATCACCAATGATGTACTTGCTTAAAGTTGTGTTATCTCTTATTTCTCTTCTTAATTTAAGATCTTCTTTTGCAACCATGTTGTCTGTTCCGCCTACAGCATAGAGAATTATGTTGCGGTTTACAGATCTGTTTTTGATTTTGTTTTCAACACTTACATAAGAGTTGTCTTTTTCATTGTAAGATGTGTCTTTTCCATCATAAACATAAACGTTTGCGGCACGAGTGTCTTTTACATTGTCAATAATAAAGCTTGTCTTGGTTTGATTGATTGTGTTGTCGTAGAAATCCTTAACTTCATATACAAATCTAAATGAACCTTCAACCTTTGACTTAAATTTGCCTTCTTTTAACAAATCTGTGTCAATTTTTGTGTTATCATTTGTTACTTCAACATCATATTTGCCGTTATCACCTTTCATAAACACTTTGATTGTATAGTAAACTTCAACTGCTTCTGATGCTGGAGAATTTTCTGCTGAAGTTGTAGCGGTGATTTTTGGAAGGTCTCTCTCTACACCAACAACCGCTGTTAAGTCTGTTGTTGATGCAGACCAGTTTGGAGTAAGTTCCAATCCATTTTCCTTATCTTCTGCATCTGATGTAAAATAATAATCCTGTTCAACAGTGAATGATTTTGTGATAGACGCAATAAATACAGGTTTACTCTCTGTGTTTATGGTGTAATATGAATAAATCAATTGGAATGTCTTGCCGTCCAAACTTTCATAGTCAAGATCATCTCCATCTATATAATATTCTGTCTTTCCGCCATTATCTCTGCTTTTAATTTCAATGTTATGTCTAGAATCATCTGCTCCTACTTCGACCGTGCTTGCAAGACGAACTTCAACAAAGGCATTTTTCTTTGCTGTGCCTTCTATTGATGGTTCAGTAAACCCATTTTTGTTGGTTGTGTAATATTTGTCGTCGTTTTCAGTCAAAATTTCTTCGCCGTCCTCATCTTTAACAGTTGGCATAGGCAAAACAATGTCTTTCTTGTTTGCAAGAGCTCTATCATATACAGTAGGAATAATATTTGACTTGTTTGCGACAAATTCAAATGTTACATCATTAGCCTCACATATTACAACCATTTCATAGGTGTATGTTTGAGGTTTTGTCTCTTCTGTTTTATCCTCAACTGTATAAACGATAACATATCGACCTATTCTATCCGCTTCAAATGTGCTGTCGGATTTTATTGCGACTTCATCATTTGTTGCTTGATAGAAAACTTTTACGTTTGCGGTTATTTTTCCTCCATCAGCAGAGTTTTCTCCGCCGTGCTTAACCTCTAAAGTTTTTGATGTTCCATATTTATAAACAGCGGTAGGAACTGTTACGGTTTCGCCTTTCTTTACGCGTGTTTCACATGTTTGAACATTCCCGTTTTGCTCTTCTCCAACGCTTAAAGTTTTGGTGCTTGCAACAACGTTGTCCTCTCCTTTATAATCGGCCGCTTTAACCATCAACGCATTTACAGGAAAAAAGGCACTGCACAAAACAAAGGCAAAGCCTACTGCCACTCCCTTTAATAATCCCTTACGTTTAGTTTTTGATTTTTCCATGTTTGTTCTCCTAAATTACTTAATATATTTACTAACAATTAATTGTAAACCATTTTTAATTTTAAGTCAACAAAATTGCATAATAAAAACAAAAATATTTTGTGCCTACCCCCTTCTTTTATGCTGTCGAGGTATGGCTTGTTTTGTCGAATATGGTTTTATTTATATTTTTTTGCGAAGTTTTAAAATTTGCTTGCACATTTGATACACTTTTTGAGTAGTATGTTAATGTGAAAGGGAAACAATTTATGCCTTTCAAATTACATAAGAATTTTTAGGAGGAACATATGAACTTTTTTAACAACTCATGTGGAGGAGGCTGCTCTAACGGCTTCGGTTTTGGTGGAGGCTGTGACAGCTGCTCACTCTTGTTATGGCTTATAATCCTACAATGCCTTTGCGGTAATGGGAATGGCGGTTGTGGATTAGATTGCTGCACATTAATCTTATTATTGATACTTTTAGGCTCATGCGGTAATGGCTGCGGCAAATAATCCGCTTGATTACCAAAAATTAGATGCTATTTTTAAAAACAGCATGATAAAGAGTTGAGATTTAATACATCTTAACTCTTTTTCTTTCCCGCTCATGCACAAAAAGTTGAATTCAACCTTTTTGCCAAGTCAATAACAATTTTTACCCTTCTTCTTCCATCCCCGCACTTTCCCCTTTCCAAAGCCTACGCTTTTCCCCATTTTCAAGCCATTTTCAAAAAAATAAAATTATTTTTAAAAATCCCTTTACTTTTGGCATTTTTACTGCTAAAATATAAATAGTTATAATTATTAGGAGGGACTAATGAAATTTGATAAAGACTGTGAAGTTATTTGGAAAGACAGAAAAAGACACTTCGGCTTACCAATTTCTTTCTACCGCTATTACATAGTTAAAAAGGAAGGAGAATGGGTTAAGTTTTTCAGACATAAGGGTTTTCTTTCAGCCATTATCGATGAAATCAATGTTTATAGATGCTTTGATGTTACCTTAATCGCTTCTCTCGGTGATAGACTTTTTAGAACAGGAACTTTGGAGATTTCAAGTAATGATGCTCATTCTCCACAATTCCACCTACGTCACATCGCAAACCCTTACAAGGTGAGAGATTTGATTTCAAGCCTAATTGAAATCGAAAGAAAGAAGAAACATATTGGCGTTACAGAGTTTCAAACATTAAATTAAAAAAATTCCGCAAATGCGGAATTTTTTGTTAGAATGTAAACAAAAATTAATTAGTCTAAAAGCGGGAGCAAACTATTTATAATCGCTCTCGGATATATTTAAATCACAAATAAAATCTTACTAAATTTATGATTGCTTAAATTTCCAAATAAACTTCTGACAAATTTTTAATTAAAAAAGTAAAAAGCGAAAAATTTGTTTTTTAGTTTTATTTTTCCGCCTTTTATATTATTTTTGTGTCTATTATTATATGTTTACAATTAATTTATATGTTTTAAATAATTTTTAATATGGTTATAATTAATTTTTATTTTTTATAAATAATTTCATTAAGTTTAAAATTAACTTTTATCAAGTTTGCAATTTTATTAAGTTTATAACTATTGTTATAATTAAGTTTTTAAATTTATAATTATATTTCTTTCAATTTTTTTAAATAATTCTTAAAGTATTCGGGTAAATCTATCTCAAAAGACATCTTTTCCCCGCTTGTCGGATGAATAAAACTAAGTTTGTATGAATGCAAAAGCTGACCATTCAACCCCTTTACAGGTTTTCCGTATACATCATCTCCGACAATTGGATGATTTAGATATTTCGCATGCACGCGTATTTGGTGTGTCCTACCCGTTTCAAGATGAAACTCCACCAAATCATACCCCTCATACATTTTCAAAACATTGTAATTTGTGATGGCTGTTTTCCCCTTTGATGATACGGCCATCTTTTTTCGGTCTTTTTCATCTCTTGCAATGTATGTTTCAATCCGCCCTTTTGGCTCCTTGAAATGTCCTTCACATAAAGCGATATATGTTCTTGAAAAATCCACCTTTTCTTCAATCTCTTTTGCCAACTCTTTATGAGCAAAATCATTTTTTGCAACAATCATAAGTCCAGACGTGTTTTTGTCTAATCTATGCACAATGCCCGGTCTTAAAACACCATTTATTCCACTCAAATTTTGAATTTTATATAAAAGTCCATTTACAAGTGTGCCACTCTTTGTGGAAGAACATGGATGAACAACCAACCCTTGCGGCTTGTTTATAACAATCAAATCATCATCTTCATAGACTATTTCAAATTCAATATTTTCAGCCTCTACGCTGAGTGGTTTTGGCTCTTCATAACAAAAGGATACTTCTTGACCGATTTTTAACTTTTGTCCCGCTTTTGCCGGTTTGCCGTCCACCAAAATATTGCCACTATCAATCAAATTTTGAATTCTTGACCTCGACATATCACTGTAATGAAGGGCAAAAAGTTTATCAAGTCTAAGTGTGTCGTCGTCAACTTGAAAGCATCCCTTATTCATTATCACTTTCTCCGTCTACATTATCTTTGCCACTTTCATTATCAATAATTTCAATATTTTCATCGTTTTTTGGTGTTTTTTCGTCGTTTTTTTGAGGTTTTTCATGATTTTCTTTGGAATTTTCCTCTTTTGAATAATAGAAGAGAAAATAAATCACAAAAATTATCACACCAAATGTCAAGGCAATATCTGCAAAATTAAACACCGGGAAATCAATAAACATAAAGTTTATAAAATCCCTTACATATCCTAAAAAAATCCTATCAATCAAATTTCCAAGTGCGCCGCCCACAATAAGTCCGGTGCTTATTGCAAGAAGTTTTGAACTACGTTCTTGCACTTTTTTTACTCTTAAAATATAAAAGGTTATAAACAGTGATAGTATAATTATTGTAAATATTATCAAAAATACCGGTCTACCACCAAAAATTCCCCATGCAGCACCCGTGTTTTTAACAAATATAAAATTAATAAGTGGAGGTATCACCTTTGCACTATCCCCCACATTTGGCACAACATGTTTTACTATCAACCCTTTTGTCAATAAGTCAAGAAACAAAATTCCTGCACATATGGAAATTGCAATAATCGGTGAAAGAAATTTTCTTATTTTAGCCCTCAACTTCCATGCCCTCCGGTAAAACTAAATATAGTTGTCGTTCATCATTCAATGGTATAAATTTTGCATTTGCCCCGAAACAAAATCCCCTTATAAACTCAATTGATTTTGCATTATCTTCGTTTGGGCAATATTCAAGAGATATAATTACGGCACGATTTTGCATTACAAAGTTTAAAAACTCTTTTATTTGTTCCTTTTTCTCGGGATAATAAACAGGAATGCCATCTATTTGATCAGGTCGCATATTTGTATTTTTCAATTTGTATGTTGCTTTTGTTTTTGTAGTTTTCGCAGACTTGCTTGGTTTGCTATCTCCCTCAAATCCTAAAAATTTAAAAACATTTCCCATAAATCCCATATTTTTACCTCTAAATACCTTGTTATGATAGCACATATTCCAAAAAAAGTAAATAGAAAATTGTATTTTTGATAATTTTTAAGTTTTTCACCACTTAAATAATCTATTAATGTTTTTCAACAATATACTTTAAATGTTTTTAGCATTATTGTGAAAATTTATTTCAAAAATACGCTAAATTACGTTTCAAAGTAAAATTTAATATTTTTCAATAAAATTTAGCAAAATTTGATTATATTTAAGCAAAATTTTAATTATTAAACAAAAAAAGATATCCGATAACGGACATCTTCAACTTAATTCTCTATCTTTTTCTCTTATATAATTAAACAATTTTTGATTTTTACTTGAAATATCAGTGTAATATTTCTCCAATTTTTTTAGGAATTCTTCATGCAATTTTTTATATGCTTTGTTTTCTTTCATTATTTCCTTGTCTCGAACGCCATACATTTTTAAGGATTTTTCTATTTCAACTGTCAGTTTGCCAATCTTATTTATTTTTTCTTTTATAGCGTTTTTTATTGCCTTATAATCTGATACACTTAAATTGTACAACTTGGCTTCAAGACCATCAGGAACTACAACTTCAAACATAAAATTATCATATTTTAAGTCAATTTGCTGTTCTTTAATTGTTTTTTCTGCCAATTTTACAAATTCATATGCCCGCTCATTGCTAAGTGCATAAAAATCAAAACTTATATAATCGTGGTTTGATGGATAAAATGTCAATTTTACCGGCAATTTAATTTCCTCTTGCAAATTTAATTTTGCCGCCTCTCTTTCACTTCTCAATCTATCAATAACCGACACTGGATTGCTTTTTTCAAATTCTCCAAGAGAACTGTAAACTTTATTAACTTTGTTTTCATCTGTTTCAACCGGGCTGTAAGTGCCAGCATTTTCAAAGTTTTTATATTTGTTTATATATTCAATTGCCATGAGCCTATCTCTAAATGCTATGCCATTCACTTGCCAAACACTGCTCATAATTGCCTCCTAAGATTATCTTATCTATATAAATATTATAAAATTCATTTCATCAATTGTCAATAGGTTTAACAAAATGCAAATTTTAATTTTCATGCAAACAACAAACAACAATTGTAAAAAGTAAATATAAACAACAATTGTAAGCAATACACTTAAAAAACCCACACATCAAAAAAGATGCCGACTTGCACCGACATCTTTTTGAATTTTTAATATGGTTTTATTCAATAATTGTTGAAACAACACCTGAACCAACTGTTCTGCCACCTTCACGAATAGCGAAACGAAGTCCTTGTTCGCAAGCAACAGGTTTGTTAAGAGTGATTGTCATCTTAACGTGGTCACCAGGCATAACCATCTCTACGCCCTTTTCAAGTTCAACAACACCGGTAACGTCTGTTGTTCTGAAATAGAATTGTGGTCTGTATCCATTGAAGAATGGTGTATGACGGCCACCCTCTTCTTTCTTAAGAACATAAACTTCTGATGTGAACTTTGTGTGTGGGTGAATTGTTCCTGGTTTGCAAAGTACTTGTCCTCTTTCGATTTCATTTCTTTGTACGCCACGAAGAAGCAATCCGGCATT
>CANQHL010000033.1 GCA_947623775.1 uncultured Clostridia bacterium
AGACTGTTGGATTTACAGCAAAGAATTATAAGATAGTGAGCGGAACAGGTAAGCTTGACGTAACAGCAAAGAAAATTTCCATTCAAATTGGAAATGCCGAATCGTTATATCACATTGAAGAAGTAAGTCTTGAAAATGTTGAATTGACTCTTGCAGATGATACTAAATTAGTTGAGAATGACTCAATCGAAGGATTGGGAATTGAACTTAAATCTGATGCAACAAATGAACATATGGATGCAGGTACATACGCAATTGTTCAAACAGGCTATTCAAACAAAAACTATGACATCACTTTCTATGATGGCATTTACACAATCAAGGCTCTGCGCATCCGTGTTGAAATTTCAGCGGGTGGTGGCATTTATGGAGAAGAGATAACAGATCCAACAATTACAAAAGTTTTGCTGGAACAGTCTAGTGGCAATTTTACAGACTTTGCAGTTGAACATCTTGGTCATATTCCACTTGTATTCTATTACAGCGGAACTTCAAATGATGGAACATGGTCGCATGAGGACATCAATCACACAACAGAAAAGCCAACGCTTGCAGGAAACTATACAGTTACAGCACAAAGCTCGGATAGTAAAAACTATATTCTGGTCAGCGCCTCAAATTCTCAGCCATTCATTATTGAAAAAGCAACAATCGACAGCAGCAAAATTACGGCAGCCAGCCAGAAATATACGGGCAGTGCTTTGCAACCAGTGCTGCAAGATGCAAACAACTACAGGGGTATCACTGCAAAAGACATTTATCAAGTTACATATGACAACAATATGATAAATGCTGGAAAATATACAATAAATCTCACATTGCTTGAGAATATTGCTTACAACTATAAGTGGACTGGGCTTGAGGATATAACTGCAACAGTCGAATTTGAAATAACCAGAGCAGAGAACTCTCTGACAAGTTCAATCAGCATTGTTGGATGGACATATGGCAAGTATGATGAGCAAATAAATAAACCATCTGCATCTGTTCAATTTGGAACGCCAATATTCATGTACTCAACTTCAAGAGATGGCGGATGGGAAAACAGTGCTCCAATAAATGGAAACGCTGGAGTTTACTATGTGCGTGTAACTGTTCTTGAAACCGAGAATTACACACGTTTTGATTCTCAACCAATCTCGTTTACAATTTCAAAAGCTGAATTGAATGTTCCAACAATTGAAATAGTAACAGAAGGGGAAAACAAAAATGACACATATTCAGGGGAAGTTCTTTCAGCGGTAGTTTCTGGACTTGATGCGGCAACTATGACGATAGTGTATGAACAAAATATCAACACCAGTGGTGGTGTAGTCAGATTACTTGCGAAAAATGCTGGCAGTTATATTGCTCGTATAAATCTTATAGACACTACAAACTATTATTGGGCAAAATCAGCAAACGTAGATGAAAACAACGAAGCTGTGGCACTTGTTGTTTGGAATATTGCTCGCAAGAAAGTAGAAAAACCTGCTGCTTTGACAACTAAGTTTGTGGCAAACGGTCAAGAACTCGAATACATTCCAAAAGGTTTTGATGCAGAGATAATGAGCATTCAAAACAACACTACTTCAGCTCCAGGCACATACACAGTGGAAGTGACATTAAAAGATGTTGAAAACTATGAATGGGCAGACGGAACTGATAGCCCAATTGAAATTGAGTGGGTCGTTGAAGGCGGAAATATTGGTTTCTATGTAATTTGTGGTATATTATCACTTATTGCACTTGTGTTATTAGCCTTTTTGATAAGATATTGCATTAAAATTAAAAAGCGTAGAAGAGAGCGTCGTTTATGATAAGGGAGGAAATTTATGGATAATCAGTTAAAAACCACGGGTTTGGTGTTAAGCTCAACACAACTATATATTATAATAGGTATTGCGGCCTTTTTGGTGTTACTCCTTATTATAAACATAGTGCTATGCTTCGTGCTTAGGAATACGCTAAGAAAATGGCAGCTTGAAAAAGAGCGTAGTTCTCTTATCACAAGACTTAACATGGTGGAAGAAGAGCTAGGCATTCCATTTGAAGAGCGACACGTGCTTGTGACTTATGGTGTATTGGAACGTATTTCAAAGGGGACAGATTTTGTTGCAACCTTGACTTATAATGAAAAAGATAAACAAGAAATTGTAGAAGGATTTGCGGAGAAAACTCTGGAAGAAGAGCAAGCAACAGATATTCCTGCAGAGGATAAAAATGGTGCAGAAGATTTCTTAGAGGATTTGGACGAAGAGGCATCTGAGAACGTTGTTGAAGAAAGTGATGTAACAGATGCCGAAGTCGCAGCCCCAGAAACCGATGATAATAATCAAAATAATTTGTTTGAAGAGGAAAACATTGAGCAAACAACAGATAACCTTGCAGAGAATGAAAATGTTACAGAAGATTTTGTAGAGGATTCGGAAGAAGAGGCGTCTGAAAACGTAATTGAAGAAAATGATGTAACAGATGATGAATTTGCAACCACAGAGGCTGATGATAACAATCAAAACATGTTTAATGCGGGCATAGAACTTGCAGTGAAAGATATGACGGATGTTGAAAAATTACTGCTTGACCTTGTAGACGAGCAATATGCTGATAAGACATATTTAGTTCAATATACAAAAAGTTTTATGGCGAAATTGCGTCTTGCAGATGAAGAGACCAAGAAAGCATATTGCTTGTTCATGCAAGAAGTTTCATCGTTCAAAAACATGAAAGCAGATATTTCATTTAATCAACAGCGTGTGCATAAGGGACGAGAAGCCGTAGCCACAATGCTATTTAAAGGTAAAAAACTTTGTATAGCATTTGCACTTAATCCTGAAGATTATGCTGAAACAAAATATCGCGGTAAAAATGTCGGAAACACGAAACGCTTTGAAAAAACGCCAATGATGTTAAAAATTACATCAGAAAGGAAAGGTAAATACGCAAGACATCTGTTGGGTGATGTGGCAAACATGCTTGGATTAGAGCAAACCGAGCCACAAGCCATTGACTTTGATCTTAAAGAAGTGACAACGGATGACATGCTACTTTCTGGGGAAATGCGTATTAAGGTTTTGAAAGAAGTGACTAAGGAAGACGCCGATCAGTAGAAGGACATGGCACTGTGAAAGTTTTATAAATTTATATTGTGCATGTACCGAGTTGTATGTTAAAGTTGAAAAAACAACTTTTAAGGGTGCAAACTTTCGAAATGATAAAAAAGACTTGGTGTAATATCAAGTCTTTTTTATTGATTATTTATTACAGAGGAGTGATAATATTAATTTTTAACCCATTTTCGTTTCATAATATATAGTTTGTCGTGTTTTGCCGGACAACCCATTTTAAAGGGCAATAACATTGTTTGGCTTAAATTCCTTTTACTCAAATAGACTAAAAAATGCGATTTAAATTCATTGATTGGCAAAAAAATTATTTTTGCAAAAGTGGGTTATTTTGGTTGACATGGTGTCAGAATAAGAATATAATTATAATGACATCGTGTCAGAATAGTGAAAGGAGAAATTGAAATGCCAAGAGCGTCACAGCAATTAACAGACAAAAGAAAGGAAGAAATTATAAATGCCTGCAAAGAACTTTATAAAACCATGAGCTTTAAAGATATAACAATTAAAGATATTGGAAATAAGGTTAGTTTTACAAGAACATCAATTTATAATTATTTTCAAACCAAAGAAGAAATCTTCCTTGCCATATTGCAGCAAGAATATGAAATGTGGCTAAAATCTTTAAATTCAATTTTAAATGAAAACTCAAAACTCTCACAAGAACAATTCACAAAGCTTCTTGCTAAATCTCTTGAAGAAAGGGAGTTGCTGCTCAAACTCATGTCGATGAACAATTATGATATGGAGGAAAACAGCAGATTGGAAAGATTGACTCAATTTAAAGATGTTTATGGAAAATGTATTTTGGCACTTGAAAATTGCTTTAAAAGGTTTACAACTTTTACGAAAGAGAAAAGACAAGAAGTTTTATATTCTTTTTTGCCATTTGTCTATGGGATTTATCCTTATGCAAAAGTCACACCAAAGCAAAGCGAAGCAATGAAAAATGCCGGCGTTAATTTTAGATACCACACTATTTATGAACTTAGTCTTATGTGCTTAAAAAATTTATTAAATTAAAAAGGAGATTAAAATGAAAAAATTAGTTGCTTATTTCAGTGCCAGCGGCACAACAAAACAGGTTGCAAATGTTCTTGCAAACGCAATCGATGCGGACACATTTGAAATTGTCCCACAAGAGACCTACACAGACGCCGATTTAAATTGGATGGACAAGAAAAGTCGTTCAAGTTTGGAGACGGCGGATAAATCTTCTCGACCACAAATTAAAAACAGACTTGAAAATGTCAAAGAGTATGATGTCGTGTTTTTAGGTTTTCCGATTTGGTGGTATAGTGCACCAAGAATTATAAATACTTTTTTGGAGAGTTATGATTTTTCGGGCAAAACGATTGTGCTTTTTGCAACTTCCGGCGGAAGCGGGCTTGGAAACACGGCAACAGATTTAAAAGTTTCTTGTGATAAAACAACAAATATAATTTCAGGTAAAATGCTTAATGGTCGCCATTCAAAAGAAGAATTGAAATCATGGGCGGAGAGTTTAAAATTATGAAAATAATAGTTTTGTTTGGAAGTCCTAATGTAAATGGCTCTACAAAATTGCTTGTTAAACAATTTGAAAAAGGTGCTTCTGACGCAGGGCATAACATTGAAATTTTTGATGTGACAAAAGCAAAAATAGGAAGTTGCAGTGGGTGTGTTCATTGTGGATACGAGGGGCCTTGCGTTCAAAAAGATGATATGCAAAATTTGAAAGCAAGCATATTAAATTCGGATATGATAGTTTTTGCAACTCCACTTTATTATTATGGAATGACTGCACAATTAAAAGCAGCAATTGATAGATTTTGCTCGTTTAACAGCAGCTTAACTCACAAACATATAAAAAGTGCTTTGATTTCTGTTGCTTGGAATAGTGACAGCTGGACTTTTGACGCACTTGAAAATCATTACAAAACACTTGTAAGATATTTGCAAATGAAAGACCAAGGTATGATACTTGGCAAAGGTTGCGGAACACCAAGCATGACTGCCAACTCAAAATATATGCTTGAAGCGTATAAATTTGGAAAAAGTTTATAAAAGGAATGTATGTCAATGAAATTGAATTTGGTGCTCTCTAAAGCGGAAAAAGAAAATATTGATGAAATTTACGAGTTGTATCAAAATGTTATTAAAAAGACCTTTACAACATGGGATAAAAGTTATCCAAGCAAACAGTTAATTGGTGTTGACATAAAAAATAAAAATTTGTATGTTTTGAAATTAAATGGTAAAATAGTTGCAGTAAGCTTTTTGGGTGAATATGAAAACCAAGATGATGATTGGAAACATAAATTAAACAACGGATTTGGTATTGCGAGAATTTGTGTTAGTCCCGACTATCAGGGACGTGGAATTGGAGCATCACTTTTGAAACTTTTAATAGAAGAGGCAAAGAACAGAGGTGCAGACGGATTGCATTTTCATGTTTGCGTGCAAAATAAATCTGCTATAAAAATGTATGAAAAAGCAGGCTTTGAAAATTGTGGCATAGGCAAACCTAATTATGGTTTTGAATACTACAAATATGAAATGGTTTTTTAATTTAATCATTGGAATATGAGAAAAATAATGAGGTAAAATTATGATTTATACAAAAAAGCAAAAAGTTAGTGCATCAATGGCTGGTGCAGATGAATGTTTGTCGGTTTTGGGGATATTTCGAGTGGTTGAAGATGCAATAACCGAAATGATGGGAGAACTCAAAATAGATGGGCTAACGGCAAAGGAGAAATATAATGCGTTTTGGGTGTTTGTCAAAAATAGAGTTAAAATTTTTAGAAAATTGAGATGGAATGAGGAATTTGTTACTTATTGCTTTATTTCTTACAAATCTCTTGCAAAAATGAATGTTGACGTGGCTGCAAAGACTCCGCAAGGGGAACTTGTCTTTTATGCCCGTGTTGAGGAATGTGCTTTGGATATTGCTACACAGCGAATTAGAAAATTAAGCACGGTTGGTGTGGATGAATCAATGCTTGCAGAAAGTCCACTGGTTGACATTCAATTTTGCAAGTTTGACTATAAAAACTTACCTATTGTCGAAGAGGTTAGGGTGCGTAGCACCAACATTGATATGTCCCATCATACAAACAATTTGGAATATTTGCGTTTTATGTTAAACATCTTTTCGGTTGAGCAGTTAGAAACAAAAATGGTTAAGGAAATGGAAGTTATTTACACAAATCAATCATTTGAAAATGATATTCTTGACGTTCATAAGATAAGTTTGCCGGATAAAGATGTAATTGTACTTCAAAAGCAAGAAAAACCCATTGTAAAATGCGAAATTTTATTTTAATTACAAAAATTATTAAATTTGATTGGAGACAAATGCGGAAATAAATTTTAAAAAGGAGAAAATATGAAAAAGATAACACAAGATGCAGGAAGAAAACAACTTGGGGACTTTGCTCCCGACTTTGCACATTTCAATGATGATGTGCTTTTTGGCGAGAATTGGAACAATAGCGACATTGACCTTAAAACAAGATGTATTATCACCGTTGTGGGTCTTATGTCATCTGGAATTACAGATAGTTCACTGATATATCACTTGCAAAATGCAAAAAACAATGGTGTAAGCCAAAAAGAAATTGCAGCCATTATCACACATTGTGCCTTTTATGTTGGTTGGCCAAAAGCGTGGGCGGTGTTTAGACTTGCCAAAGATATTTGGAATGAAAAATTTGACGCCAAAACAGAAAAAGAAATTTATCAAAACACAATTTTCTTTCCGATTGGAAGTCCAAATGATGCCTTTAAAGATTATTTTGTTGGACAAAGTTATCTTGCACCAATTTGCAAAGAACAAGGTATTTTTAATGTGACCTTTGAGCCGAGATGCCGAAATAATTGGCATATTCATCGTGCAAAAAAGGGTGGCGGCCAAATTCTCATTTGTGTTGGAGGAAGAGGATATTATCAGGAGTTTGGCAAGGAAGCCATAGAACTTAAGCCAGGAGATTGTGTAAATATTCCGGCAAATGTCAAACATTGGCATGGTGCGGCAAAGGATAGTTGGTTTTCACACCTTGCAATTGAAGTGCCGGGTGAAGAGACGTCAAACGAATGGCTGGAGCCGGTTGATGAAAAACATTATAATAATTTAAAATAAGGGGATTTTATGAAATATTTAAAATATTTTTTGGTATCCATTTTGGTTTTTGTTGGAACATTTACTTTTTCAGCTTGCGGGAAAAATGATAATCCTTTGACTAACGAATATTTGCCAAGCGAAATTTTGATTGCTTATTTTTCTTGCACAAATCACACAAAGCAAGTTGCCGAATATATAGAGGATTACACGGACGGAAATTTGTTTGAAATAACACCAACCCAGCCATACACTGCTGAGGATTTGAGTTATAACAACAATTCGTCACGTACTTTTCTTGAAGATAAAAATGAAAGTGCAAGACCAGAAATTTCAAATCAAGTTGAAAATATAGGAAATTACAAAATTATCTTCTTGGGCTATCCTATTTGGTTTGGAAAAGCACCTAAAATTATTTACACTTTTCTTGAAAGTTACAGCGAAAGCCTAAATGGAACGATTATAATTCCATTCTGCACATCGGCATCAAGTGGCATGGGAAATAGTGCGAACAACATTCATTCACTTGCGCCAAATGCTGAATGGAAAAACGGAAAAAGATTTTCTTCTTCCGCGTCAAAAAATTTGGTTGAGGATTGGCTTAAAGAGGACTTAAATTTGATAGTTGTTTAAAATATTTAAATAACAATTTTTTAAGCAGCCCTTTGAAGCGGTGAAGATATAAATTGTAAAAAAGGAAAGCGGGTGAGATAATTATGAAAGATTTTATATTTATAATCGGACCTAGTGGAGTTGGAAAAACAACGTTGGCAAAAGGATTATATGAACATTATAAAGGGGTTTATTTTGAACAAAATATGATTCCTGAATTTGTTGTACCGCAAGGAGAAGATGAAGGTAAATTTGAGGAACAAGTAATGTGGGAATCCTCAATTATGTTGTTAAAATATTTTCATAATAAGGGGTTAAAAAATATAATTGCTCTTGACTTTAATGATGTTAGAACCAGAGAAATACCTGAAATATTTAAAGGTACAAACTTTATCACATTAAAATTGATTTCTACTGATTATGAACAAAATAAAAAACAAATGTTATCACGCGGCGAGGACGGCTTAATTGATTTAGAATTATTGGAAGTTTCTACAAAAAAAATAATGAATAGAGAGTTGTTGCCAAATGAGGTTATTTTAGATGTTGCTGGGAAAACAAAAGATGAGGTATTAAGCAATGCAATTAGGATAATTGATAATTACAATCCTTTATTAAATTATACTTATAAAATGCCAGACAAAAATTTATTTTATTCCTGGGTATATAGTGATGGTTTAAGAAACTAATGAAGCGTTTTAAATAAAAAGATTACAAAATGGGTTCACCTCAAATTTGTAATTTTTTTATTGGATGATGTAATATATTTTTGCTTAATTTTTTAATTAAATTAGTTGAAAAACTAAGATTAAATATGGTATTATAAAATATAAACGAGGTTATTATGAATTTAAATTTGGTTGAAATAAATAGCGAAAATTTACTTGTGGCAAGTCTTATACAATTTAAAATTTTCTATTTGGCGAGTTGTTTTGACGACTATGAATACTGTGCGTCACATAATACAGGGGATAGAAAATACTTTTTGGTGTATGTAGATGAAAAGCCAATAGGAGTAACGGGCATGTCTCCTGATGATAAAGAAAAAGGTATGTGCTGGGTAACTTGGTTTGGTCTGCTACCGGAGGCACGTGGAAAGGGGTATGGAAGAATTATACTTGAAAAAACTTTGGATATGATAAAAAATAAGGGCTACAAAACCGCTCGACTATATACAAGTCGAAAATGGAATGTAAATGCACAGTTTTTATATAAAAAAGTTATGGATCTGGAAGAACCTTATCAACAAGAGGGTGAAGACTACGCACATTACGTAGTTTTCAGCAAATCATTAACAGACAAACCTGTTTTGCCGATTGGAAACAGGAATTTACACATAAAGCATTCAGAGGAAGAAGACACTCTTTCAATCAAGCACTTAAAAGAATATATCAAAAATCATATAGTAAAAATTGACAATGAAAAGGATGTAGATTTATTTAAATTTTTACGATTACAAATAATGCCTCAGGACTTTCCTTTATGTGAAATTAAATCACAACGACTAATGTTGTCTTTATTTAAACAACACAAGTATGATGTGTATGTTATGAAAGAAAATAGTGAAATTTATGGATATGGCATTTTTTACAATTGTAGAAATGGATTTTCTATGCTTGATTATTTTGCGGTAAAAAATGATATTAGAGGAATTGGTTTTGGTGGACTTTTTCTAGAACAACTTATCAAAAACTATAAAAATATTGTTATAGAATTGGATCCGTTTGTCTTAAAAGATGAAAAGAGTATAAATACAAGACGTTTTAAATTTTATGAAAAATCATCTTTTAAGTTGACAAATTTAAAAGCCATTTTACACAAAAAGTATACATACTTTATTGCAGTTTTAACAAAAAATAAACAAAATTCCAATCTTAAAAATAAGATTATTGAGTTATATCAAGAAGCGTTCAAACCAAATCAATTTGAAATCATCGAGAATAACTGTATAAACACCAGCACAGAAAATCGCGACTGAAGCAAGCGAATCCTTGAGCCATTAAAGGAAAATGTTTATATAAATCTTTTTCATCATATATAAACATTTAGAGGAAAAACAACAAATACTAAATTCAAAATTTGTCACTTACTTGACAAAGTTTTTCACTTAATTGAAATTAAAGGAGTAAAAATGATTTTTTTTACAAGTGACACTCACTTTGAAAGCGAAGACACGCTGATGAGAGAAAACCGACCTTTCACTAGTTGTCACGAATTTTATGAATATGTAATAAATTTATGGAACACTCAAGCTAAAGAATGTGACATAATTTATCATCTGGGAGATTTTTTCAGTTACATTTCTCAAGATCGGGAGTCTTGGTCAAAAAGTGTGGTCGGTGTCAAGAAAATCAACGCACCTGTTGTTTTGATTATTGGCAATAATGAAGAAAGGGTTATAAAAGATGTTTATGGCGGGGATTTTCAAGCGTTTAGAAAATTTTGTATTGATTGTGGATTTAAAGATGTGAAAAAAAGACTGCATGCTCACATTGAGAGGGAAACAATTTTATTTAAATCATTATCCAAAAAATCACAAAAACGATTGTGTGAATCTTTTTGGTCACACACATAGAACAACAGGTTTATGGAAATTGTACGGGCTAAATGTCGGATGTGATTTAAATCATTTTTATCTATTCTCCGAAGATGAAATTTTCAGACTATTGGAATTAAAATCCAAATGGTGGGATAGTGATGTTGACAATCTCGACAATATAAACTATAGAAAATCGCTAAAACATTATAAAGATTATTATTTGGCAGATAATATAAACACTTGCAATTTTATTGGTTTTTCTCAGCGTGAATTTTATTGTCTAGACAACTGTTCCGCATTTAAAATTGAATATGATGGGGTTGTTTTTAGCACTGTGGAGCACGCCTATCAAGCGTATAAATTCAAGGCAACGGCCCCGCAAATTTTCAACAAAATAGTCAACAGCTTTTCTCCTTATGAAGCAAGAAAAATTGCCGACCAAAACCAAGATAAGGTTGCAGGCAATTGGAATGATGTTAGGCTTGAACTTATGGAGAAACTTCTTAAAGCCAAATTAAACCAAAACACTTATGTCAAAGAGAAATTGAAAGAAACGCAAAATTATATAATTTGCTACGACGATGAGGACGAATTTTGGGGCATTGGACCAAAAAGGAATGGAGAAAACAACTTAGGCAAAATTTGGATGAAATTAAGGGATGAAATATAACGGGACAGACACAAAAAAGCCCATTTTTATTAAAAAATTTATAGTTTTTTGCTTGTAATTAAGTGGTTTTAATTAATGACAAAAAGTCTTTGATTTCTATCAAAGACTTTTTTTAGCAAATTTTACATTTTTTTTGTTAAATTTACAACAAAAGTTACTGAAAAAGATTTATATTTTAAACGCAATAATTTATTTGGAAAGAAAAGTTTGCAAAATTTTGATACAAATTTAAAGATAAATGCTATTTCAAACGAAAAGAGAAGAAATGAAATCTATATAAATAAAACATTTTGAAAAAAATAAAAATTTGGTATAATATAAATATATGGGAGGAGTTATGAAAAAACTATTCAGCATTTTGGCAGTTATTGCATTTGTGCTTACTGGTGGAATTTTGCTTACTGCATGTGGTGGTGATAAAGAATACGCTTATCACATTCCAAGTCAAGAAGAAATGGAAGCGGCTGGCGTTGAAAACATTGCCACAAGTTCGGGTCATATCACCAATGACGACAAAACCTTTTATTTTTATTTTATGGAAAGATATTCTTATGACGAAAACACATTGACCGTTCATTTTTTAAATAACGCTGGGCAAGAAGTGGATGTGTCTGCCTTTAAACTTGAAAGTTTTGACCAAAACATGAACAAAAAAACTTATTGTGTGACGCTGCAAGAGCCACAAGAAGTCACAATCACGCTTGAAGGCAAGGCAAGAATTGAGACGAAAACTCTTTCAATTGAGAAGGTTGGTGACAAATTTTTTGGCACAGACGAAGAGTTGTCATCAGTGCAAAAAGCAAACTTTATGATAACTTTGCAAATCAACAACGAATCTACAGCCCCATTGTCGATTGAAGAGTTTAACACAGCGTTGGATCTGGGAGTAAATCCAGTGCTGAAGGCAAGCCAAGAACTTGACTATGGCTCAACAATAAAAATCACCATGTGGAACAAAAGTGTTTTGAGCCTGCTTGGAGAAACCGTAAGATTTTTCGGTCAAGACGAATTCCATCAAGACTATGAAAACATTGGCGATTATACATACAGCACCGATGTTTCAGAAGGAAGGACAGTTCTTAAAAGCACAGTCACTTATGAACTCATTGACGACGTCACAATGCGTTTTGTTTTAGAAAATAAGCATTTTGAAAATACAAAGTTTGATGCTGATGGCACCCCTTTAA
>CANQHL010000034.1 GCA_947623775.1 uncultured Clostridia bacterium
GTACTGAAGAAATTTATGAGTCGCAAAAAAAGGTTTATGAACAATTAAACGATATTGAAAATGAAAATCAAAGTGTTTTCCCTGATTCTATTGCAAAAGGGCTGCAATTTAACAAAAGTTTATTTAAATTTTCCGGAGCATGCGCTGGGTGTGGTGAAACACCTTATATAAAAATTTTAACTATGCTTAACGGCAGCAATATGATGATTGCAAACGCTACCGGATGCTCCTCAATTTATGGTGGAAGTTTCGGTGCATGCCCTTATGGCAAGGATGAAAATGGCGGTATTTTCTGGGCTAACAGCCTTTTTGAGGACAACGCTGAATTTGGTCTTGGAATAAAACTCGGAAACTCTTTCACTTCAAATAAAAACAAAAATGTTTGGATTATTGGCGGAGATGGTTGGGCTGATGATATTGGTTTTGGCGGACTTGACCACGTGCTTGCTTGTGGCGAAAATGTAAACATTTTAGTTTTAGACAATCAAAGTTATTCAAACACCGGAGGGCAAGCAAGTAAAGCAACTCCAACAGGTGCAAGTGTTAAATTTGCAGATAGCGGTAAAAGTGTTGCAAAGAAAAACTTGGGGCAAATTGCATTGACTTATAAAGACGTATTTGTTGGACAAATATGTTTAGGCGGAAACATGAATCATGCTATAAAAACATTAAAAGAAGCACAAGAATACACTGGAGTAAGTTTGGTTATCGCATACTCACCTTGCATAAATCAAGGATTTGAACTTGCAAATATGATGCAAGAAAGTAAAAAAGCGGTGGAATGCGGATTTTGGCCGCTATATCGATATAATCCAAAGGATAACAAACTATATTTAGATAGTAATTTGAACGATAATGATTATTTTGATTTTTTGAAAGGTGAAAGAAGATTTCAACTTACCATAGAAAAAGGTAAACAAGAATTACTTGAGAAACAAAAAGAACAGGCAGTTTTTGAGTACAATAATTTAAAATTTAAAAGTGAAAAATAAATTTCCAAACGAAAAAATGAAGAATTTAAGTCTTCATTTTTTTACATATAATACTTGGATAAAAATTTTCTTACTTCATTTTCATAGATTTTTGTTTTTTCGGTTATACCCGACGCGTGCTCGCATTCACTCACAATAAACAGTGTTGACCTTTGTTCAGGCAACTGAGAATGCATATTATAAGCCATTTCGATGGGCACTAAAGAATCCTTTTCGCCATGTATAAAAAGCATCGGAATTTTACATTTTTTTATTGATGCAATCGCATCTATTTTTCTTAAATCAATCAGTTTTGTCTTTTTCATATAATTTAATAATAATTTATAAAAAGGTTTCAACATATATTTTTTACTAAATAAATATCGTAGCATTTTATCTGCATTATCAAATCCACTATCCTCAATAGCCAAAACAACATTTTTATAATTTTCACCAACAGTTAATGCAACAATTGTTCCCCCTGCAGATACCCCATATAGCACAATTTTTATATTGGGTTTTAATTCAATCATTTTAGTTATCCACAGCAACAAATCTTCTTTTTCATCTTCACCTATCAAAATGCTATATCCTTGGCTTTCTCCGTGACCGCGATTGTCAGGTGCCAAAACATCATAACCATGTTTTTCAAATAATGGTATATAATTTGCCATTTCCAAATGGCTTGAACCAAAACCATGAACAAGTATTGCAAGTTTATCACTGTTATTGTCTTTATAAAAGCCGTAGAGTTTCAACTTATCCCAACTTTCTATTTCAAGTTTTTTATAATCGTTAAAAATTGAAGTATCAATATATTTTAGCCTTTCTTTATACTTATTATAAGATTTTTTATATGCTCTTCCCTTTTTTGTAAACAAGGCATGAAATATCAATTGGCCACACAAGAGGTATAAACTAAATAATACAAGCATCAAAATCATTAAAATAAGTAGAATTATTAAAAATATTTTCATACATCACCTAAACAATAATTGCTTTAACGCTTTCCCCATTCTCGGCATCTTGATATGATAACCAATACCCGAATCCCTCTGGTTTATCCTGCTCTAAAGGAAACCAAATAGGATAACCCGACAACTCACGTGGTGCATTTTTTTGATAGACTCCCGGAACGCCATAACATATATATTTTAAATTATCCTCTTCATACAAAAGGCCTAAAACATAATAATTCCCATTTTCATCCAAACTTACTTTAACCCATTTTGAGTGAGGTATAAGCTCCTCAAGATAGTCCTCACTCGGATTATCCTCAAATAATTTATCAATTTGAGGCTTAATATCTAAATAAAATTTTTTATTTATATCATCATTTACAATCTTCTCTTCTTCATATCCACCAGGTTCGCTCAATGTTGTTAAATTGTTATTGTTTTCTAAAAAGAATTTTCTATAAACACATTCTTCGCATTTTGAACATTCTTCATTTTCAAAACACTTATCAATTTCATTTTCAACTTCTTCTTTATATTCATCATCGAAATCAATATTATACTTATCTAGCGTTTCTTCTACATCTTTTACACTTTGCGCCACACTTAAATCACCAATAACCTTACTAAACACCTCACTTTGCTCAGCATAGCCATCACTATTTCCATAAAGCAATGGTGACGGATCACCATTATAAAAATTTATAACCGCACAAGAAAAATTATCAAAGTCTTTTGATACCTGACATGCAAATGTATAAAGCATATTTGAAGATTTTATAAGTCCCGCTTTGACCACCTCACCCTCATTGTACAATCCAAGACTTAATATTCCCTTTGGCTCGGAAGAAAAATTATATAATCTTATTCTTCCTTTTGCAAACTTTCCGTCACATTCAATTGTAAGGACAGCTCTTTTTGTATTGTCGTTTACCCCAGACAATACAATATTTTTTTTATTAAACATAAAAATCACCTCTTTATATATTATACAAAGAGATGATAATTAATGAATTTATATTATTGACGAATTTTGCAATTTTATGTCGAATATTATCGAATTACTTTGCAAGTTTTTTGCTGATTTTTCTTACAATGTCTTTGACATTAAAGCCCGCCCGCATGTAGACTTCTTTCCCGTCTGCACTAGTTTGATAACTTTGCACATTAATCAAAAGACCATCATTTCCTAAGTATTTATACCAAATATTATCATTTGAAGCCTCAATAACAACTTTTAATGTTGCATTTTGCTGCAAAACCTTATTTTTATATAAATTTGATTGTTTTTCAAACACGTCTAAACTTGGAAATGAAACAACGCTTACATCATATCTTTTTTCAAGTTCCTCATAAACACCAAGTGCTAAGGAGACTTCACTACCCGAAGCATAAATCACAATTTCAGCATCTTTTTTGGCTTGTTTAAGAATATATCCTCCCATTTGAGCATCTTTAAATTTACCGTCACAAACTCCGCACTCTTGTCTTGAAAACACAATTGCGGTTGGTCCCTCATTTTCTAAATAATGTTTGTATGCAGCCAGCATTTCATTGCCATCACAAGGTCTAAAAACATTTAAGTTAGGAATTGCCCTTAGCTGCCCTAATTGTTCTATAGGTTGATGGGTCGGGCCATCTTTGCCAACATAAATTGAATCATGTGTAAAAAGAAAAAGCGAATTGCAATTCATTAAAGCAGACATTCTGATTGCCGGCAACATGTAATTTGAGAATGCCAAAAATGTAGAACAGAATGGTATAAAATCCTCATACAAACTTATACCATTTATTATAGCAGCCATTGCATGCTCGCGCACACCAAAATGTATATTTCTTCCGCGTCTGTTTCCAACATTATAATTGCCTCCCTCATCTATGTAAGCAAGGCTAGTTTGTATGACGTCTGCTGTACCACCTACAACTTGTGGTAGTTTTTCTGAAATTTCATTTAAAATTACCTTATTTAATTCGCGACCGCTTTTTCCCTCCCATTTATACAAATTTCTTGATATTTTATCAAAATCCAATTTCTTCTTATCAAAAAAGGTTGTGAATTGTCTATATAGTTCAGGATTTGAATTTGCATAAACGGCAAGGTTTTGATTCCACATTTCATGGTTTAATTTTCCTCTTCGAGAACTTGACATACACCAATCTCTAACATCATTCGGAATATAAAAATTCTCAAATATTCCCATTTTTTTGTTATATGCTTTCAGCTCCTCGGAATTTAACGCCAATCCATGTACAGAAGATGTTCCCTCTTTATCAGTGCCAATTCCAATTATTGTTTTAAATATAATTAAAGTAGGTTTATTTGCCTTCTTTGCTTTTGCAATCGCACGTGAACATGCTTTATAATCATTTCCCCGTTTACAATGAATAATATTCCAGCCCATAGCCTTAAATTTCTTCGCAATATTCTCTCTATTACTTAAGCTAACACTTCCATCCATTGTTACATCATTAGAATCATATAAAAGAATAAGTTTATTTAAATTTAGATTTCCGGCAAGTGAACAAGCCTCTTGAGCTACACCTTCCATTAAACATCCGTCACCAGCCAAACAGTAAGTATAATGATTGATAATAGGAAAACCAACACTGTTAAACCTTTCTGCAAAAATAGTTTGTGCTATTGCCATTCCGACAGCATTCGCAACCCCTTGTCCTAGAGGTCCTGTAGATGCTTCTACACCATCCGTAATATTAACTTCTGGATGCCCAGGAGTTTTTGAGCCATATGTTCTCAAATTTTTCAAATCATTCAATGTCACATCAAATCCAAACAGTGACAGCAAGACATAATAAACCGGACAAGCGTGGCCGGCAGACAAAACAAACCGGTCTCTATTTAAAAAATCAGTATCCGAAATATCAAAATTATAGTGATCCTTAAATAAAGCAAGCATTATTGCACTCACCCCAAGTGAAGCACCTGTGTGTCCACTTCCAGCATTAGAGATTGATTGTGCAGTTAATGATCTTATATAATTTAAAGTTTTATCAGCAATCTTCATACATTTCTCCTAGAATTTCAATTATTTTTTTTACGGATTTTTCAATTTCAAACTCTTGAAGCTTTATAACTTTATCCGAATGAGCACATAAAAAAGTATTTCTATTTTCATATACAATTTTATTTGTTACTTTATCGACTTTATCTTCAGGCAATAATAGATATATTATTAATGATTTGTTAAAAATTGTATAATTGTCTTTAAAGAGTTCGTAATTCATTGTCAACACTGTATTGTAATAATCAACACACCTTTTTAAGACATCTCGTTCTCTTCGTTTAAAATACTCTATTCCACATTTGTCCAGCACTTCATTTGGACGTATTAAATCGTATACAATTAAATCATAACAATCAGCATATTGCATATCCATTTTTTGTGCTAAATTCTCGCATATCTTTTTGCTGAAATCATAATTTAAAGACACTATCATTATATTTATTGCCTCTTTATCACTCATGTTAATATTTTAGCATACTTTTATATTTTATTCAATTATTTTATTGCCTTTTATTGATTTGATTTTTATTTAAATATTTCCAATCTATTTTGCTGAATGGGTTTTGCCAAGCAGTAAATACAATAAGCATAAATATCGTAAATATTAAAGCAAGATAATTCGATGAGCGTTCAGCTTTTGTAAATTCGATTTCGTCGTTATGAACTCTCATAACAAAATTCCCCTCATTTGCTGTGGATGCAATCTTAATATCCATATTCTTTAATCTCTCAATAACCTTACGATTAGGTAAAATTGAAGAATATTCGCTGCATGATAATATAGCAATTGTTGGTTTCACAACTTCCAAAAATTCTTGACTTGTAGATGTATTTGAACCATGATGTCCCACTTTTAAAACATCTGCTCTTAAATTATCTCCATACTTTGATATTAATTCCTTTTCAACCTTGCTCTCAGCATCACCCATAAAAAGAAAACTTTTCGTTTGATATGTAATCTTAATGATTGTGCTATAATTATTATCATTTGAATAATGTTCACTCAATGCACCAAGAAACTCTATTTTGCATCCATTAATATAAAGGGATGCTAGGGAACAATCGGCAAAAACCAATTTTATATTCTTTCGATAAGCGGTTTCTATTACATCACTATAAATTTCACTTGTTGATGTATCATATATGTTATCCATTAATTGATTTTCTTCCTCATACAAACTATATAATTTTGGTCTATACAGAGTTTTTACATCAAACTCTTCAATCAATTCTTTTGCATTGCCAATATGATCTGCATCACAATGTGTTAGAAATAAATAATCAATTGTATTTGTCTTTTCAAAGTAAAAATATTGTCTAATATAAGAGTCAACCCTGTTATAATATTCTCCCATGCCCGTATCTATCATCATTGTTTCATTATTTGGTAAATGTATTAAAATTGCGTCACCATTTTCAACATCTATCACATGAATTTGGAAAGGCTCTCCTTTATATTCACTAGCATAAATGTAATTTTCAAAATATATTACTCCATCACACAAAATAAATATTAAAATGTACAAAGCAAGACAAAAGATTGTAAACATTAGTTTTACATAAAAATCTCCCCGTTTAAAAAACGGATTTTCCATGAATTTTTTAAATTTATATCTTTGTCTTTCTTCCATTATTCAATAAAAGTAATATCCTTATTCCTTTCGGTTTTTACCTTTTTTCTTCTGCCAAATATCTCCATTATTTGTGGCATAGCATCAATTGTAGCTTTATATCCCTCTTCAATCATATCATCCATGCCATCGGTCTTTGTCGATTTAAATCGTTTTGTCTCTGGAGTTATAACCAAATCAGAATTTACATATCCACGCAACGCATTACTTCTCATAAGTATTCGTATTGAACATAAAACAACATCTATAAATTTTGTACTATCCGTACCATAGGTTCGTGATTTGTTTACATCAACAGAAATAACATAATCACAACCAAAGTATTTTGGAATATCTGCAGGAATTGTGTTTTGCAAACCTCCGTCACATAAAATCATATCATCATATACAACAGGTTGAAAAACCCCAGGCACAGCACAACTACCCATCACTGCTTTAGCCAAATTGCCTTTTGCAAAGCATATTTCCTTCGTGCTTTTAATGTCAACAGCAACAGCGGCAAAAGGCTTTTTTAAATCCTCTATATTTATATCCCCAAGATTACTCGTGATAATTTCACCTACGCCGTCAATCTTAGATGGTGTAAATGGAATAAGATTTTTTCTAATATCCTTTTCTTTTATATTTTTTATAATGTCGTACATCTCGTGATAAGAATAACCTGCTGAATAAAAAGCACCGGCAAGACTCCCCGCACTTGTCCCTGCTACAAAATCAAAATTTATTCCAAATTGTTCAAATGCTTTAATTGCACCGAGATGGCAAAAGCCTCTTGTTCCTCCTCCTCCGAATGCAACTCCTACCTTTATTTTTTTGTTAAACATAATATTCCTCTAATTTATAATTATAGCCAAATTAATATAAAAATCAAATATATTTAAATTTTTGCAAAAAAAACTTGATTTTTGTAGTCAAGGTTGCTATAATAGTTATGTCTTAATAAGGCCTCTTGGTCAAGCGGCTAAGACGCCGCCCTCTCACGGCGGAATCAGGAGTTCGATTCTCCTAGAGGCTACCAGATCACTAAAATATCGTCCTTTGTGACGATATTTTTTGTTTCCATAGTAGATATATACTATCCATAAAAATTAAAAAATTTATATTAGCTTTACAGACAATGTATAAACAAAATCATAGTCTATAAATGCAAATGTTATTTCGCAATCTTCTTCAACAATCACAGCATCAAATAAAAATTCATCAATAATTTTGCATCCGTTTGTAGTGGTTATATCCACATTAAACTCATCAACAGTATTTCCAGCACGATCAATAAGTGTTATTTGATATAAAAAAGAATTACCTTTTAAATATAACGTCTGATTGATTTCATCGAATTGACAATTTTCATCTTCTTTAAATACAAATTTTATTTTACATTCTTCTTGACTTACAATAACTTTACATGTATCCCTTGCGACTTCATCGTTTAGTGTCGCAATTATAGTAACATTCACCTCACCACATTGCAAACCCTTTATTCTATATTTATCAATATCAATAATATTTTCTTTATCAAGTTCAAAGGTTATTTCGGCGTTAGGATTGGACACCGAATAGAAATTCCTTATTTCTTCACCAACTTTTATGTTTAAATTTTGAACATTACTATAAACATATAACGAGTTTGTCGTATTTTCGTCTCTATTTTTCGGTACAAGCAATAAAACTATGCACAATATTATTGCCACAGATACTATACCGAGTGAACATATACCTATGAGAATCTTTTTATTCATGTAAGAATTATATAATTTTTTATCGAAAAAGTAAAGTAATATGAAAAAAATCTACCTTTTTGGTAGATTTTATTCAGCAATTTTATCTTCATTTACATCTGATAGCTCTTCATCTTTGACAATAACCGGCATTACTGTTCTGTATTTCTTCATACCTGTACCTGCAGGAATAAGCTTTCCAATAATAACGTTTTCCTTAAGACCAAGCAAATTATCAACCTTACCCTTTACTGCAGCATCAGTTAATGTTCTTGATGTCTCTTGGAATGAAGCAGCAGACAAGAAACTTTCAGTTGATAAAGAAGCCTTTGTGATACCAAGTAAAATTCTCTTTACTGTAGGAGGAACACCGCCCTCTTGAAGTATTCTCTCATTTTCTTCATCGAACTTATAAACGTCAACAATTTCACCTGGAAGAAGAGATGTATCACCGGAAGATTCAACCTTAACTTTCTTTAACATTTGTCTAATTATAAGTTCAACATGTTTATCATTAACTTTAACACCTTGTCCACGGTATGTGTCAATAACTTGGCTTAACATGTATTCCTGCAATCCTTTAACGCCACTCATTCTCAATAAATCAGCAGGATTGATTGCACCAGCAGTAATTTGTGTTCCTGGCTCAACCATGTCGCCATTGTTAACCAATAGAACAACCGGCTTTTTAACTTCATAATCAACAGTATCATCTTTTGTAGTTATAGTGAAGTAATAGTATTTAGCATCTTGTTTTATTGTGATTTTTCCAGCAACTTCAGAAATTAAAGCTTCGCCCTTTGGTCTACGTGCTTCAAAGATTTCTTCAACACGAGGCAAACCTTGAGTAATATCAAGGGCAGACGCAACACCGCCCGAGTGGAAGGTTCTCATTGTAAGCTGAGTTCCCGGTTCACCGATTGACTGAGCAGCAATAATACCAACCGCCTCACCAATTGTAACCATATTTTTATTACTCAAATCTCTTCCGTAACATTTTGCACAAACACCATGTTTGCAACGGCAGGTAAACAAAGAACGTATTTGAACTTTAGTAATTCCTGCATTCTCAATAGCTGTTGATTGTTCTTTTGTAATCATTGTGTTTGCAGGTACAATCAATTCACCGGTCTGTGGATTAACAATGTCGTCTACACTAACTCTGCCGTATATTCTTTCTGCAAGAGTGTCTTGTACGGCACCATCAACAACAAGGTTGCTAACCCAAACGCCTTTAACTTTTTCACCTAAATCTGCAAAGCAGTCCTCAGTTGTAACCACAACATCTTGTGAGATGTCTACTAGACGACGTGTAAGATATCCGGAATCGGCTGTTTTTAACGCAGTATCAGAAAGTGACTTACGAATACCTCTTGCGGTGATGAAATACTCAATTGGTGAAAGTCCTTTCACAAATGATGATTTAATAGGTCCTACTCTTTCACCCGATGCAGTAACTTTCAATCCGATCATACCGCACATTGAGTTTATCTGGTCGGTACTACCACGAGCGCCGGAAACATACATAATTTTAAATGGGTTAAACTCATCCATATTTGCAACAACAGCTTCAACCACTTTGGATTTTGTCTCTTCCCAATATTCATTGTTTATCTTAATTCTTTCATCATTTGTAATAAGTCCTCTTCTGAACAATTTTTCGTTTTCTCTTACTTTTTGTTCTGCCTCTTCAATTAATGCAGCCTTTTGTTCTGGTTCGGAAATATCAAATGCGTTAACAGTCAATGCTGCCAATGTTGAATATTTATACCCTGTAGCTTTTATTTTATCAACCAATTTTGCACATTCGGTTGTGCCATGTTTATCATATGCCCTTGCAAGAATATTGCCTAGGTCTTTCTTGTTAATATTTCTATTTAATTCAAGTTCACAATAGTTGTCCGGATTAGTTCTGTCTACATATCCTAAATCCTGAGGTATTTGCTCGTTAAATAAAATTCGTCCAACAGAAGTTTCTATAAGTTTTCTATAAACTTTTCCGTCAACTTCTTTTTCTAGTCTTACCTTAATTTTGGCTTGCAAATGTAATTGCTGTGTCTGGTATGCAATTATTGCTTCTTCCTTAGATGCAAATATATTTCCCTCGCCTATAACTCCAGGTCTAATCATTGTCATATAAGCACAACCAAGAATTATATCCTGAGATGGAACAACAATTGGGTCACCATCTGATGGCTTCAAAATATTGTTTGATGCAAGCATTAACGTTCTTGCCTCAGCCCTTGCATCTAGTGAAAGAGGTACATGAATTGACATTTGGTCACCATCGAAGTCTGCGTTAAATGCGGCACAAACTGATGGATGCAATTTTATTGCTCTACCTTCAACTAAAACAGGTTCAAATGCTTGAACAGAAAGTCTATGCAAAGTTGGAGCACGGTTTAAAAATACAGGATGGTCTTTAATTACGTCTGCCAAAATATCCCAAACGATTGGTTTTTCTTTTTCAATCATTCTCTTTGCAGATTTAATATTGTGAGATTTATTTAAATCTACAAGTCTGTTCATTATAAATGGTTTGAACAGCTCAAGTGCCATTTCCTTTGGAACACCACATTGGTACATTTTTAATTCAGGGCCTACGACAATAACTGAACGGCCTGAATAATCAACACGCTTACCCAAAAGGTTTAATCTAAATCTACCTTGCTTACCTCCAAGCATTGCAGTCAAAGACTTTAAATCTCTTTGCTTGGACGATTGAACAGCTTTTCCTCTCTTACCATTATCAATAAGATTATCGACAGCTTCTTGAAGCATTCTTTTTTCATTTCTAACAATAACATCAGGTGCTCCAAGTTCCATCAATTTCTTAAGACGATTATTTCTGTTGATTACTCTTCGATAAAGATCATTCAAATCACTGGTTGCATATCTTCCACCATCAATTGGAACCATAGGTCTTAAATCTGGAGGAATTACAGGTATCACATCCAAAACCATCCATGTAGGATTATTGCCACTCTTAATGAATGATTCAACCACATCGAGTTTTTTGATTGCCTTCATTCGTCGTTGCCCCTTTAAAGTCAACAAAGCCTCTTTCAAACTTTTTGACTCTTTTTCAAGATCAACTTCACCCAGCAATCTCTTAATGGCTGATGCCCCCATTCCTACTTCAAATGCATCCGCACCATACTTTTCAACAGCGTCATGATATTCTTTATCAGTTAATATTTGTTTATAGGCAAGATCGGTTCTTTTTGGATCAAGAACAACATAGCAAACATAATAAACTATTTGTTCAAGAACCTTTGGAGTCATTTCAAGAAGTGTTCCTATTTTAGATGGTACATTTCTAAAGAACCAAATGTGAGTACATGGAGCAGCAAGTTCAATATGTCCCATTCTTTCTCTTCTAACTTTTGCCCTTGTTACCTCAACGCCGCATTTATCACATACAACGCCTCTATAACGTACTCTCTTATATCGCCCACACTGACATTCCCAATCCTTTCTGGGGCCAAATATTTTTTCACAAAATAACCCATCTCTTTCTGGTTTTTGTGTTCTGTAATTGATAGTTTCAGGTTTTGTTACCTCACCGTGTGACCATTCTCTTATTTTCTCCGGTGAGGCAATACCTATTTTTATAGAATCGAAATTGTTTAATTCAAACATATCAAATCCCCTTTTTATTATTGATCATCAAAA
>CANQHL010000035.1 GCA_947623775.1 uncultured Clostridia bacterium
TAAGCATCAGTGCCATTATCTCCACTGTTGCCAGAAACAACTAATTTGCCTTTCCCAACAACAATCAATGTGTTACCTTTAGTCAAATTAATTCCTGCACGGCACACACCGTGTGGTATTACAGTTAATGTTATATTTGATGGAATGTATATAACTACTGTTCCGGTAACTGTTGCACCACTTCCATTGACATAAGTAGCCACTTGTTTCTTAAATGTGGTGTCACCCGTTATACTATAAACCCCAGTTTTTAAGTCAACTCCTTTACTAGTTGTTCCGACGACTTCGCAACCTCCATACTTAGTAACTGACGTAAGTCCTGTCGAGGCGTTAACTTCTTCACTAATGTGATCCATATCTTTTTCGCTGACTGCAAGATATAAAATTAAAGCAACAGTGAGAGTAAAAACAATTATTAAAAATAGCAACAACATTTTATTATCCTTTTTGCTTAATTTCATTTCACACCTCCTATTATATTTTAAGAAGAAACTCATACTGCATTATATTTTATGTTAACATTTTTGTCGAATTTTGTCGAGCAGTTTATATACTATTATAATAAATTTATGTAACTCTATACTAATATTTTAGAAGTCCCCCCCCCCATTATGTCAAGCATTTTGCCAATAAAATTTGTGAAATCTAAAAAATTTTTACAAAAATCTAAAATTACACCCATTTTTTCAATCTTACGCTTGACATGATGTGCTGTGGACGTAAGATTGGTGAATATAAAAGACAATGAAATTGAATGTTTCAAATACAATTAAATTCGCTAGTCGCCAAGCATTTGGCTTGTCGTTAATCGTCCAACATCTGGTTTGTTTGAAAGACAATGATATTGAATGTTTCAAGTACAATCAAATTCGCTAGTCGCCAAGCATTTGGCTTGTCGCTAGTCGTCCAACATTTGGTTGGCGTTAGTCGGCAAGCATCCGGCTCGAGTCCAACATTTGGTTGGTGGATATTGACTTTTGCTAAAAAAACATATATAATATTATTGGAGATAGGATAATGTTAAAAAATAAACAAGGAAAATTTAAACCCGCAAAGAAAAATGGTATTTCTGCCCTCTTGCTTGGTGTTATGATTGGGCTCGGCTCTATCGGTGCCATTGGCGGAATTGATTATGCGGTGGCATACAATCAGGGTCCAACTTATATGCCATACTCGGAAGTTGTTCAATTTTGTGACGACCTCGACGTGAACATGTCGTATTTCTCTTTTGAAAATTCACCAAGCAACCAAAACAATCGTGCCATTTTTCCAAAAGATGGAATTAAATTGAACGTTTATGTGGACAACTTGACGGAAGAGCAAAAAGCCGATATGCAACGCGCCGTTGACGATTTGAACGCTGTTTTCAAAGTTATTCGTCCTGAAAACAAGTTTATTTTGGAGTTTAACCCCTCTCTTGGTGACAAACTCAATAAAAACAACATTGATGTTTATGAAATGACAAAATCAGATTCAGAGGAAACGGCGGGGCAATGGAATCAGGGATTTAGAGCGCATAACAAAAATGGAACAACTTACTATCACAGCAGCATAGAAATCAAACGTGACTTTTTTAATTATAACTGCTTCTTGCATGAAATTTTGCATCATTTAGGATTTGGTGACGCATACAAAAATCTTGAAGCACTTGATTCCTATTCAATAATGATGGATGCCAACTTGCAATCCAAACACATGCACAGAAATGATATTGCAATACTTGCGGCAAGATATGGTGACTACTCCACCCCTGAGAAGAAACAGGCACTTATTGACTATATCGACAGTTATGAAAGCCAGCAAGATTGGTATAAGGAATATAAAGAAGTAGCCGATGTCCTCATCGACAAACTTGCAACAGATTTAAAAATAGACAAAAGTGAAATAAACTATGATTTAGCGGGAAAAACATATATTTACAACGTTACTAGTTTTGGTGCAGACAAGAGTTATAACATGATTTCCTTCGACAAGCATAAGATGGAACATGATACCATCGAGATTTCAATGTCAACAAATTCAAACGACATCACAACTTCTTACACAAATAGCGGATTTTTTGAATTTTTGGATGAAATAGACGGAATTGAATATTCGGATAGTGACACACTTGGAACCTCGATTTATTGTGATGTTAACGGAACGCTTTATAGAGCAAGCCAAGTGCCACCTGTTGCAATAGGCAAACTTGCATCCGAACAAGACATTGAAGAGTACAAAGCCACTAAGACAAGATGGGCACAAAACGACAATTCATCATTGATACGTGAACTTGCCGACGCATTGTATCCAAGCATTATCAATCACATTCCGAAAGTTGACCAAAAAATTTCAAGTGGTGACAATATCAAATTATACAATGAAACTCTTGGAGAAATCACAATTGGCGATAAGGTGACAACTAAGAACGGCAAATTTGCATTTGAATATTATAGAGGTGGAATTTTCATACCGCTATCGTCGAACGATGCAATCTTTATTTTCCCTGACTATTTTGGAAAATATCAATATATAAAAGCGTCTAGATTTGGAAGTACGGTAAGACTTTCTTTTGAAACTTTAAGTCCTTTGAACGCAGCCACCTCACAAAACATTGACATTGATAAAGAAATATAAATTTGTCTGAATAGCCTAAAAAATTATTATAACTTAGTTAAAAAAACAAATTTACAAAAAATAAAATTACAAAACTTAATTTGATAAAATCGGTTTAAAAAAAATTCAAAAACGGAATAAAAACTGAATTTTAAAAAATAAAGTTAAAAAATTCAAATAAAAACTCAATAAAAACCAAATTTGCAAAAAAAATTAAAAAGGAGTGTAAAAATGAAATACACCCCTTTTTATTTTTATTATTCTATATTTTGCTCGATTATCACCTTGTTTTGTTTTTTTCTTATGTAATTTTCAATAAGTTTGTAAATCTCGCTTGATAGGAACACACCAAACGATAATCCGAGAACTATTCCCCATTGTGTCCCTGAAAGTGCAACAAGTGAAAGTACATTGCCTGCCGGTGTGAATGCAAATATTGAAAGAAGAGCGAAGCAGAACACCATGGAAATAATAAACAATATGTTTTTATGTGGTTTAGATCTCCAGCATGGAGAAACTGTACGCATAGATGCAAGGTATAGCATTTGAACCAAGTTTAATGTGTAGAACGACATTGTTATTGCAACTTCAACTGAATACAACTTAACGCCAAGAACATATGAGACAATAACTAGTATTGTTTGAATTACGCCCATCACGCCAATTGTCACACCAACACCATTTGCAAACAAACTCTTTTTGCGATCTCGCGGCGGCATTTCCATAAGATTGGATTCAGGCAATTCCATGCCAAGGGCAATTGCAGGTAGCGAGTCCGTGATTAAGTTTACAAACAATATTTGTACAGGGTTTAAGAATGTATGTGCAGGGAAGAAAAGTGTTACGAAGAAAAGCGAAAGTATTTCAGCAAGGTTTGCGGCGAACAAGAATTTGACTGTTTTTTGAATGTTTCCGTAAATTTTACGCCCCTCTTCAACAGCAACAACAATGGTTGCGAAGTTGTCGTCGGTTACAATAATATCGGATACTTCTTTTGCAACGTCTGTACCGCTCATACCCATACCAATACCAATGTTAGCACGTTTCAGACTTGGTGCATCGTTAACGCCGTCACCCGTCATCGCAACAACCTTGCCGGCACGTTTGAACGCTTCCACAATACGCACTTTGTCCTCAGGGCTAACTCTTGCAAAAACAGAACATTTTTTGATACGTTCATCAAGTTGTTCATCGGTCATTTTTGTAAGTTCATTTCCCGTGATAACTTCTTCCATGCTCTTAGCCAGACCAATCTCTTTTGCGATGGCAAGAGCAGTGTTTGAATAATCCCCTGTAATCATAACAGGACGCATTCCCGCCCTCTTACATTTTTTAACAGCCTCTTTGATTTCTTCTCTAGGTGGGTCAATCATACCCATAAGCCCCATGAAAATCAAATTATTTTCTTCAAATTCAGCATCACTTGTGCATGGTTTATATGCAAAACCAATCACTCTCAACGCACGACCGCTCATGTCCTCATTTTTGCTTAAAACTTCTTGTTTTGCCTTTGGAGTGAGTGCGACAACTTTTCCATTCAATAAAATTCTATTACATCTTTCAAGAATATTGTCAGGTGCACCCTTTGTGATTAATGTGTCACCACTTTCAAGTGTACATAAAACCGACATAAGTTTTCTTCCCGAATCAAAAGGAATTTCATTGGTTCTTGGATATTTTGCCTTCATTTCATCTTGCCCGATCTTGTATTTTTGACCAAGTTCGGTCATGGCAACTTCGGTTGGATCACCTATAATTCTTCCACCTGAAATGTTTGTATCATTGTTTAATACGCCTGCAAGCACCAATTTTCTGCCTAATTCATCAAGCGTAAATTTATCTTTTTGCTCTTTACCGTTATAGTATAAAGAGGTGATTGTCATTTTATTTTGAGTGATTGTACCCGTTTTATCCGAGCATATAACTTCGCAGCAACCCAGAGTTTCAACCGAATGCAATCTTCTTACGATTGCCCTTTTCTTGGCAAGCCGCCCAACGCCTAAACTCATAATGATTGTTATAACAGCGGGCATACTTTCTGGAATAGCGGCAACGGAGAGTGCAACTGCAGTTAAGAATGCTTCAAGAACGCCTGCACTTGAAACGCATAATTGAACAATAAAAGTGATTACGGCAACGCACAAAACGATTATTGTCAACACCTTGCCGACATCTTTAATGCTCTTTTGCAGAGGTGTCATTTCCGCCTTATTTTCCTGAATGACCGATGCGATTTTCCCAAGTTCAGTGTCACTACCAAGTGCGCACACAACACCTATGCCACGGCCACAATTAACTTGCGTGCCTTTATATGCCATATTTTTACGTTCACCAAGCGGAGTATCCTCTTTGTAAACTCCCTCGGCATTTTTTTCAACTTCAAGACTTTCCCCTGTAAGAGATGATTCATCAATTTTCAATTGGTGACTTTCAACAAGTCGCAAATCGGCAGGTATGATTGAGCCTGCTTCAAGCATAACAATATCACCGATAACCAAATTTGCAGTGGATATTTTTTTGATTTGTCCATTTCTTTTCACATAACATTCAGGTTGAGACAATTTGTTTAACGCTTCAAGAGACTTTTCCGCCTTAAACTCTTGAACAACGCCAAAAATGGCATTCATCAAAACTATACCTAAAATTATGCACCCATCGACGATTTCGCTTGTGGTTTTTTCAACAATACCAATCACAATTGAAACTGCTGCAGCAATAAGAAGAATAATGATCATCAAATCTTTAAATTGCTCCATAAATTTATATAAAATGCCGTGTTTTTGAGTTGCCTGTTGGTCGGGTTTTCTTGTTCCCGCCCTGTTTGTAACCTCATCTTCACTAAGTCCATTTTCGTCGACTTTTAAGTTTGAAAGGACGTCTTTTATATTCTTGTTATAAAACTTTTCCACCTTTTTCTTCCTTTTAATTTACCATATCACTATTGCCGAAATTACCGCCAAAACAAACAAATAGATTGAAAAAACGGTAAAATTTGTCTTTTGTGTGATTTTTAACATAAACTTTATTGTCAAAATCCCAACAGCAAAGGCAATAATGAAAGATAGTATAAGCGGGATTATTTCAACATGCAAAGGTTGTCCCAGTGCGGTAATCTTGATGATTTCAAGCAGCATGGACCCGAGAATGATAGGTATGCTGATAAGAAAGGAAAACTTTGCACTTTCTTCTCTATCGCCACCGCTTAGCAGCCCCGCCGACAATGTTGTGCCTGAGCGAGAAAGACCGGGGAAAATTGCTAAACCTTGTGCAATCCCAATGATAATTGCCCGTTTATATGTTATTTTAGCACATTCGACATCATTTGTCATCCTTTTTGAGCGTTTTTGTGAAATAATTAATAGTATACCACTCACAAAAAACGTTATTGGAAGCATAAATCCCTCAAATGATGATGTTATCAGAGGCATCAACGCAACGGCAATAAGACATGTAAAAATTGTGGCTAGATAGAGATTTATTGCTTCTTGGCAAAAGGGATGCTTTAAAATATAAAACACCTCTTTTCTCATAACAATCAGGACGGCAAAAAGTGTAGCCATATGCAAAATTATGCTTACAAACAAACTATCTTCCACGCCGAACAACCTCGACAAAAGCACCAGATGTCCGCTTGATGAAATGGGCAAAAATTCACACAATCCTTGAACAAGCCCAAGAAGCAACAGAATCACAAAACCCTCCCACAATAATATATAATGCGAAAGTTTTCGTTATTCCTGAAAACAAGAAATAAAAGTATAATATTGCGTTTTATAAAATTAAGTTGTATAAAACATTGCTCGTTTTAATATGTATTTATTAACAGTAAACTTGCATCTAAAATGTATATTCATTTACGTTTTTTTTAACTAAAAAACCTTTTCTAATTTTTTCTTTTGCAAACAAGATTTTTTATAATTTGATTGAAAAGTGGCAAAATTTCAAAAAATAAGTGGATTTTTTTCATGTTTTTATCAAAAAAAAGCCATATTTTTTAAAATAAAACAAAATTTTTGCCTTTATCAATAACTTATCGTACCAATAAAAAATAATGAAGTCATTGGAAAACCTCATTACTTTTTTTCAAATTAAGTTGAAATCAAATTTTTGTTAAACTTAAAATCCTAGATAAATCAAATCCTAATGAACTTGATTTTTAGATAAATCAAACCCTAGACAAATCAAAATTTAGATGATTTAAATTAGATATAATCATATTTTAGATAAATTTAAATTTTGAAAAATTAAATTTTGTTTGGACTTGATTTCTAGATAAAATTTCAATTGAATTCAACAACAACTCTTGCTTCAATGTTGACTTTTCCTATTAAAGGTGAAGTCGACAACTCTTCAGCATAACTTCTGAAAAGGTTGTTTGATGTAAACAACTGCTCTTCATTTATTCTCACGATTTTCAAATCCTCTTTGCCTAAAAGTTTGCTAGCCTTTGCCTTTGCGTTATCAAGTGCCTGAGTGAGTGCCTGAGAATATACACTTTCTATATCTGCCACCTGATAGATTATCTCACAGATGGAAGTTGCACCACTATCTAACAGACTTGACACAACTTCGTTTATATTTTCGAGAGCATTGCAATTTACACAAAAAGAAATGTTGCTGTAATAGCCTGCAATTTTTCTTCCTTGTTCAAAACTGTAATCTGGAAAGCAATTGAAATAATCAAGGCAAACATCTTCTTCGTTTATTCCAATTTCTTTCAGTGCATTCACTGAATTTTCAAAAACTTCAAAGCATTCACTTTTGGATTTTGAGACATCTTCATTTAATTTTTCAATTTTTACGCAAATTTTTGCACTGTCTGGACTAACATTCATTTTGGCACTGCCAATCACGCAAATGCTTGTCTCTTCATCCTCCTCATATTCAATAACATCGGGCAATATCGCAATGTTGTCATCAACTTCATCTCCAATACGGAAATTGTCTTCGTGTTCAATTTGTTCAGTCGCTGTTTCCGCCCTTGACAAACGTTGCGCGGGAATGGGCTGTTTATCATACTTCGCAGCACCATCAAGTGCAAACAGAACAACTAAAAGCAACATAAAACAAGAAAAAATCAATCTTTTCATTTTTAACCTCCACATTTAAAATGTATAAGATTTCAAATAAAATACATTGATTTTTTCATTCGACAAAATAATTATTTTTTCTCCACCCTCAACAGGTCACCCGCCTTTAAATTGTAAGGGCAATTTATGGTTACAACCTCTTGAACATGCTTTGCATCATCGATTTCTTCGCCTTTTTCATTGAAAATATGCTGAATTTTCACTTTTTTTAGGAAATTATCATCGGCGGAAAGAATTTCAAGTTCATCACCCACCTTAAAACGGTTTCTCATCTCAACCTTAACCATGCCGTCTTTTTGGTCCTCAACAACCTTTGCAATAAATTCATAAGTTTGTATTGGCATTGAATCTTCAAGATACTCTTTATCATCGGCGTCAAAATAGAAACCGGTTGTATAACGTCTATGGCTTGTTTTTTCAAGTTCGCTGTGCAAAACGTCAAAATCTTTATATCCATCAAGTGCGCGTCTGTACGCATTGACAACACTTGCGACATAATAATCAGATTTCATTCGCCCCTCAATTTTTAAACTTGAAATTCCTGCCTTTTCAAGTTGAGGGAGATAGTCAATCAAACACATATCTTTTGAATTTAAAATGTAGGTTCCACGCTCATCTTCCTCAATTGGATAATAATCTTCCTTATTAACCTCCCTTATTGCATACTTCCACCTGCATGCCTGAACACAAGCACCACGATTGCTATCTCTGCCTGTAAGATAATTTGAAAGCAAACATCTTCCCGAATAGGAAATGCACATTGCCCCATGCACAAAGGCTTCCAGCTCCACTTTGTCCTTTAAGTTTTCGTGCATTTTTGCAATTTGATTTAAGTTAAGTTCCCTTGCAAGCACTATCCTTGTAGCCCCCATATCAGCGAAAAAGCGTGCCGAGTATGAGTTGTTTACATTTGCCTGTGTTGAAACATGAACATTAAGTGTTGGAAAATTTTTTCTTATATAATAGATAAGTCCAACATCAGACACAATCACACCATCAACATTGGCTGCGACTAAAAGATTAAGATATTCATCAACTCCCTCAAAATCACCATCTTTTGCAACAATGTTTACTGTGACATACCCTTTTTTACCTCTTGAATGAAGATACTTCATTGCCTCAACTATCTCATTGTCGTCAAAGTTTCCTGCAAACGCTCGAAGTCCAAAATTTTTGCCCGCAAAATAAACGGCATCCGCCCCAAAGTGAACAGCCGTTTTTAATTTATCAAAATTTCCTGCTGGTGCAAGAAGTTCCATAATTTCCTCCAAATTTTTCAAAAATCAAGTTTTTTACTCGTTTTTTATTGATTTTTAAGCGTTTTTTGTTAATTTTTATTGATTTTTTATGCTTTTTCTTTAATTATTACTATTTCTATAAAGTCTTGCCATTTTTTCATAAAATAATTTTATCTATTATTTTAGTTCGACATTAGGCTTTGCCGTCAAGTCAAGTTGTGCAAGTCCAAGCCCGTCTTTCATCATGAAGTAGCCCATTGACGCAATCATGCCGGCGTTGTCGGTACAATATCTTAAAACAGGTGCATAGAATTGTATAGCACATTTGTCACACATTTGACTAAGTTTGCTTTTCAACATTGAATTGGCGCCAACACCTCCTGCAACAACAAGTTGTTTGGCGTCAAATTGCCTTGCCGCCCTCATCACCTTGGAACACAATTCATCTGTTACACTTTCTTCAAATGAACGAGCAATGTCGGCGCTATCAATTTCCTCTCCTTTTTGTTTTTTGTTATGCACAAGGTTGACAACTTCGGTTTTTATTCCACTGAATGAGAAATTGAATGTTTTGTTTAAACTTTTTGAAACTGAAAAATTATATTTCTTGGTTCCGCTTTCGGCAAGTTTGTCAATTTCTGGACCTCCCGGATAAGGAAGTCCAAGCACTCTTGCTACTTTGTCAAATGCTTCACCCACTGCATCATCGACCGTGGAGCCAAGCATTGTCATTTTGTTGTAATCTTCAACATTCAAAATTGCCGTATGTCCACCACTCACCATCAAACACATAAAAGGTGGTTTGAGTGATTTGTGAGAAATATAGTTTGCCGCAATATGCCCATGAACGTGACTTACTTTAATTAACGGCACATCAAGGCTATATGCAAGCCCCTTTGCAAAATTCACACCAACAAGCAATGCCCCCATGAGACCTGCACCATATGTTACTGCAACAGCATCAATGTCCTTCTTATCTATACCCGCCTCTTTCAAGGCGTCCTCAAACACGTTTGATATGGCAAGTATATGGTTTCTTGAAGCAACTTCGGGAACAACCCCTCCAAATCTTCTGTGGATTTCAATTTGAGAAGAAATTATATTTGCCAAAACATCTCTACCGTTTTTAACAATTGCTATGCTGGTTTCATCGCAAGAGGATTCAACCGCCAAAATGATTACATCTTCTTTATTTTTCAGATTTTCAAACTTTTCTTTCATGCGAAGATAATAATTCATACTTCCCCCTTAAATCTTTTTAAGATATTCATTTATAAAGTCCTGAATATTTCCGTCCATCACCATATTGATGTTTGTGTTTTCATAACCAGTCCTATGGTCTTTTACAAGTGTGTAAGGGCAAAATACATAACTTCTTATTTGACTTCCCCACTCAATTTTTTTAACTTCGCCACGAATATTTGCAAGTTTTTCAAGTTCTTCACGCTCTTCTTTTTCGGCAAGTTTTGAATAAAGCATTTGCATTGCCCTCTCTCGGTTTTGCACCTGCGAACGCTCAATTTGGCATGAAACAACAATCCCAGTCGGGATATGAGTTATTCTAACTGCACTTTCCGTTTTGTTTACATTTTGCCCGCCTGCACCTGAAGAACGATATGTGTCAACCTTCAAATCTTCAGGTCTAATCTCTATGTTTGGCTTATCCTCAATTTTCGGCATTACTTCAACGCTTGCAAATGAGGTGTGACGTCCGGCATTTGCGTCAAACGGTGAAATTCGCACAAGCCTATGCACTCCCTTCTCCGCCTTTAAAAATCCGTATGCGTTTTCGCCGCACACTTCAAAAGTGATGGATTTTATCCCTGCTTCATCACCCGCAAGCACATCAAGCGGTGTGCAAGAAAATTCTGATTTTTCACAATACATCTTATACATTCGATAAAGCATATCAGCCCAATCCTGTGCTTCAGTGCCACCCGCACCTGCATGAATGGTGATAATTGCATCATAATTGTCGTATTTTCCTTTTAAAAGAGTCTGAATTTTTGCTTTTTCGGTTTCATCTTCCAAAAGATGCAAACTATTTTCAAGTTCCTTTTCAAAATCCTCATCATGCGACTCTTCATAAAGTTCAATGTAAACATTGCAATCATCATATAATGAATAGAGATATTTTATTAAATTTATCTTATTTTCAATTGCTTTTATTTTTTTGCTTACTTCCAAAACTCTTTTTTGGTCAAGATAAAAATTTTCATCTTCCTGTTGTTCTTGCAAATCTTTCAGTTTGCTGTGTAGGTCGCCGCGGTCAAAGACACTCCTTTATAAAATCAATTTCACCTTTAATTTGTTCAAGTCTTACTTTTACATTTTCAATAATCATAATTCACCTCGGGAAAAGTTTATCATTTTGTCTCATCTTTGTCAAGAATATCCGAGAATATCAAAAATATTATTTGTAATGTTTGCACAATTACGATTGCCAAAATCATATACTAGAATGTATGCTGAGTTACAGACTCTTAAATACATAAATTGAGGAGGTTTAAATGTCATTTTATATCAATAATACAAACCCCGTTCGTCCTGGCCCTATGATTGGAAATCCAATGAATGGGATTTGTGAAAAAGTGTTAATTGAAACAACAAAGGTTTTTGATGCCTGCGTTTCTCAATCAACAGAAACGGGTATCATTTTGCCTGTAAGCGGATTTAACCCAGCAAACCCAGCACTTCCACTTACATACATATCCGCTCAAAACTCACTTGGACTTGAAACAACCATTTCTGATCTTGTTATCGATAGAATAGAAAGCACACCAAACTACGCAAATGTTTCATTTACAGTAAACATTCCCGTCACAGTAACCTATCGTGATGCAAATGGCGTTCTTGGCACTGCAAGGTCAAATATTGTTGTGCAAAAATGCAGTATGCTTTTTGTACCGCAACCATCTTTGTCACCGGTTAACATCAAAGTGAATGCGGTGTTTTCAAGTCAAATAGGCACATATTCAAGTGAAAATGTTTTCACGGTTACAGGATGCCTACAAATTTTG
>CANQHL010000036.1 GCA_947623775.1 uncultured Clostridia bacterium
GGAAACTGCTCTTATGGCGACATGGAGTGCGAGAATGGGAAATCCGACCGAACCTAATGGCGCAAGGTTTACTCCGTTTATCACCTTCAAAGTATAATAGGCAATCCTATTATACTTTTTTTATTGTAAGCCACGTGGGATAAAATTTTTAAAAAATGTGAAATTTAAAATTTGCCTCGTGAAAAGATAAAAATTTAATATTTTGGCAAAAATTAAGAAAATTTTAAGTATTTTATTAAAAATATGTGGAATTTTTGAGAAATAAAGAAAATTTAGTAAAAAATTAAAACTTTTAATAGATGCGTTGCAATTTTCAAAATAAAAAATTGCTGGAATAGATGCGGATTAAAAAGTGCGTGGAAATTTAAAATCAAAAGGAAAAATTTGAAAATATTATAATAAAAATGTTGTAAAAATTCATGATTGAATGATTGAAAAATGAATGCTTAATAAGTAATATGATTTACTTATTAAAAATACGATGTTGAATTTAATAAAATATATGCTATAATAAATATATGGAGGAAAAAATTTTTATGGACCGGCGAAATAAACAAAAGAAACAATCAAAATTTGCAGTGTGGTGGCGTTGGCCGCTGCTGGTGCTTGTGTTATCTTTCACTGTGTCGTTATGCTTTGGTATTGTAAGTCAAGTTGCATTATCAAATACAGGCATAATAGTGTCGGTGGTTGTTATCTTAATCTTTATTTCCATATCTATTTTGACAGACATGATTGGTGTTGCCGTCACTGCCGCCTCGCTTGAACCATTCAGGGCAATGGCGGCAAGAAAAGTTCGTGGGGCAAAAGAGGCGATAAAACTTGTGCAAAATGCTGAGAAAGTTGCTTCAATAATTGCCGATGTTATGGGTGACGTTTGTGGGATTTTGTCTGGTGCTGCAGGCACAACAATAACTGTAATCATCATAGTAAATTATGCGGGAACATTCGTTGAAGTCGTTCTTGCTTCGCTTGTTTCGGCATGTATTGCATCACTGACTATATTCGGAAAAGCATTTTTCAAAAAATATGCTTTAAAACATTGTGAAAAAATTATATTGCTTTTGGGCAAATTTTTGAGCTTATTCCATTTCCAGCGCGCAAAGCCGCATGTTGATAAAAACAAGAAAATTAACGAGAAAGAGTTGAAAAACAATGAAAAAGTGCTAAAAAAAGGACAAATTAGCAATTTATCGCAAGAAAACAGAGAAGAAATGGAAAGTTTGACAATTAAACAACCGCCAGAAAAAAGTGATAAAGAATAGTTTTTTGTTATTTTAAAAAATAAAATTGAATTTTTTTATTTAAGAAAAAATTACGGTTTAGTATTGAAATTGAATTTAACTTATGATATAATAAATAAAAATGGAGGTTTTATATGGCAGAGCAATTTTACAAATATGATGAAGAAAGTTTAGACAAACTTATGCAGCATTACAGATTTTATATGGGAAAAACAAGGGAAAATCTATACGAGGATAGAAGAACTGAAAACTTTACAAGAATGGACAAAAAATTCTTATCTGCAGTAAGTAAGGGCAAAGATATTGAAACTCTTGAAAAAATGTTGAAGAAAGGGGCAAATCCAAATTGTCGTGACCGCGACCCATATGATGAAGTGATTTATGATGAGGAGTTGTATGATGAATTGACTCATCCTACTTATAATCACAGAGATTATGATGATGGATACACTCAAAGATACAAGAGAAAACATAAAGGTGTTTATGAGGACGCTATGACAAAAGCCATCCAAAACAACAACACCAACACTGCAACCTGGCTTATAACTCAGGGTTATGTTTGCAAACCTTACACAAAAAATCCACTTATTCTTGCCATGGAAAAGGGTAACGATGCTCTTGTTGACCGATTTCTTGCTGAAAGGGAAAAGATACATTTGGTTTTAAGTTCAAACAGTCCTTACACAGTCAATGTTGATGGGTATAAAAACCCGCTTGTTGCAGCTGTAAAACTTAACAAGCCTGAATATTTTAAAAAGCTTGTTAAGGCCGGAGCAAACATTCTTGAACTTGATGGTGCTGTTATCGATGAAGTGTTCAGAAGTGGCAATCCAAGAATGGTTGAAGTTTTGGTTGAGGGCTTGAAATATCAAGGCAGGGCAAGACCTTTAACAAGTGGTGCTTACGACTTTGACACTATTTTCTCCAATAATTATGAAAGATACAGTGCTGTATTAAATCAAACAATGGTTCAAGGCAAGCCGCTCACTTTATTGAAAGGCTTTGAACTTATTAAGAACCCTCCTGTAAACCTTACAAATGATATTATTGACAAAGCGTTAGATAGCAATAATTTTGATTTGTTAATGAAAATTATCAAAAGGGACGACATCAATTTAAACGACCTTGACCTTAAAGATGTGATTGCAAAAGCAGTACAAAACGAAAATAGTGAATTTCTTGAACAATTGTTGCAATCCGACTACAAAATGTCACCTACTGATGCTGTTGATATTGCAAAAAATGTGGACGGCATACTTGGTCCAGACAAGCAAAATGGAAAAGATAGCGTTAACGAAGAAATTAAAAGTCTGTTTCTTAACATTGTTGACAACAATTACACACCACAAGATTATGCGGCAATGGTAAAATCCCTTGGAAAAGACAAAGAGGGAATAATTTTCGACATGCTCAAGCAAGCAGACCAGCCACTTCCACCGGAAATAAAAGAATTTGTACATCACATTCGTAGACATCAACGTTATGAAATGCTTAGAGATATGTACGCATATCAAAACAAATTCAATGAAGACGGTAAGAAAGATTTAACATTTATTGACAAAATCATTGAGGGATTCTTTGGAAAGAATGAAGTTAATGATTATCGAATAAATTACAATGATAACAATCAAATGAACAAAGAGGACTACGACGACATAGAGGGAATGGAGCAAGCCGCATTACTTGACGAAGATGCACCACAAGAGGTGTTTAACTATCTTGCAACAACAAGAAGATTTGATACTGTTGAACATTTATCATTCTTTAATAGCAAGGAAAAACCAATCAATTTTGACACTATGTCGAAAGTCGCTGTTGATTTCCTTTCGGGCAATCTTACAGATAAAAAGTTTGATGAAAATGGCGGATTTGCAAAGATATTGCGTGACCCAAGATTAAATCTTGATGTTGATAAAGAGATGCCTAGTGGAAAATTGCTTTTGAAACTTGTAAATGATGGAAATTATGATTTTGCAAAAGAGCTTATTAAAAACAAAGCGGTTGACGTAAACTATCAAGACGAGGCAGGAAATTGTGTTATATTAAATGCCATTGGCCAACGTGAAAATCCACAAGCAGTTGAATTTTGCAAGTTGCTCATGGAGAGAGAGGATTTCGATAAAACATTAAAAAATAAAGATGGGTTAAGTGTTGAAGAAGCGGTAAATGTTTTAAACGAAACTTACAAAAACAAGCAGGATGAGGACGAAAACGAATTTGATATGTAGCCATACAAACCAGATGTTTGACGATTAGCGAATTAGGCTGTATTTGAAATGTTGAAATTCATCTTCTTTCCAGTGTCTAAGACACACGAATAAAGTGAACATAATGCACTAAAAACGGACAAATTTGTCCGTTTTTAATTTGCTAAAACATTATAAAAACTTTATGATAAAATCTTTGATTAATTTTGTGCTTTATGATATAATTTATTTTAGAATTTATGGAGCGTTTATGAAAGTTAAAATATATTCATTAATATCAATTTTATTTGCAATATGTTGCATGTTGAGTTTTTTCTGTACATTAAATATATCTTCCGATGCGGCGGCTCAGCAGGCGATAACCTTAAATGAAAGTGACAAACATTTATCGAAAAGTTATTGGGATATGTACGCCATTCCAAACACTTTTTTTAGTGCCACAAATGATAGAGGCGGCGAAAACACACTTAAAAACGCCTTTGATGGTGATTGGGGAACATATTATGAGGCGACCAACGATGCTGATGATGGAAGTATAAGTATTTCTTTCAATAGTGAAGTGAAATTGTCCGCAATAATTTTTGCAATTGCTCAACACAAAAGCAACGAAAAACCAGACGGCTATCCTGCAACTCTTACCATTGAAACCAATGATGGAAGTAAGATGTCTTTTACAAGTACTCCATCTAAAAATAAAATGTTGTTTTTATTTGATGAAATTTCATGTACAACATTAAAACTCACATTCACAATGAAAGGAACTAGATACAATTGGAGGCAAACGGCAAGCGAAATCATTTTTCTGCAACCTGAAGTTGAGGAAATCGAGTCAATTTTTGCTGATTACACCCAGACCCGCTTGTCTACGCAGTTTAATAATGAAAGTGCAATAAATGCCCTTGATGATAAATTGAGAAACAACATAAATTATGATCGGGGATTTAAGAGCATAATTGAAAGAGCAAGAAAAATTTTGTCTGAAGAGGTTGTTTTCACGCCGACACGAGAATTTTCAACTGAGGCAAATGCGGTTAACAAAATTTTTCAAAATGGGGATATTGCCTACTATTGCAGAAACACGTTGAAAATGAGCAATATGGGCACAAACAGGCAGATCACCGGAATTTATGGCAACAGCGGTGAAGAAATAAATGTTTATGTTGAAGCGGAAAATCCAGATGCCCAATTGCCAAAAATTCAATTTTCGCAATTCAATGGCTATCTTATGGATTCACAATTCAGAAATGCTTGGCTTAGCGGTGAAAAAACTTTGAATGCCGGCAAAAACACCTTTGTTTTTCCAACCTTTGAACAAAAAGCAGGCATATTGCTTGGTGGCTCGATTTACATATCCAACCCATACACCCCGGAGCAGGGAAAAGTTAAACTATATATAGAGGGCGGCCATGAATTCCCTGTGTTTAGAAAAGGCGGAAATGTTGATGAATATCTTGATAAACTTCACGACTTTGTCGAACTTGGCAAAACGCAGACACAAATTGATATAACGGAAATGCAAGGTGAAAATGTGATTATCACCGTTGAAGCGTCTCATGCTCAACGTGATTATGCCGAAAATTCTACAGTTAACCCACAACAAAACCTTGAAAAATGGGATGAATATATCAAAAAGTTGCTCGCTTTTGACGGAATCGAATTTGAACAAAATAAACAGTATTATGATCAAAAAAATCAATTTATAAATGTAAATATAAGGCTTATGCAGCCTGAAGAGGGTGCGGCAGCATATGCAGCGTATGAACATATCGGCGTATTCCCTGTTGACGGGGATACAAGTTGGATTGACAATGCAATTCAACTCACTCAATATGGCTGGGGATTTGCTCATGAATTAGGCCATATGCTTGATTTGCCGGAACGTATTGTTGCAGAATGCTCAAATAATATGTTTTCAATGTATACAACAACATATATAACTCACACAATCCGCACCCCATCTTTCTATGAAACAACACTTAACGAAATTCTCAATCCGACAAAACCATCTTTGTTTGACTATGGCGAAAGAAGTAACTATTTGCTTTGGTGGTATATTGAAAATTACTTTCCGGGATATTGGGGAAAACTTGACAATTTATACCGCTTTGGCGAAAATGTAACCGGAATGACTCCAACTGAAAAACAAGTTTATCTTTCATCTCTTGCAACAGGAATTGACCTTTCATATTATTTTGACAAGTGGGGCTATAAAATGGCATTAGAGAAAGACGAAGTGTTCAAAATTGGTCAAACAAGCGAGGCGTTTAACGAAAAAATGGCAGAAAAAATTGCAAGCGGTGACATAGACAATACCATACAGCCAAAAATTTGGTATGCACATGAGGGTAACAATCCTGATGAAAACAAAAAAATTTACGATAGCACACAAAAAGTGAAAGTGGTGAGTGTGGAAGAAATTTCAGACGGATACAGATTGACCTTGCCCGAACAAACAAATTCCGCTCATCTTGGCTATGAAATTTATGTGAAAACGCAAGAGGGTTACAACTTTGTTGCATTCACATATCAAAATGTATATGAAGATAAAAACTCTTACACATCGCAGCCTGAATATGAAATAGTTGCCGTTGACACATCTTTCAATTGCACGGCAATGCCGGGCGTTATCCCAGAGGAAGATGTTGGCGGCACAACCCCTGGTGAACAGTTGCCTGATTCGAGTGAGGATAACGATGAAGATAAACAGCAGTCAAGCGGAAGTTCCACAGGATTAATTATCGGTATAATTGCGTCTGTTGTTGGAGTGACGGCAATCTTGGCAGCAGTGCTTGTGGTTATGAAGTTAAAGAGGAACAAAAATGGAAATAGATGAAAATTATTTTGACAATAAGAACAAAATTGATGAAAGCAAAAGGACAATTGAAGAAATAGTCGCAGAAAATGGTGATGAAAAACTCTTGTGGTCGGGTAAACCAAGCAAAAAAATATTTATTTTGGAAAGAGTGTTAAGAATGCTCCCGATTGCGGTCGTTTGGCTTGCCTTCGATGGCGGATTTTTGACTTTCATGTCAATTTCAATGGCAAAAGGTGAAATGCCACTGTTTATAATCGGCATAATAATTCCATTTTTCATTGTGCACTTGTTTCCTGTTTGGATATGGCTGTTTCATGTTGTAACTGCGTCAAAAAGATTGAAAAACACAGAATATGGCTTTACAGACAAGAGGATAATAATAAAATCCGGTTTGATAGTTGATGTTGCAAGCATATATTATGCGGATATAAATTCGGTTAAAGCAAATGTCGGGTTTTTGGATCGCAAATTTAAAGTTGGGGACATATATATTGTCACGGCAAGTGGCAGACATGTTCTTGAGGATTTGCCTGATCCATATTTCCTCACAGAAAAATTGCAGAAGATCGTGTTAGACATAAAGGCGGATATACAATTTCCAAACAGTATGCGCCCAGAGGAGAACGACGGTTTCAACACCAAATATACAAAAGAGTAAGTTAGTAATCACGCCAAAGTCAAGACTAGGAGAAAGTTTAACTAAGACACAAGTAATTCTCCTATTAAAAAACCACAAGGCTTTGGCTGGTTTCGGGTGGGGCAGTTGTAGTTTGCATTGCAACTGTGACAACAGTTATGCTTGTACGTAGAAAAAAGAGATTTAATAACGATTAATAAAAGCAGTATATAAGTCCTCAGAAATTTCTGAGGACTTTTTTGTTGAGAGTATTTGTTAAAAATAAATGAATTTTCATAAATATGTTGGAAAATATGATCTCTTAAATGTTTTGTAACCTATGCTGCTTTATGTTATAATATCGCATAGGCGTTTTGGCAACGCCGGAGATGTCGGGGAGAATAAAATTGAAAACTTTATTTATCGCAGCAAAAGATTTTTTAGAAAACTTTTCACTTGATTATGATAGTCTCACAAAGCAACTTGAAGAGATTATGAAAAGTGATTTTTCTCGTCTTGGCATAGAGAAAAGCATGTCAATTTCTTTTGACGAAAGCAAACTATTCGGAAAGTCGGGAAGTGTTTCAAAAACCAATATTTCATTCAATAAAACTCGAATAGAGATGTTGTTGAATTTAAAAATAGATGATACAAGTAAAGAGCATTTGAAAAATGTTGAGAATTTTTATAATCATTATGATGAGAAGAAAAGTCACTCGGATTTTGAAGAAATTTTGTATGAGTTTATAAAAAAATACAAAGAAATAGGTGCTGAATGGGCATTTGCACATATGGGAAGTTATAAAACGATAAAATATGAAGTACTTGATACCATTTTGCATGAAACTGAGCATGTCTATCAAGATGAATACAGCAAATTTTTGGAAGAAAAACACTTTCCTGAGGACAAGAAAAGTAAAGTGCTAATTTTTACAAGTTTATTTAACACTATATTTGAGAAGTTACAAAAAAGTGGTGTTCAATTAAGTTATGAACGAAAAAACCATGTGTTTCCGATTGAATTTGATGCGAGATATGAGGCGTTAAAATTGTTGAGCAAAATAAAAAATCTTTATTTCAAAAAAGATCAGGATTTTTCAAAACACCTGATCAAAAGTAATATTATTCCAGAGGATTTTAGTGCAGAGCAAACTTCGGCACAGATTTTTGCCGATTATGAAAGCATATATAAATTGTTTACGCAAAACTTTGGCAGTGAATATGAAGAGGCAAATAAATATATTCAGTCCAACAAAAATTTGATTATAAATGAATTTATTCGCAGATACAATGAGATGATTGACATTTCGCAAGCGGAAAAGGCAAATCAAAAATATACTGAGCAGCACTTATAAATGCGATTAATAGTTTTAATTTAATTTTGAATTTATAAATGCAAAAATTTCAGATAGATTTTGCTGGGATTTAAAAGCTTGGTCACTGTGACCTGCACCTTTCAGAACGTCTAGCCTAATATCTATTCCCATTTGATATGCTTTTTCATAAAAACGTGTACTTTGTGTGAAAGGGACTAAGGTGTCGGCGTCTCCATGTTGCAATAAAGTACATGGGAAATCGGGGGAGAGCAAGTGGAATGGGCTTGCTTTTTTTAATTCATCATCACTTATTTTACTAAAATTTTTATTGAAATACAATTCTGAATTTTTTATCATATAGTCTTTATTTTCATCTTCATCATCTAGCATAATTTTTCAGAGACAACAAGTCTATAACAGGATAAAGTGCGACGATGCACACTTTGTCAAATTTTGAAATGATGCTTTTGTTTATGCCAAGCATGAGTGCATAGTTTGCTCCTGATGATACACCGGCAATTGCAATTTTGGAATTTAAATGATATTGCTCTCGATGGCTTAGCAAAAAGTTTATTGCTTTTTCGCAATCTTCTATACCTAAAGGGAAAGGGGCCTCTGTGCTAAGGCGATAATTTACGCTTGCGATAACAAAATTTTGTGTATTAAAATTGACAATATGTTTTATTGTTCCCGAATCTTTATCTCCCGATGAAAAGCCTCCTCCGTGAATGAAAAATATCAGCGGAAATTTTTTGTCTGCGGCATTATCGGGGAAATATAAATCGAGTTTCTGGGCATTGCTTGAATTTTCATAAACAATATTTGTTATAGTATTCATAAAAACTCCTTAAAATCACTGGGATATAGCGTGATAATAAAATTTTGCGCTTTTTGCAAAACTTTGAAAAATATATAAAATTGAATTTTGTAAAACATATAAAAACTAAATTATTTTAATTTTTTGCCACTACTTTTACTTTTTTTGAATAAGGGTGGTGACCTCTTGTCTGTTATGGAATAAATTGTTTATTTTAAGGATATTGTAAAATTTTGATAATTTTTCTACAGCGTTTTTTATGCCTTTTTCTGGATTGCCCGGAAGTTTAATTGTGACAATTGCAAGACCATTATCTTTTAGGCATGGAGTGAGAATATTCATAATTTCAGCAGTCGCCTCAGGGTCTACATTCATGTCGTCGACAATAATATCATATTTATGCTCTTTTGCAAATTCTTCAGCCTGAGCAATGTTTTCAATTTTGCACTTGTAATGTTTGACTTTTGGATTTGCCAGCAACACCGGATTTAAATCACCGGGGTCAACCGCATCAACAAAAAATCCATGTTGTAGCAAAACATTTGTCCAGCCGCCGGGAGCAGCGCCTATATCAAGCGCATGGCCACCTTTTTCTCCTAAATCAATTTTGTATTTTGCTAAGGCTTCAGTAAGTTTGTTTTCTGCCCTTGAAATTTCTCGTTTGCCTTTGTTGGAACTGATTCGATATTCGTCGCAGGAGAAATTTAAATTAAACAAACTTAAAGAATTTCCGATATAAAAGGTGTTGGCGTTTATAAAAATTGAGAACACATTGACATCTTCATCACTTATTATTTGTTTATCAGAAAAAGTTGGCACGCCACCTAAATCAGTAAGATAGGTGCCCACATAAACTTCTATGTCCTTGGCGGAATAGTTTAAAGGGGATTTGTCAAAAGTTTCGCCGGCACAAATTCTTGTCTGTATTGCAAATTTTTCACCAAGTTTAACTTGAGGGAAACTTTTTAAAATTTCTTGTAGCAAAATTTGCTTATCTTCATCTAGATTGCCTGAGATTTGTCCAATAACGGAAACGGGTGCCAAGTGTTTTAAAAATATAATATTGTTTTTACATAGCAATTGTTGAAAATCGTCTTGACTAAATTTAGTTTCAATCAGTGACATATTTTCACAGAAATCTTTTACAATGCAAATATGTTCATCTAATAATTTGAGTTCTTTTAAAGCGTTCTTTATGAAACATGGTGAATAAGTTATAATATACTGCATATCGTTCTCCTGATTATGTATTTTAACACAAATGCAGATGTTTGTCAACGAAAGTGAAAGTTACTTTAAAACGCTTGACAATCAGCAAAAATAATTTATAATAATCCATATAAAAGCATGCAAAAAATCAAAGTAAAAATTAAAATTTTTGTTTTTGTTGCTAGCAGGGTTTTGCCCGAATATTACGGCGTGAAAAATAGTTTTAATACAAAAAATAAATTGCTTTTTTATTCGAGGTGAAATTTAGATGAGATAGGAGGCGAAATGATTGAGATAACATATTTTGTTCATGGAACAACAACGGATAATAGTGAGAAAAAATCAACAGGCTGGTTGCCGGGTGAACTTTCTGATAAGGGATTGCAGCAGGGGATTGAACTTGCAAAAATCATTAAAGACCAACAATTTGACATTGTGTTTTGTTCCGACCTCAAACGTGCTGTTGAAAGTGCAAAATTAAACTTTTATAATAGAGATATAAAAATCAAAAAAGACAAAAGATTGCGGGAATGCAATTATGGTGATTATAATGGAAAAGATAGCAAACTTGCAGATTATCATTCGCATATAACGGACAAATTCCCCAATGGCGAATGTTTAAAAGATGTTGAAAAACGGTTGCGTTCATTTGTAAAATATTTAAAAGCAAACTATGATGGAAAGAAAATTGCAATAGTTTGCCATAAAGCACCTCAACTTGCTTTTGATGTTATTTTAAACAACAAAACATGGCCACAGGCACTTGCGGACGATTGGCGAATTGAGCACAAATGGCAACCGGGCTGGAAATTTATCATTCAATAAAATAAGGCAGCGTTTGATGTGAACCTCGAAATTTAACTTGTTTTATATACACATCAAAGGGCTGCTTTTTTATATGAATATAC
>CANQHL010000037.1 GCA_947623775.1 uncultured Clostridia bacterium
ATGTTATAAACAATCTACGTGTTGCAGAAGCGTATATCAGAAAATTTGCAAAAGGCGGAAGAAACTCAAACTTGTGGAACGGTCCAACATCTATTGAAACAAACGAAAATTTTGTTTGCTTCAACTTCCAATCACTTATTGCCGGCAACAACGATATGCTTACACTTGCTCAAATGCTTTTGGTATTTAAATATATTGAAAGTGAGGTTATTAATAATAAGGATTATAATGAATTACATAAATCAAACAGAAAAATTATAGTTGTCTGCGATGAAGCGCATATTTTCATTAACCCTAAATATCCTATTGCGTTAAACTTTATGACATCCATGGCAAAACGTATTAGAAAATATGGTGGTATGCTTGTTGTTATTACACAAAATATTAACGACTTCGTGGGTTCGGAAGAAATTAAACGTCAGTCAACGGCGGTTATTAATGCTTGTCAATATTCACTTATTTTCTCACTTTCGCCAAACGACGTTAACGACCTTATCGAACTTTACAAAAACTCCGGTGGTATAAACAAACAGGAGAGAAATAGTATTGTAAGTGCGTCTGTAGGACAAGCGTTTATAATTACATCACCAACTTCGCGTACAATGGTTCAAATAAGACCTTTGCCTTATGTACTTTCTATTATTGAAAAGAAAAAATAATTTACTATAAACTTAAATATTGCCACATTCGAAAATTTAAGTTAAAGGAGAGATATGACAAAATCATCAAAACTTACTATTTTTATATTTAGTTTGTTGCTTGTCTTGTCAAGTATACTTTTTGTCGCCTGTGGCAAGAAAGATTATGAGGATACATATCTGTCGGTGGATACAGAATATGTTGACGTTTTTGTGGGAAAAGAAGCTGAAGTTTCAGTAACAATTGAAAATCCCGTTAAAAATATGGCAACAGGTATCCGAGGGTCAGTTTCAAATCCACATGTTGCTCAGATTGAAAGACGGGCAAGTCAGAGTTTAACAACAACATTTAAAATAGTCGGTAAAAGCGGAGGAACAACTAGAGTTGATTTTATATCCGATGAGGGGAGTAAAAGAGTTAGCATTTCTGTTCATGTTAAGGAATTTTCCGATACTTTAACAGCGGGGGTTAACAGTCTTTTTGTGTCACCTTTAAAAACATTTATACCGACTTCCTCTGATTTCATTTTTAAGGATAGCTCAACAGAAAGAGATATCGCTTTTTACTTCTATGGCGTTACAAGTCAAGAAAGCGAACTAAAATCAGAAGACATAAAAGAACAGAATCAATTTGATGAAGTTCAATTAAAGGAAATTAATTCAAAGAATTATCTCATCTTTAAAAATAAAGATGGGCTTTTCTATACCATGGGAAATGAAGAAACCATTGGTGAAGCAAATGATAAGCGTTACACATTTATTGAGGTTTCTGAAAATGATGGTGTTTTCAGTGTTAATGAAGCACAATCGTATTCAGTAACCCCGGGACAAAAGTTCACCTTTATTGCAAAATATCTTAAAGAAAAAGAAAATGAAGATGATGAAGATGTTATTTGTAAACGTGAGTTTTCTGCATTAATTGATATTGATAAGGAAGCAATCTCTCATGAATATGGATATAAAATCTTAAATGCAGAAAGTGCAGATATTCCTTTTAAAAAGGGAGATGAAAACACTGTTTACAAAATTGATGATCATAAAAATGGTGATATTATATTAATTCCTAATTATATATCACCAATCACAGATAATATGATGCTTGTTGGTGACTACGCCAAATATCGTACAGTTTATCTTGAAGTTACACTTGCAATGGAAGAAGCAAATTTATTACTTGATGCACAGTCAAGAAATGTTGACGTGGCAAGTGGAATGGGATTGGGAAGCATTAATAATAATGGAAAGACAACATATTATTATGAAATAAATTGTCCGCTAGGGGAAACAGATGTTACATATTTTGATTTAAAGTTTTATTATGATGGTTTTGAAAATAGTGAAGATGATAACGTAAATTATACATACAGCATACCAATTATAATAAGAGAAATACCATCTCAACTTTTAATTAATGATGTTGATTTTAATTCCACACATAGAGTGTATAAATTCTATAATAGTTATGCAAGCGATGATTCCGGTTGGTATCCATTTAATTTCTCAATATTGCCTGAGGGAGCTGAATTTGAAAGCCTTACTTTGGATTTGACGGGCACAGGGTTACAAGCAAGGTATATGAATGAAAAATATACTGAAATTTTAAACATAACAAATTTAAAGGAAACAGTGTATTTAAAAGGAATTGAGGGAGCAGCAGTAACTCCTTCGGTTCAAAATCTTCCTGTAAAATTGGATTTTAATGTTATCAAACCAGATACATTTGAAACATATATCGAATATGAAATTGTCAAAGGGGCAAGCAAACTAGATTTTTCAACAGATGAATTTAAAGATAATATCTATTTACAATATCAAGGCGGTGGACAAGATTTCATCGATATTTATGCAGATGCTGAATTTGAAAATGTAACTACATCATTAGAGTCTGGGGTAGATGTAATCGACTTCGGATTTCATGGGCAGTTAATTAGAAATGGAGTATTTTACTTAGATTTAACTTTATATCCTAAGAGCATTGGCAGCGGGACATATCGTATTGCCATTGATAATGGAAGAGCAACTTATTTGAATGTAACTATAAATGAAAATTTACAAGTAGTTAACATATTCTCAAATAATGAAAACAACACATTAAGAAGATTTGAATCAATTGGTGCAAATACAACCTCGGCATATCTCTATAATTTAGATGGAAAAAGTTACTTTGATGTTCGAGTATATGCCAATAATAACTTTGCTTCAACTGCAGTTAGAAGTGTTCTTGTTGAATTAAATAATTCCTCACTAAGCTGGGAACAGGATTTATCGCAAACAAACAAATTCAAAATTTATTCCAATACAAACGGAACATATCAGATAAAATTTACCGTTAATGGATATTCAATAGAAGATTTTAAAAGAAGAGATGTTTCAATTGATTATATATTGACATTAGTTACATTTGATTATATTGAACAACTTGAAATATACAAAATAAAAGATGGCTATATGCCCGATGGCGAATATTCCGAACGAACAAAGGCGAATTATGTCGAAGTATATTCAAATACATATTCTCAATCTTTAAGAGAAGCAAAATTTGAAGTTGGAATTTTGAATGAAAATGGATATTTATTTAAAAATCCAGCAAAAGAGGATAAAGATGAGTATAAAGATAGTTATTATTCGTTAGAATATTTATATTTTGAAAGTGATAGAATATATAAAAATGGTGAGAGTGTAAACAGAATTTATTATGATCCGAATAATGAACAAAACAATGTTTACACAATCGGAAATTATGGTACATTTGATGCAAAAACATTGACATTTACGGCATTCCAAACATTGTTAACAGAGGGAAGTATTCGTTTATATGCTCATATCGGGCAACATGGTAAATTGTATACTTTTCCAATTAATATAACCATTCATAAATATGAAGAAGTATCACAAGTTACATTGCAATCAATGGAAGATACAATGAATTTTTCTGTGCTTGAAAAAGAAAAATCCATTATTGCATTCCCAGTCAATTCGACTGCAACTAGACCATCGATAGTTGCTTTGTTCTCCGGTGGAGATATCAATGTTGGTGGTACAAGATACACAATGTTTGACGAATCGTCAATTACATATCTTGAATCAGGTGGAAAAACACAGATTACGTTAAAATTAAAAGACGACTTTATTACACATGCAGAAAATGTTCAAGATGCGATAAGAGGTACTCTTGAAATAGTTGCGAAAGATTGGCTTGATGATTCAGGCTCTGTAAGAAGTGTATATAGAGATAATATAATCACTATTAATGTCGAATACGAAAATGGAACGCCTGAAAATCGATTTACAATCAAAGATGTTGACGATTTGCTCGCAATGAAAAACAATATGTCGGCACACTATAGATTAGGGGTAAATATTGATTTAACCTCCATATCCAATCAGTTGCCTTTGGGTGAATTAAAGGGTTCTATCATTGGGCTAAATGCGTATGCTCAATTTAGTAATATAACTATTGAAAATGGCGTTCAAGACGGAGGCTCAGTCCTCTTTGGCGTATTTACAAAAATTGCCGATGGTGCTTTTATTGAATATGTACAATTTAGTGGTAGTTTTAAAATTGGTTCATTAGAAAATCCTCAAAGAGCAAAAGCAGGACTTGTTGCTGCTGAAAACAATGGAAAGCTAATCAATGTTGGGGTTACATTGCAAAGCTCTGATGTTTATTTGAAAGAAGTTAGTGCTTTTGGTGGACTGGTAGGCGTAAATAATGGCGAGATTATACAAGATTTCACCTTGTTTGAACCAGATTCATCATTAACAAGGACAGAAAGTGTTGATTCTGCAAGCGACCGAATTCCAAAACCTTTGAACAATAATTTAGGAAGAATATCTTATCAAAATCTGAATCCAAGAATTACAGTAATGATGAATGATTTTGTAAATGTTTATTACAAAAGCAGTCAATCAACCAGAATCGGTGGTGTAGTAGGACAAAATAGTGGAACAATAAAGAAAGTTGATAGCACTGTTTTACGATTTAGTGGCTACACAAATTACATGGTATTCTCAAAACTTAAAACGGAGTATATTAAAGAGGGAAGCAGCGCCTCATTATTATTTGCCAACATTTTCACCGGAGCATTAGTTGGTGAAAGTATGAAGGACTCTAAAATTATTGCGGGAAGCAATACTGATTCAATTACTCCAGAACAAGAAAAATTTATGATTTATACTTCTTATGGAAGCGGTTTTGTTGCTGGAAGTGGAATGATTGTCGGCGGAGAAGTTTGGGGATATGGCAATATTGGTGGTGCCATTGGTAAATTTAGTGGACTTGATGATTCTACAAAAGATTCCTTCTCTGGTTTGACGATAAGAACATTTGTTAGAGGTCAACAGGCGGAAAATTCTATTGCAACTCTTGCTTTAATAGCAAATGTTGATGATAGTGCATCACTTTATACTGCATTTGCCATACAGGCGATTGATGATGGAAGAGTGAACCAAGAGAGTTCAATGGCAATTTTGTATAGCAGTGAAGATAGCAATGAATATTTTGACAATAGAGGGGCATTGCGTATAAATAAACTGGGATTTGGCCCATCTTCAAGTACAAGTTTAGGTGTCTTAGTTATGGAGAAAAAGACAACCTCAAGTATAAATGTATTCTCTTATTTAACAACAAGAAAATGTTTGGGCAGTGAAGATGCGGTGATAAATAATTCAAGCAAAGATGTTTATTATGGCAATTTCATTATCCTTGGAGTTGATGTAAATATTAAAAAAATCATCAAGTATGCAACATTTGAATTGGGAAATCAAACAGATATGTCGGTTTCTCCAAATTTCAACAATCAAATGGAATCACTTGATGAGAAGAACAAGCAAAGTGTTTTCTATGCTTATTATTTCCAAGCAGTTTCATCTACAACTAATGATGTGACTACAATTCAAGATGAACTTGATAAATCACAAAATAAAGTGTCTTCGCTTTCTAAGTTCTATCCATTTAAGGTAAACGGAGAGATGACATTCTCTTCTTTGACTCCAAATATTTTGTCAATAGACCAAATGGGAACAATTACATTTAAGAAAACGGGACTTGCAAAAATATCTGCGACAAGTGTGCTGAATACAAATTCCAATTCAACTGTATTCTATATTTATGTTGTAAATTATTTTGATTCTCAATCACTTATAGAGGATAATGAGGATAAAAATTCAATCATTTATCCAACACTTACAGGCGATACCTTGCCATTTAATGATACAACTATTGAATTGAGAGGAAACAACAACTACACAGTTTATGTTCTTCCTCATTATACTTACACACAAGAAAGTGATGATAAAACAAGATTTCGTTCTGATCGATTTGGTGTGGCAACAATAAAGGGCGTAGTATTTAACTTGGCTGCAAATGTAGATGTGACAGCAAGTGTAGGTATAGATGTTGCAAGAACAAAAAGTTTAAATGAAGGAAGCGAAGATGCAGAAGAAATTACTGAAAATGAACTTGATATAAGCATCATTGACCAAATAATAACATTTAGACGAAACAATGAAACTAGAGAATTGGTGTATGCTTTAAATATTGAACCATTATTAAGGGTTAATTTAGGAAATGGTGGATTAGATTACACAGCAGGTGTCAATAAAAAACTTGGTGAAACAACTGTGGATTACAAATATGGGGCGGTAAGAATAAACAATATAAATTATGACACAGTTCCAATTCAAACAAGCAAGACGGTAAATGAAGAGTTGGAAATTATGTCCACAGCAGCTGATGAAGAAGAACCTATATATAGAATTATAGGTTTGGAAAGTGAGAGCCTGCAAGGTAATATACCTGATGAAAAATATCAGTTGTTAGAAAAAGACTATTTATTTAATGTGACAATTACAAGAACTACCGGCTTACTCACCAAAGATGATTTGATAAACGGACTTTATAAAATAAATTACAAGATGACAATAAGCATAAACACCGAGTCCAGTGTTTATCTTGATAAATATAATAAAAATATATATGGAAGATATTATCTCTATCTGCAAACAGCAAGCAATTCTGATATTACAATGGTTTTGCCAATTGATTTTGAAAAAACAAATATAACATCTATTATTATTGACAACTATACTTCAATAAACGACATCAATGATAATTTGAGTTTAGGTTCGACATCGGATTACGCTTTCCCTGGTGAAAGTGGAATGCTTGCAATAACTATCAATCCGGAGGATAGTGATTTTGATTATATTTTAATTGAAAATGATAGTCAAAATTACACAGCAGGAAAAGCGTCTGCTCAATTTAGTTTATTGTCAAGACTTAAAGACACAACTACACAGATGTTTGAAAACAATTATGTTGCCGGTCAACAGATTGGCACTGGGCTAAGGCTTACGCAAAATGAGATTGTTGATGCTTACAGCAGAAAAGACAATTCGGGAGATTCTATATATAATATATATAATGGTATTATCTATTTAAAATATGATATGAGCTCTCAAAATGTTTCCGATTTAAGCATTTCAAAAGTTAATATTTCGGTATATAAAGAGGGCAGTGTTGTTCATACTGCGAGCATTGAACTTATTGTAAAAATTCAAAACTTTGTTGCAGTTGAGATTGAGGGTAAAGAAGGTCTTAGCGAACAGGGTGATTTTTACAGGGTTTATAGCGTTGCAAGAGGATTGAAATATAAATTAAAACTCAATTCTTATGGATTTAATCAAGAGAATATAACATTGATTTCTTCAAATAATCAACTGGGGCAAATTTCAATTGAAAATGGCAGTTATTATTTAACAATCACCAATAATGCAATAAATTATTCGGGTGGTAATACATTTAATATTTTAACTACGGCTTCACAAACTGAGGGTGGAATTGTAAGAAATGCAGAAAGCAAGACACAGATTAATATTCAAGAATTTGTATTAAATTATAATGGAGAAAAGGTAGAAAATCCTGATATTATACGGGGAATGAGTGATGGTGTAATAAACATCCAAGTTGGCTCTATGTATGATCTTGCTCTTGACATTTATGATTATCTAGAATATGATAATACAAATCAAAGTGTAGTTAGTGAAGTAAATGATTTTATCAGCGAACTTGAAACGGTTGGCGTTTGGAGAGTGTTTACAAACTTAATTTCACAAAATCAGCCAAATTACAGTCAGGCTTCTTCAGACAATACAAACGAGAAACTTTCACCTTTTATAGGCTTTAAAAATAATGTAAAACAAACTGGTCAAAATTATTACTTTAATTATGATGGCTTAAGAATACAGCCGACAAAAACACATTTGCCAGAAGAGAAATTCTACTATATAGATTATAATGTTGAGTTTAAGGTTGAAAATGGTTTAACTACTGTTGTAGAACGTGCTCCGATGGTAGAGCAAAAGAAAGCAAACACTATAGCAACACAGGTTGTACTCAATGTATATTCAACAAGCAGTGCGGAAAGTCCTATACCAATTTATAATTATGATGATTTTACAAACATGAGAAGTGGAGGATATTACATTCTTCTTAATGATATAAATCTTCCAAATTCATATGATGCAGAAAATGGAGAAGAGCAATTTATGCCATTAAATGGTGATTTTGCTTCATTTGACGGTAATGGTCACGCAATCAATTTCTCTGGTACATATGATATGGGTGCGTTAGCCGATATTGGTGTGTTCAGCACCTTAAATGAGGGATCAATTATTAAAAACTTAATTGTAAATTATCTTCCTTCTGAACAAGGTGATGATATAGTAAACGAAAACGACATCTATGAGATAAATGGCTTGAGGACGGTTAGATTTAAAACAACAAGTGATTCATTTATATTTGGTACAATAGTTGCTGAAAACTCGGGAATTATAACAAACTGCAGTGTATTTACCTCAAAAGATAATGGCAATGATTATTATTTAACAATTAAAGCAGACAATGCTTTAAGTGGTTCAAGTTATGTCGGTGGGCTTGTTGGTACAAATAGTGGTTATATTACAAATTGCAACGTAAGCATAAATGCAAAAGTTCCATTCTATTTGGCTGGTGTTGTTGCAAGAAATAATAGAAAAGTTTCAGCGTGCTACTTTAAAGAGGGAAAACTTATAAACAACTCTCAATATGATCAGCATGTTGCAGGATTTGCTATTAATAATTCAGGTGACGCACAAATTATCACAAGTTATGTAGCTGGTGCACAGAGCAGTGCAAGTGTATATAGTCCTGATTCAGAAAGCTACATCACTTCACCAATTGCCGGTGCTGGATTTATCTATCAAAACGAAGGAATAATTAAAGATTGTTATTCAGATATAAACTTGTCTAAAACAAGTGGTCCTATGGCTGGATTCTGCTATTCTAATGGCGGCACAATTAGAAATAGTTTCTCACTTTCTATTTTGAGAAGCAATATTACAGCTTCCGCTGGTTTTGTACATGATAATTTGGTGGAAGATGGTTTGGGCGAATTTGAAAATTGCTATTATATTTATCATAAAGCAACTCCAGAAGATAAAACAACTCCAGGTGCTGTAAATATAGATATTAATATTGACTTGTATACAATGACCTATGATGGTGTGTCCAGGTTGGATATCAATCAATTCGCAAACCTTGAAAATTTTGCAGACTTTTCTTATGATGAGTCTATGTCAACCAATGCTGTTTGGTTCTATTCTCAAGGTAAAAACAATGGGGAATATATTGATTACATTCCTACAACAGATAGAATAACTATTAAAGGTGATGAAAATAAAACTCAAAGTAATACCGTTTATAAAGAGCAAAATATTACCTTTGCTTTAAATAGACTAGAACTTGTGGCACCAAATGTTAAAGTTTTGGCTGTAAGGGATTTTGATTATTCAGAGACTGATGAAGCTACGGGCAATATAACTTATCACTATCTCGATGATGCGTCTGCACCTAATAGAGGAACATTGCATAATCCACGTCTTATATCAGATTATCAAACTATGGAAAGTGAAATTCTCAATCAGACGGCATCAAATCACTTAAATTTGACGACTTATAGAATAATAAGTGACATAAATTATGGTGATAGCGAAGATTATTCTTCCCTTTACACAGTTATTTTTGCAGGCTTGCTTGAGGGTAATGGAATGGAAATACAATCAATTCGTCTTGCAAGCATGGATGATATGACAAATGGAGGATTATTCTCTCAAATAGGCTCTTCATCAACCAAAGTCGGCGTTGTTAAAAACTTAAATATTTCCCCTCGGGAAGTGAAATTTAATAATGCAATAAATGTAGGTGGATTGGCAGGAACGTTGACTTATGGCAGAATTTATGACATAAAATTTAATTCCGATACATATAACTTATCTGCGATTTCTGGATTAAACTTCGTTGGCGGAATTATCGGTAGAGCGGTATCTCAATATATAGCAAAAGATTTATATACAAATGCTGATATATGGGCAATTTATTCACCAGATAAAAGCACAAATTATGATGAAAATCTGGGAGATGAAGCGTTATATTCTTATGCCGGAGGTGCTATCGGTTTTGCGGGAAGAGGATCCGTATATAATGTTCATGTAGACGGAATCACTTCAATTTCCGGTGGTATTGTTGGAGTCGCCTATGGCGGAATTGGAGCCGGTGGAAATGTTGATAAAACGTATTCCGATATCGAAAACGGATTGTCTATAAAGGCAAGATATTATGCAGGATTAATCGTTGGAGAAAATGCAGGTAATTTGAGTTATTCATATGTTTCTGATAATGAAAACATAGAAAGCATGTTTTCAGGCATTCCAAAGGCTGCTATATCAGTTGGCGGAATTGCGGGAGTATTTCTTGGTGGACGAATTTCTGATTCTGTTATGGAACAAAGCTTCAGAGTGGTAAATGGCGAAAATGAAAATGTTATCAATAATGTTGGTGGACTTGTAGGCCAGGTTGCCGCAACAAATGCAATTTCCATCTTGGAAAGAGGAATAGTATCAGGAGATATTGTTGCTTCTCGTGTTCTTGGTGGTGCAGTTGGACTTGTATCGTCAAATTTACAAGCAAAAGAGATTGCCGTAAAATCATCTTCGTTATCGGTTGTAGGCAACAAGGAAAATCCTATCCTTGGCGGAATTGTCGGAAGCATATCTTATGATACACATGCCGCTTTGACGATGGAGCAAAGTTATTGTTGGGCAGATTTAACAATAAACACAAGTGTTGCAGGACTAAATACAACAGCAAATGTAGGTGGACTTGTTGGTTCCGCATCTGCAAATAGAAACGTTGATTTATCTTATTGCTATACAACTTCTATGATTGATGCAACAGTTTATGATACTCGTGCAATCGGTGATGCGGTGGATTATAGCGATCAAAGCAATGCAAAAGCATCATTTACATATACAATCACACCTCAAAGCGACAAAGTAAACAATGTGTATTATTTCGG
>CANQHL010000038.1 GCA_947623775.1 uncultured Clostridia bacterium
TAGGTCCGGTTACACCGATTGGTCCTTGAGCTCCAGTTGGTCCGGTAGGTCCGATTGGGCCCTGAGGTCCGGTTGGTCCGGTGTTGCCTACAGGTCCGGCAAGTCCGGTTGGTCCTTGTGGTCCAATGCCACCTGTACTATTGATTATAATAGGTGGTCGATTAAATCCATTGTTGTAATTGCCTGAACAAAAGCAAGACATTTTTACCTCTCTTTTATGCGGAGCATTCGCTCCAATCACATAATATGTAAAAATGTCAATAATTGTTAAGAATTTTATTTACAGACTTTCTAGATTGTTTTTTATTAAATAGCACAGTCGATTATACTCGGGTATATTTATCTCTTCCATAAGATTGTTTATCAGTGCTAAACACTTATCTTTGCTCCCATCTTTTTGTCCTTTCACAAGGTCAAGCGGGGATTCAAAAAGGGAGTAATATAAATTTGAAATCAAAAGTTCAATTTCGTCAAGCAGATTCAGTTTTTCATCATCTTTTTCACTTTCTTTAAGGAAAACTATATTTTCATACAAATCTTGTATATCCTGTCTTATTTTTGGTATAAGTGTGTTTTCCGCCTGAATGATTGCATTGCTTTTAAATATATTGTTTCTCATTCCGGAAGTCAATTCATAACGTTGAGTAAGAGGATTATAATTACAAAAAAACTTGTGCATAGATTTTCTCCTTTACACAAGTTTTATATGTTTAAATTTTGAAATTTGACACAAGGTGCAATAGTGGTGAAATAAATCCCTCATCGCCAGGTTCCTCGGCTGGTGGTTGTTGAGATGCCCATTCATCAAGATTTTCACCCCAGCTATAAGGCCAAATAAGTTTAACAAGTTGAGGTATAAGCAATGTTATTATAAGCACAATAACAACAAGCACTAACACGCCAATAAGTGTGTTTCTCAATCTAAAAGCGGCATATCTTCTTTTTTCATCATTTTCACTTTTGGCGAGGTTGACACCCAAAATTATGGAATAAACAACTCCCGCTCCACCGACAGCGGCAAGGATTGCATAAAGTATGCTTGGTAAAGTGTCATAAACATCATTAAGCCAAGCGAAGTCGCCAACAAATTTCAATAATTGATCAACCATACTCCACCTCTTTATAACATTATTTTAACATATTTTTATATATTATGCAAATATTTTTTGATTAATAAATCAGAAATTTAATTTTAATTCTAATTTTTTTCTCTTCATGCCACATTTTCTAATCTTGAAGCAGCACCACACCAAATTTTCCGGCAGGGGAAACAACTACACATTGTAATATTGCATCATTAAAATTGCCAAGTGAACTTATATATTCAGTTGCATTTTCAGCATTTTTGGAAAATCCGAGAGTTATATGCGGGATGGCTGTTCCATAACTTATTGTATATTCTCCGGGAACGATTAAATCTCCGAGTGCTTCAAGCAGGGCATCGCAGTCCTCTTTAAAGGCTTCTTTGTTTTTTACATTCAGCATAATGTATTTATTTTCAATAACGGGACTTTCAAAAATAACCTTGTTTTTCAGACACTTAAAATCCATTTCACTTACGATTTTTTTTACTTTTTCAACATCTTCATCCTTGACATGTCCCATAAGCAGGGTGATGTGAGGTCGACAGGTGTTGTTTGAAAAATCTATTTCATTTGTGACCATTTCTTTAAGTATTGCATTTATTTCTTTGCATTTTTCTTCGGTTTTTTCATCGATAACACAATTGATATTTATTTTCATAACTCTTTCCCACTTATAGTATAACATAGTTTATGAAAAAACTCAATAGAAATCTTATTTTCAGGCAAATTTCATTGTGTCTGTTGCTAATTATTCAGAGGGTGATGTTATAAAAAAATCCACAGTTTCTGTGGATTTAGTTTATAATTATTTTTTACACTCTTAATAACATTCGTAAAGGCGTAATGAAAGTTTGGTCTGGATTATTGCCTCCAGGTGGATCTTCTCCCCAAATATCTGTTTTAACGAAAGCACCTAAAATCATTGGCAAGAATGTGTTAAAGAACAAGATTAAAACAATAGTTACACCGACTGCAATACAAACGGTAATCAAGTGTTTCTTTGCATCATCACGTCTTCCTTGTTCGTCAGCCCTTGCAAGTTGAACGCCAAGATAAATTGCATAGATTGCACCAAACGCACCGACAATGCCAAGTACGACCCAGAGTACAATACTTAAAATATCAAAAACATTTTCTAATACTTCATATTGTCCCTTGTCTACACCATCACCATTTTCACCCCCGAGATACTTTTCAAAGAAGCTACTCCATGTTGCGGTGGTATCCAATAAAAATTTGATCATGCTTTTCCCTCCTTTTATTATTAAAAGCGTCTTGCTTTTTAATTACAAGATTATGATAACACAAAAAGATGTAATTGCAAAATGATTTTAAGTGTTTTTTTAAAAATTTTTTATTTTTTTTCTTTTTATGTGTATTTTTATTTTATCATACGTAAAAATCCAACTAAATATGTAAAAAATATTTGCATTTTTAATGTTAAATTTATTCTTTACATAAAAAACTCCGAAATTTTCATATTTCGGAGTTTTTACGTTCTTTTAAAAAAAGTTCATATTATTGTTCGGACAGGTGTTTTGTGAGCAACATCCATTTCCAATGCCGTTATTGTTGTTGCCAAGTGCGAGCAGAAGCAACAACAGGAAGTTTGTGTTTGTGTTTAAATTTGTGTCGTTGGCATTAGTAAGAACTGATAGCAAAAGTGCAAATAAAATGTAATTTGTATTCATAAATCCTCCTTTCTACATTTTAATAAAAAATAAAACAAAATATTACAAAATTTTATTTTGCCTTTTTCATTAGTATTTGATTAAATTTTTATAGCATGAATTGCAGTAATATTTATGAATAAAGTTTGTCGTTTGTGCTGAAAAAGGGGAATTATATGGAAAAATTTTTATTGTTATCCGAGAGAAACAAAAGAGATATTCTTTCTGCATTGCCGGGCGATGGTGCTATAACCAAACTTGCTGATTATTTTCAAAATTTTTCAGATTCAACAAGAATCAAAATTTTGACTTGCTTGTCAATGATGAACATGTGTGTAAATGATCTATCAACCATTTTAGGCATAAACCAAACAACAATATCTCATCAGTTGAAATTATTAAAAGATCAAAATATAGTTTCATATAAAAGAGAGGGTAAAATATTAATATATTATTTAACAAATCAGGCAGTGAATGATATATTCACATATGCCATAAATGGTTTTTGATAAACTGCTTGTATCTTAGGTTTTTAAAAAATCTTTTTCATCTTCTTGACTTTTGTTTTTCATAGTGCCATACTTAAATAAGGAGAGATTATGAAAAGAACAATAATGACTTTAAATGAAATGTCTTTTGAGTTGCCGGAGGGGTGGTACCTCACATCGGATAAGTACAAACTATCAAACGGACAAGGATTTATAAACAAAGAAAATTATTTATCTAAGAGTGGGCGTGTTATATCACTTTTTGAAGTGCACCGTGACCCAGACGAGTTTTTCGAGGCATATCAATCTTTGCTTGACGAATACAGTCAATTTACCGATAGTTATATTTTGGAAAAGCAATTCACATTAAGGTTTAATGATTTTGAATTCCCTGCATACATAATAAAGGGGTTCAATGATAGAATTATTTACACATTGCAGGTTTTTGTGAATTGTGGAGATTGCCTCGCATGCTTTATGCTTACAATAAATTCATATTCACCAAATTTGAAAGAACTTGTGGCAAGAGATGAGGCGGTTCGGGCGCTTACCCAAATATTGAGGACTGTGGAATGAAAAAAATGTTACTTCACAGTTGCTGTGGTCCATGCAGCACGGCTGTTATTGACGTTCTTAAAGATGATTATGAACTTACAATATTTTACTATAATCCAAACATAGACACAGAAGAGGAATATTTGCACAGATTAAGTGAGCAGAAAAGATATTGTGAAATTATTGGTGTAAAAGTTATAGAAGAGGGATACAAAAGTGAGGACTTTTTAAGCAAAGTCAAAGGACTTGAACAAGAAAAAGAAGGCGGGGCAAGATGTCCCGTTTGCTTTAAGATAAGATTAAGCCGTACGGCACAAGTTGCAAAGGAAATGGGTTTTGATTGTTTTGGAACAACGTTAACGGTAAGCCCGCACAAAAACGCCGAAGTGATAAACGCAATTGGCAAGCAGGTTGAGGCAGAAGAGGGAATTGAGTTTATAGAGGGAAATTACAAAAAGAAAGATGGCTATAAAAAAAGCATTATTCTTTCAAGGGAATATAATCTTTATAGACAAAATTATTGTGGATGTAAGTTTTCAAAGGAATAGGAGAGAAAATTGAGAAGCACACAAAAATACAAGTATTTTGAAGATGAAAAAATGGATAAAATGTCAAACATGATATTTTATCGTTTTGCCGTAATTCTTGTGCTTGTTTTTTGTGCTTTGCTAATATTCAATAATGTTTTTTATGCGAAATATACATATATCACAATCACAGGCACATCAATGCAACCGACACTTAACAAAAATCCGTATACAGATGAAGATAGTTCAAAAATACAAGATGGTGTGTTTCTGAAAAAAACAAAAGATATTGATTATGGAGACATTATTGTTTTAAACACAAGAGACCATCCAACAGAAGATTCCATCACCATAATCAAACGGGCAATGGCATTTGGTGGAGATTATATATCTATTGCCAAAACTTTATATAAAGGAATTTATGGCTATCATTTTTTAAGAGTGAAGAAAAACACAAACAGAGTTGAAATTTTAGATGAAGATTATATTAAGAGTTATTCGGAATGGTCGGATATGCCTTCACGGGAATATGATGGAGTATACTATCAAGAGGATTTTTATTCAAGATATTTAGTTGGCTACACTCCGACGGTTTTTATGGTGAATGATGAGCCTATGAATTTTTATCTTGTGCCAGAGGATAACATCTTTTTTATGGGAGACAACAGAGCGGGAAGTTCAGATTCACGAAGCGATTTTAAAACTTTCAATATATCCAGAGTTATAGGCAGGGTTGTAAGAATTGTGCATAATGGCACTCAATATGAGGGCAACAGCGGCTGGTGGTGGAATAGGATTGTCCAGTTTTTTGCCGTATGCTGGCAGGAAATTTTAAGTATTTTTGGATAAGTGCGTAAAATTGCTTGGTTTTTTAGGACAAGTATGCTAATATAATTATAAGGTTATTATGCCTATAAAAAGGAGAAAAGTGATGAATAAACAACAATTCATTAAAGCGTTTGCTGAGAAAGCAGAATTCACTCAAAAAGACGCAGGAATTGCTTTTGAAGCAATGGCAGAAACAATTGCAGAAGCATTAAAAGCAGGAGAAAAAATTCAAATTGCTGGATTTGGTACATTTGAGCTTAAAAAGAAAGCAGCCAGAGAGGGAATCAGCCCTGTTACAAAAGAAAAAATCGAGATTCCAGAAACCTATGTGCCTACATTCAAGTTTGGAGATAGTTTTAAAAACTCAGTTAAAAAATAACATAGAAATCTATGTTATTTTTTTTGTTTGTCAAGTTTATTATAAAAACATAACTATTCTTCTGGAATTACGACGTAACCCTGAGGATAAGAGCATAAAGGACATTTGTCCCATGCTTCTTTTTTTTCTTCGCTATGTCCGCAGTTTGAGCAAGTCCAAGTATTGATTTTATCATCACTATAAAGAGTTCCATCATCAAACTTTTGAGCAAGAAAGGCAAGTTTTTCAGCATTTCGTATGTTTACTTCGCTAATTAAGGTGAGTGCATTTTCAATTTCTTCAAAGCCCTCATCTTGTGCAATTTTAGCAAAATGCGGAAAGATGTTTTTTCCCTCATTTTTCTCGATTTCGCTTGAATCTTGCAAACTTGTCCGAAGGAGTTGACTTTCAAAAGGGTATCCGGCTTCAATGGTAACGTTGTCACCACCATCTTCCATGTTTTTCAACATTAAGTTATAAAGCACGGAAGCATGTGCCATTTTATTTTTGGCAATCGTTTTAAGTTGGTCGGCAATGTAACTGTACCCCTCACTCAACGCCGATTTGGAAATAAATTGATATCTTGCTCCATCTTGACAAACGCCGGCAAACGCACGTGCCAGACATTCTTTGGTTTTACTTTGGCTAAAATCCATATAATTACCTCCATATTTTATTATTCCTATTAAAATTTAATATAAACATTTGATTTTTATAAAAAAAAATTGTATCATATATTTAAGAGAGGTGTTTATGGAAGAACAAGGTTTGCAGAGTTATCATTATGCTTTTGTCGGGTCAAGGACGTTTAAGGGATTGATTGAACAACTTGACGAACATTTGCCATATTACAGATTTTCAAAGGATAAAGACAAGTCAACCAAAGAAATTTTTTATGATGGTCCAAACGACGTTTTATCTGAAGCGGGCATAGTTCTTTCAAAACGCATTGAGGACAATAAGGCATCACTTACCCTCAGAAAATTGAGTGGAGGTCAAAGCAGGAAGTTTCCTTTGGGGGAATGTGCACTTGATGAGGAGCCAAGTGATTATTCATTTAAAATTGCCTCAGTAATTGTTAAGGCGTTCAATTCCACACTTTCCATCGACCTTGATTCGCTTATCAAACAAACTATGCCAAAAATGGAAGTTATTGTTGATGCGGAGATTTATCAAATAATTTGTGGTACGGGTTTTCGTGGAAGTCTCCAACATGAAAGAGCGGTTTACAAGGATTATAAAACAAACAAAAAAGTAGAAAATACCGGGGTGACTTTCCAATTTCCAACAGAGAATTGTCCGGAAACTCATGAAATATTGGAAGCCATAGATAGATATGTAAAAGGGCTGTCGTTGCTTCAATTGACAAGATTTGAACTCGGATGCAGACTGCTTTATCCTCCTGAAAATCATGCAAGCATTGATTTAAAAGATGATGATGAAGAAGATGAGGGTGACGACGAAGAGTAATTTAATATCTGTTGTAATTTTTAAAAATTTTTAATTCTAAATTTAAGGCTTGTCACATAAGTTATTTTAGTGAATAAAAACCTTAAATTTCATACAAAATTTTGCTATGGTATTGGGGGGCTTGGGTACAGTTCAATGTCGCAAACCCTCAATAGTTTTATAATGTTTTTTTCGACTGCAATTATGGGCATTTCAGGCTCGCTTGTCGGAATAGCCATAGCAATTTCCTCACTCTGGGATGGCGTAAGTGATCCATTGGTGGGGTATTTATCTGACAACACCAAAAACAAATTTTTCGGAAAACGCCTTGGATTTATGTTTTTCGGAATTTTTGGCATAGCATTTTTAAACATATTGATATGGTCAATGCCGGCGTCACTTCCTGAAATTGGCAAGTTTTTTTGGCTTTTAATAGGCATGCTTGCAATTGAAACAGCAAACACCTGTTTTGGCACTCCATTTTCAGCACTTGCGATTGACATTGCACCTGATTATAATGAGCAATCAAAGGTGCAAGGATTTAAGACTGTTTTCAATATAATTGGTATGATATTGCCAAGTATTTTGATGTATTTCTTTATGTCCTCAATTTCCTTATCCATTCAAACAGGCTACACACAACAGGGGTATATAAAAATCGCTTGCATCAATTCATCTCTTCTTATAATCTTTGGACTTATAACTATTTTTTCAACGCTCCACCACGTGCGAAAAAATAAAATATATAATTATGATAAACCGAAAGAAAAACTTGAATTTTCAAAATTAATGGCGGGTTATTTTAATATATTAAAAAAGAAAGATTTTCGTTCGGTTATAGCCGGATATTCATTTGCGACAATTGCTTCCGCCTTTTTAACTTCGGTTGGCATGCACTTGTTTACATATTGTTATCATTTTTCAAGCACGCAAATATCTTGTGTTTTAATTTCACTTTTCGGCGGTGCAATAATTTCACAGCCGTTCTGGGTATATCTCTCAAACAGAGTAGATAAAAAACGGGCATTAATCATGTCCTTGTCAACAATAGTTTTTGGCATATTTTTAACAGTAATTACATTTTTATTTCGGGAATATATACCAAATCAAACGCTTTTCTACATTGCTATACCATGTATCATATTTTGTGGAATTGGTGCCGGTGCCATGTACTCTCTTCCATTTTCGATGTATGCCGATGCAGTCACTCTTGAGATATTCAAAACAGGACAAAACAATGCGGGTGCCTATACCGGTTATTTCACATTCACATACAACCTTGCAAATTCAATAGCATTGTTAATAATCGGGTTTTTGCTTGATATTATAAAATTTGATAGTACACAACCATTGCAGGCCATGTCGGTACAAAATGGTCTCGGTGCAATTGTGTTTTTTGGGTGTACAATATTTTTGTCACTTGCTATTATGATTTTTTCTAAATTTTCGATAAGGCGAGCAGATGTATTAAAGGTGCAAATGGCACTTGATAGAGAAAATAATAAAATTAAATGAAAAAAATCAGTTAAATTGCAAATTAATAATATATGAGAAAATTAAGTTTATTGATTTTTATAATTTGTGTTGGTTTTATTGCGGGTTGCGGTGGAAAATCATTTGTACAGCCAAAATTATCTAGAGATGTTTATAACACGGGCGGCAATATTTCATTTTATTATGATAATATAACAAATGCTGCCATCTTTGGCGGAAATGGCGAGATTATTCAATATTATGAGCCTGATGTTGCAAAAGGTTGGGAAGAGGGCGGAAACAGGATAGGAATTCAAATTGTCTTGCCAAATAGTGTGAAAGATGCAAGTTCTGGAAGTGCCGAGTTAAATGGAAAAGATTACACATCTAAGGATTATTTGAAGAAGATTAATGATAATTATTATGCTATTTTTCAACCTATAATCAAAGAAGATGAAAGGGAAATGAAATTGAAAATAACGTGGGAAGAGGGTTGCAAGGAGCAAGAATACACTATAAAAATACAAAATGGCACAATTTTTATGAAAAATAATTAAATATAAAAAAATCGCTAAGAACTTAGCGATTTTTAATTTAAGGTTGGTAGCCTCCAGGGGAGTCGAACCCCTCACTCCGCCGTGAAAGGGCGATGTCTTAACCGATTGACCAGGAGGCCATATATCAAAAATAGGGAGGTTTTTTGATACTTTCCTATTATATATTAACTAGAGAATAAAGTCAAGCCTTTTTTTAATAAAAATTTAAAATTTTATTCTTTTTAAATAATTGTTCGGGCAATGCTGCATCCGTAAATTTTAGCGGCACTTTTAAGTAATTTTGCACAAGTTTCAATTGTAGCACCGGTTGTTATAATATCATCGACAATAAGAATATTTTTGTCTTTGATGATGTTTTTATCGAGTAAAGTGATTGAATTGTTGAGATTTTCTTGCCTTTGGTTATAATTTAAGTACTTTTGATTTTTGGTGTAGGTGACTTTGCAAAGAATGTCTTTAACCGGCTTATCTGTAAGAATTGATATTTCATCAGCAAGCACTCTGGCGGGGTTATAACCTCTTTTCTTTATGCTTTTAGGGTGAGATGGAACGGGTACAATATAGTCAAAATCCAAATTTTCTTGAGTCAATCTTTCAACAATAAATTTTGCAAATGGTTTTGCGAGATATTTAGCCCCATCACTTTTGAATTTTAAAATAGCAATTCTCACATTGTCTTTGTATTTAAAAGGGCTTGTAAGTTTTGTGAAATGCCTTTTTACTCTTTTGCAATTGTCACATATAATGTTATGCTCTTTTATAGGGTTGTCACAAATAGTACAACGCGTGGTGTCGTTGTTAAAGAAATCCATTTTTGAACAGTGACTGCAAATATAAGTTTCAGGCGGAATATCTTTTCCACAAAAGATACATTTTATATTTTCTGGATATAAACTGTTTAAGATTATGTCTTTTATTTTGTTTAAAAAATCACTCATAATTCCTCTTTTGAAATTAAAATCAATCTTAGTCAAAAAGTTCTTTTATTTTCTTATCACATGCAATAAGCAAGTCTTTAAGTAGTGTGAATCTTTGTACGGTATAGTTGTTTGTAACCATGCGCTTCAAATTTTTTTGTTCGCCTACAATAACAACTGTTTTTTTCGCCCTTGTTACTGCAGTGTAAATAAGATTTCTTGTTAATATCATACTTGGACCGGCAATGGCGGGGATAATCACAACATCAAATTCCGACCCTTGACTTTTATGAATTGTGATTGCGTATGCGAGAGACAACTGAGATATTTCTGTTCTCGGATAAAGACAACGCCTGCCATCTTCAAATGACACAACCATTTCGCCCGTTTGAAAATCGATAAGTTCAATGTATCCAATATCACCATTAAAGACACCTTCGCCCTCTTCTTCAATAAATCCATTCAGTTTTTTCCAAACAAGTCCATAGTTATTGGCGGTTTGCATAACTTTGTCACCAACTCTAAAAATTGTGTCACCAACAATAAGTTCCATTTTTGAAATGGATGGTGGATTGAGGGTTTCCTGTAATGATTTATTTAAATTATCAATGCCGCATACGCCTGCTTTAAGGGGAGCAAGAACTTGAATTTGATTAGGTTCAAGTCCGGTAAATTTAGGGAGACGCTTTGTCACCATGTCAACGATTGAGTTTTTGATGGCATTAATGTCTGCTTTTTCTTCAAAGAAGAAGTCTTTTGACGAGTTGTCTATATAAGGCATTTTGCCAGAGTTGATTAGGTGTGCGTTGGTAATAATAAGGCTATCATCACTTTGCCTGAAAATTTTTGTTAGCATGGAGATTGTGATAATTCCACTTTTTATAATATCGTCAAGCACATTTCCTGCACCGACGGAGGGAAGTTGAT
>CANQHL010000039.1 GCA_947623775.1 uncultured Clostridia bacterium
CATGCCGATCAAAGAATAATAGTTGCAACATTTGCATCAAACATACACAGAATGCAACAAATTTTGGATATTGCCGAAAAATACAACAGAAAAGTTGCATTCACGGGAAGAAGTATGGTTAATGTAAGTGATGTTGCTCAAATGATTGGTGAATTAAAATTCAACCGAGAAAATGTTGTAGACATAGAAAAGGTTGACAAGATGGACGACAAAGAAATTCTCATCATGACAACGGGAAGCCAAGGCGAGCCAATGAGTGCATTGACAAGAATGGCAGCCGGTGAATTTAAAAATATAAAGATAAGAGAAAACGACCTTGTAATTTTGTCTGCATCACCAATTCCGGGAAATGAAAAAAATGTGTACAATGTAATCAATGCCTTATACAAATTAGGTGCCGATGTTATTTATGATGAACTTGCCGAAGTTCACACATCAGGACACGCATGTCAAGAGGAGTTGAAACTTATGCACAGCCTTATACGACCAAAATTCTTTATCCCAATCCATGGTGAGTATAGGCACTTAAAGACGCATAAAGAACTTGCGATGACACTTGGCATGGAAGAGCGAAACATTTTGTTGCCAAGCATAGGTATGCAGTTTGAATTGTCACAAAATTCACTTGTTCAAACGGGATTTGTAAAAGCCGGCCAACGTCTTGTTGACGGAATAGGCATTGGCGATATGGACAGCAATGTTTTAAGGGAGCGAAAACAACTTTCTGAAGATGGCATATGCGTTGTATGTGTAAACATAAACAATGTTGCAGGTGAGGTTATAGGTGATCCGTTTATAATAACCAGAGGCGTTGTATATACAGATGAACAGGAGAGTTTTGTGCAAGACGCCAAGGCATGTATAATAGCATCATTAAAAGAGGCCGATCTTAGAGGAGCCGAACCATCAATGATAAGGGCATCACTTAGACGCGAGATGTCAAACTTTATTTTCAGGAGAACAAAACGTCGTCCTATGATATTGACGATTGTAACATTGAATTAATATGGATGAATTGATAGAAAAGATAAAAGCGGATGCAAAAGAAAACTATATTCCCATTGTCCGGGATTTAACGATTGCCAAGATAAATGAAATTTTAAAAAAAGAGAGTTATAAAAAAGTTCTTGAAATAGGCACGGCAACCGGCTATTCCTCTTTGCTAATGTTGCGAGAAAACAAGGATATAAAGATATTAACTGTTGAAAAAGACGAGGAGCGTTTTGAAAAAGCGGTTAAAAATTTCAGACAAGCCAACATGCAAAATCGTGTTACAGCGGTTCTTGAGGACGCAATAAATGAATTGGCGAGATTATGTGAAGAGGGGGAGAAATTTGATTTTATATTTTTGGACGGACCAAAAGGGCAATATATAAATTATTTGCCATATCTAATAAAACTTATAAACAAAAGCGGAACTATATTTGCCGACAATACACTTTTAGGTGGACTTATCAATCAAAGGCAAATCACACACAAACACCGTGCCATGGTGAATAAAATGAAATTATTTATTGAAGCGGTGGAAAAAGATGGGAGATTGGAGTTTCAAAAGTATGATATAGATGATGGATTTATGATAATAAAATTAAAAAATTCAACAGATTAATAAATTCTGTTGTTTTTTTTTGAAATTTTTGTTACAATATATGTTATGGAATTTGAACATACGATAATTAAATTTTTGCAGACAAACGCAACAACGGGGTGGTTAAGTTTCTTTCAAGGCGTCACATGCCTTGGAAGTTTTTTAGGATTTATCGTTTGTGCGGCAATAATATTTCCAAAAAGCAAAGGCCTATTGTTTTCGCTTGCAACAACTTTTATTTTAGGTTCATTATTTAATCACTTGTTGAAATCATTGATAGAGAGGCCAAGACCTTTTGATGTGTATGATGATATAAAAAATTATGGCGGCGAAGATGGTTACAGCATGCCATCGGGACACAGCTTATGTGCTGGAATTTTTGCAACACATATGATTGTATTTTCATTTTTGACAATAAGAAAAAAGTGGACAAGGTGGCTTGCCACTGTAAGTCTATTATTGGCAGCATGCCTTGTTGCCTTTTCACGTATGGTGCTTGGTGTTCACTATCTTACAGACACACTGGCAGGGCTTGGGCTGGGGCTAGTGCTATCGATAGCGTCAATATTAATTACTTTGGAAATTTTGGAAAGCTATGCGAAAAGGAGGACTTATGAAGAGTGACATATTGTCCGTCACAACAAAAAATGAAAAGGAAACAATGGTTGTTGCCGAAAAATTGGCAAAAACTGTTGGGAAAGGTGTCGTTTTCACATTAATAGGCGATTTGGGTGCGGGTAAAACTCATTTTGTCAAAGGCTTTGTCAAGGGACTTGGGAGTGATGAACTTGTCACAAGTCCAACGTTCACGCTGCTTAATGTGTACGACAAGGGAAGAGTTCCCGTGTATCATTTTGATATGTATCGTCTTGAAAATGCGGAGGAGGGCGAGGCACTTGGGTTTAATGAATATTTTGATTTAAACAGCCTTGATGGTGTTGTGTTTGTAGAGTGGCCTGATAAAGTTGAGGGCATGATTAATTGTCCGCATATCGAGGTGAAATTAGAAAAAATCACAGATGGAAGAAAGATAACCATTTCAAGCGTTGGAGGAGAAAAATGATTGCACTATGCACGGCAACAAAGAAAGCATTGCTAGGTGTATCCATAAATGGGAAAGAGGCTTGTGAGGAACTTGATGCAAATTGCAAGCATTCGGAAAATGTTATGCTCACCATAGATAAAATGCTTGATGAAATAGATGAAAACATTATTGACAATGATTGTTTCAGTGTTGTAATTGGGCCGGGTTCATTCACCGGATTAAGAATTGCAGTGGCACTTGTAAAAGGGCTTATAGCGGGTGGCGGTGAGAAGAAGATAATTTCAATAACCACATCACAACTTATGGCATATTCATATATTATAGAAAAAAAGCCGAAAAATCAGTTTTTTACAGTTATAAATGCACTCAGTGGAAAGTATTATATTTGTGGATTTTCGCCCGATGGAAAGGTGATAGAAGAGGATAAGGTTGTCGAGGAAGAAGAGTTAAACAATCTGGGCACAGTCAAAGTCGGACTTGAAGAAGAAGCAATAAAAAATATGGATTGTTATGTCAATCTTCATGCACAAGAACTCTTGGCACTTTCAAAAGAAAAATTGCTGAAGAATGAGGTTATAAATCCTCAACAATTAATTCCATTATATATAAGAAAAAGCCAAGCCGAGGAAGAAAAATAAAAAATTTTAAAAAAATTATAAAAAATGATAGACATTTTAAGAATACCATTGTATAATGTGTTAGAAATGTTTTTAAGAAAGGAGAAAATATGAAAAAACCCGTATATATCAGATGTCCAAGATGTGAACTTAATTACATTCAGAAGAAAGACAAATATTGTTCTGTATGTAAAGCAGAAATGGAAGCAAAAAGGGGGAATGAAGAAGATGAAGAACTTGAACTTTGTCCTATTTGTAAAACAAACTACATTCAACCTGATGAGATCATGTGTGCAAGTTGCTTAAAAGAACATAGATCGGAAGATGATAGTGACTTAGGCAATGATTGGGAAGATTATCTAGTAAGAGATGATGAAGAGGATAATATGTCCATGTATGAAGAAATGGGTGAAATGGCATCAGTTGACGATTTGACAAAGGGGAACTATGATGATGACGACATTGACACCGAAATTTCTTTTGAAGAGGATGATGATATTCAATTTGATGAAGAAGACTTCGATGAAGAAAATGGTGACGATGCTGATGATGAAGAAGACTTCGATGAAGACGATGATGATTTTGACGACGACGACTTCGATGATGATTTAGATGATGACGACGAAGACGACGATGATGAAGACAACGATGACGATGATGATGAATAAATAAAACAAAAATACAAGAATTTGCTTTCGCTTGATTGCAATCTTGTATTTTTTTGTAAAAATAGAATAAACGGCTATATACTTTAAAGTGCAAAAATTTGCTACTTATGTTTTTGGGTATAAAAAAGTATTTGCTGGTTTTTTATCTTTTGTGAAAGGTGAGAATTTTATTTATAAGTGTGGTTTGATTTGTCGCATTAAACACATAAAAAAGAGCATATTGGTTTTTGGTATTCCGGATATGCTCTTTTTTAAATCTTGTTATTTAGATTTATTTTCTTTTTTTGACTTTTTATAAGCTCTTTTTTCGCTTGCAAATTTATCTTCTTCTTCAGCAACGATTTTTCTTTCAATTGTAAGCAGATAATCTGCTGTCATACAGAAGTCAATTTTTTCTTGTAGAATATTGATTTTTTCATCAATTCTTGCAATATCATTGTTGTATTTCTTGAATGCTCTTTCAACTTCTCTTGAAAGTTTGCCTTGAGAACTCTCTCTGTTTTCTCTGAGGAATTCTTTATGTTTTTCTTCCAGTTCAACTCTGTCTTGAGCAAGAACTTGTTTTGCCTTTTGCAATGATTTAACTTCTTCATCACGTCTTGCCTGAGCTTCTTTAAGAATAACATCGTGGTTAAGACTAAGTTTTCTGTCGTAAGCTTCATTTTTGATTCTTTCAATTTTCTTGATTTTAATTTTTCTGAGAATAAATCCAACAATTGCAATAATCAGTGCAACTCCCATAATGATAGAAGATATAAGAAGCCATCTGCTATCAAAAGTTGAATCACTTGTGCTATCATCTGTATCGTCCTCATCATCTTCAGAAGGTTCTTCTTCAGCAGTGTCTGCCTTAGCGGAAGTGAACACTGTGGAGCCAAACTTATCCCCATAAACGGTCTGGGCTGTGTTGTATTCATTTTCAGTTGCAGATGCCAAATTGAGATTGGTTATAAGTGCAACGCCTAGTGTTTGTTCACAGTCTGAAACGAGGGAGAATGAAATTGCAGAAGTGGAGGAGGTTGAACTATTAAAGAAAATAGTATAGGTTTTAAGTTCTCTTGTTCCAACAATTCCTTTTATTTCATTAAATCCGTCCAGATTTACTTTAACACCATATTCGCAAACATGGTCTTTGTCTTTGCTTTCTGCCGATGATGCTTCATCGCCGAAAATAGTTGCGAGGTCAAATGTCAATTTATAGTAAGAATTTTCGCCCAGGGTAAATTTGTATTTGCTTGTTAAAGATGATGTTGCAGGAGTTAAGTTTTTAATAGCAAGAATATTGTTTTCATTTTCAATGCCATATCCATTGTTTTTTCCGCTTACAATTTTGCCTTCGTTTAATGTGGAAGATGTGCTGCTTCCGTCAAAGGTTTCATCAACTGAGAAAGTGAAAGATGGTGTTGAATCGGTTTCGCCTTCAAGATTTAAAAGATAATTTGTTAAATCGGCTTTGTTTTCTTTAACAGCGAAAGTATCTTCAGTCATATCAGACATTTGTTCAAAAGCGAAGTTGTCGAGGTAAACATATCCTCCAACTTCATGGTTTTCTTCACCGAGATAAATTTTTACTGAAATTGTGTGGGAAATTATTTCTGCAGAGTGAAGATAAATTTCCATCTTAGTGAACTTGTCCGGACTTGAAATATCAGATTTTGAAAACAGTGTAATGCCATTTTCGTCTGAAATTTCAACTTTAATTTTAGATATTGATTTTAAATAATCTTGTGTATAGTAATCAAATGAAAGTTTATAGAATGAATTTTCTGAAAGTGAATATGTTCCCGATTGCAAGGATTGATAACTTGGTTGCCTGTTAAACATCATGTAGACGTTGTTTGGAGTTTCACTATCACTGTTTGGATTAATTCCCGCCCAGTCGTATTTTTCTCTTGGGTAAAGTTTATCATATTCTTCATTTGTTGATAAATAAACAATTCCCGATTCATTTAATTTATCATTGCCTTTAGTTGCTGTCCAATTTGAAGCTGCAAGAGGGTATTTACCTTCTGTGTTTTGTGCCAAGTTAAAAAGTCCGTTGTTTGTTGAGGAATTTTCATATTCTTCATAAACAAGTTCAAGTTTATTAGAAGAGGTTGTGTTTTCAAAATCGTTATAATTTGAGTATTCCACTTTGATGTTATCAACAACAGCCAACCCTTTTGTTTGAGTGGTTTCATCACCAAGCCAAAATTCTATATTAAATGATGAGTTATACAGTGAGTGTCCTTTAACATAAAATTCAATAGTTTGATAATCGTTTTTCCATTCGTTTGTTGTATTGCTTGTAAATCCCGAAGTTTTGCTTGAAAGAAGTGTATAGAAATTATCTTCATTATCTTCTTCTTTTTCAATTTGTTCATAAGAGTAGATTTTATCATTTTCGCTTACATTAACATAGAAAGAGCCGTTTTCAATTCCCGTCAATTTAAGATTGAGGGTGATTTTGTAAATGTCGTGAGCATTTAGAGAAATGTCTTGTGATTTAACTCCGATATATCCACCATCTTCATTTGCCCATAAAACAAGTCCATTGTGGTTGTCGTTTGAATAGTCGTCACCGATAAAATCATATCCCGTTTTGTTGGTCCAAGAGGAGATCGAACTTCTATCTCTTATATCCATAATTTCAGCATTTGCGTTGTGGCGTTTGCCTGATATAATCTGCCATTTATCGCCCAGTGCTTTTTCTGTCAATTCATCTTCAAAGTCGAAGTTGTAATTTTCAGAACCTTCAATAAGTTGATATTGCGGGAGAAATTTATCAACAATGAAAACGGTTTCATTGTCCATTGACTCAAAATTGTCTGCTGTATATCCGAAATTTTCAAGATTTTCATGAAACAAGTTTTCTGAATATCTTGTAGCAACAAAGTGGTCGAAAAATACGGCACCTTGACTGGCTTCGCTTGAAGTTCCAAGATACAAATCAAGTGTCACTGATTGAGATTCATTGCCTGTTGCAATAAAAAAGTAATATTCTTTCCATGCGGAGGAGGTGATTCGTTCTATGCCAAGTTTAACCTCTTGTCCGTCCTCATCTTTAAGTCCAGAAACATAAATAGAGGCAAAAACATCAGTTGCATCACTGCTGTGTGCCATTGTTCGGGCAGCAACCGAGAAAGTATAGAAAGAATTTGCTTCCAAGGAAATAGTGGAAGAGCGGTATCCCTTAAATGCTTTTTTCGCATCACTTTCAGATGAAGCGGTTTTCGCATTAATCATCATGATTCGTTGATCATTTTTATAGAAAGATTCAGGATTGTGATGGAGATAGTAGTCGTCCTCAAAGTCCTGATTGTCTACGTTGTTTCCAACGCTAATAAGCATGCCACTTGCCTTATTATCTGTTTCGATGGCGTTCCAACCTGAGAGGCTGTTGCCCGAAGTGTAAGTGGAGCCGCCTTGAGTGAAGTCAGAATTTGAAACAGAGACATTTTCGATGTGATAACCTGTTGTTTCATTGACTGCAGATGCTTTGCTTTGATTACATAAAAGCAAGCCACCAAAAAGTGAAAATGGAAACATGAACATTGCACACATTTTCAAAGCATTATTTTTTCTTTTTTTGTAATTCTTAATCATAGTTCACCTTTTTATACCTTAGTAGTATACAACATTTCTCGCAAACAATCAAATAAATTTCAAATATTTATTTATAATATTTATATATTTATTTACTTAATTGCACTAAAAGCCGGAATTTTAATAAATTCATGCCACAATTAAGTTGTACAAGAGGAGAGGAAATATAATGTCAAGAACAAAAACAGACAATAAAGAACAAAATAAGACATCAAGATGCAGGAGTAAAAAGAGTGCTGAGACAAAAAATAATGTAGATATAGATGGTAAGAGAAAATTTGCACTTATGTTTTGCGGTGCAATAATAGGTTTTTTAAACGGCTTTTTTGGTGGCGGTGGTGGAATGGTGTGCGTTCCATTGCTTCAAAAGGTGCTGATGCTTGATGCCAAACATTCACATGCGACTGCAATTTTAGTTATTTTTCCATTAAGTTTGATTTCGGCGGCAATATATATTTTTAACGGATTTATTGATTCATTTCCTCTTTTGACGGTCGGGCTTGGCGTGGTTGTAGGTGGTGTAATTGGTGCATTTGCATTGAAATTTTTGCCTCCAAAAATATTGCGATTAATTTTTGCAATAATAATGTTTATAGGGGGTATAAAATTGATTTTATGAATATATATTTAACAATTTTCTTATATATTTTATTCGGGCTTATTTCCGGGGTATTCGGCGGTCTCGGAATGGGTGGCGGAACAATACTTATCCCCATGCTTACAATATTTTTAGGAATGGAACAAAAATTGTGTCAAGGAATAAATTTAGTGTCCTTTTTGGTTATGGCACTTTTTTCGCTTATAATCCATTACAGACATGGATATATTGTGACAAAAGGTGTCTGGTTTATTGAGATAAGCGGTGTGATTTTTTCCATTTTAGGGGCGTGCCTTGCCGCCATAAGTTCAACATCTGTTTTGCGAATGGCATTTGGTATATTTTTATGTGTTTTGGCTATAATTCAAGGTATAATATATTTAAAAAATAATAAATAGAATAAAATTAAAAAAATAGTTTACTTTATTAAAAAAATATGTTAAAATTACACCGAAACGGAGGAAAAAGATGGTAGATAAAAGTAAATGTATCAGTTGTGGTACATGCGTGGCAATATGTCCGGTGGGTGCAATAAGCTTTGATAAAGATGGCAAGGCAGTTATAGACAAAAACAAATGTATACATTGTGGTGCATGCCAAGCAAGTTGCCCGGTGGAAGCAATAAAATTAGATTCTAAAAAATAGAGGTAAAAATGGAAAAAGTAGCAGTTATTGAATTAAATGAGAAAGCACTGAATTTGTCAATTTATAAGGTAAGCGGTGCAAGACATAAGTTGGCAACAACTCAATCACAGCCACTAAGCACAGGAGTCGAGATTTACAATGATGAGTTGTTAAGTCCTCAGACCAAGATAAGAATACTTGAAATATTGAAAGTGTATCGAAGAATGATTGAAAGTTTTGGAGTTGAAAAGATTTTTGCTGTGGCATCAAATGTGATTATGCGGGCAAGAAATTATCGTGGCTTTATTGATGAGATATACAACAACACGGGAATCAGTTTTACAATTCTTTCAGATGAGGAATATATAAAGTACCTTTTCAATTCAGTTGTAAGTTCCATAGACAACGCAAAAGGCGTTTATGTTTATGTTGGTGCATTCAATTGTTATATAGTAAGGTATAACCGAAGAACAATTTTAAACAACATTGTTCTTCCTTTTGGTACATTCAACATTAAGGAACTTGGACAAGACCTTGATGAAATTGCAAGGTCAATCAAGAAAAAGGTTAATTTAAAAGATTTGTATGAAGATGAAGAGGAGTCCAGCAAGTTTGTCGGGTTAGGCAATATATTCTTGGCAATGGGGCAGATAGCAAGAAAAATTGAACGCTATCCACTCAACGTTGAAAACAACTATATGATAAATGCTGAAACTATAGAAAAGACATACAAATTCATAACCGGCCTTGAACTTGATAAAATCAGAAAAATTAAGGGCGTTGATTATGAGGACGCAGACAAACTCGCACTTGGTTTTGCAATTGTAAAGGGTATAGTGGACGCACTGAATGTTCAAGAACTTTCAATTTCAACCGCTGATTTAAGAGATGGTGTAATCGGAGTGAATGCAACCGCACTTACTCAAGAAAGATTCAGTGATCTTTTAGCAAATTCTCTTGATAACTATCTTGAATTTACAAAAGATGAATTTTCGATAAATCAAAATGTACACGACCTTGCACTTGTTTTATTCAAACAATTAAAGGTTATGCACAAATTGCCAAGATTTTATGTGAAGCCACTAAGAATAGCAGCCTTTATGTATGATAGTGGCAAAGTGATAAATGAAGAAAATTATGAAAAATATGGTTTTGATACAATAGTATACTCAACCATAAAGGGAGTTTCGCACAGAGAACTTTTGATTGCTGGCTTTATATGTATGTGCCAAAATCTTGATAACTTTTCTTTGAATGAATGGATAAAATATAAAGACATTCTCACTGATGAGGACCTTGATGCGGTGCGTAAACTTGGAATAATCGTAAAACTTGCCGTAAGTTTAAATGCCTCGCGAAATGGTGCAATAAAAGATGTTGCGTGTGATATACTTGGTGATTCAATAATTATGAAAACAATAGTTGATGGTGATGCAAGTTTTGAAATTGCGGAGGCAATGACAGTAGCACAAGATTACAGAAAGGTTTACAAGAAAAGTTTACAAATAATATAGAAAGGTTTAAAAGAAAAGTTTACTTTAGGTATAAATAATCAAAATAAAGCAAAATATTTATAAAAAGCGGAATGGTTCCGCTTTTTAAGGAGGGTGACTTATGAAAAGGAATATATCAACCTTAATAGTATCACTAGCGATAATATTATGCTTTTCCCTGGGATTTACGTTTTTTATTTTGCCATTAATAAAACCAAGGCGGACTTATTCTGAAACAACTTGCCTTAACGATAGAATAACAAGTGATATGTCTACAACAAACATAGCAAACATGTATGTTGAAAACAGTGCAACTGTTGCAATAATTTGCAGTGGAACAAATCGAGAAACAAACGAGGAAGATGCCTTTCTTGGAAGTGGCACATGTATTGCTTCAAATGGATATAAGGTTAATGATTCATATACAGCAAGTATGGGAAGTTACATTGCGACAAACTATCATGTAATTGATTTAGTAGATAATCCCAGCGAATATAAAGATGTTGTAATCACAATTATCACCGAAGATGAACATGAGTACGAGGGTGAGGTGTTATGGTACAATAAGGACAGCGATGTTGCCGTTGTTTATACCGATGAGGTAA
>CANQHL010000040.1 GCA_947623775.1 uncultured Clostridia bacterium
GTTTCCGCAGAACGCGACAAGGAAAGATATTCAAGGAAAGATATTCAAGTCCAACATCTTGAAGAAATTGCAATCTTGCTTTTATCTCTTTCAATATGCTCTTGGCTATTTCAGTCTTTTCTTTAGACAATTTTATTTCGTCAAGATAGGGATTTAACTCTCCAACCGACATGTCACATAATTCTGCAATATTTTTTCCCTTGATTTTAACTGATAATGCACTTTCATTAAGTCTTTTGCCTTGACATGTTGGACAAGTCATCTCATGCACAAATTTTCCTATTTCAAAACGTACGAATTCACTTTTAGCTTCCGCAAGACGTCTTTTTAAATTGTTGACAATGCCTTCAAACGCCAATGCCCTCTTTCCGTTGAAATGTTCAAAAGTTTTGTTTCTTGCTTCATTCTCATATAAATCAAGTTTTTCACCATCATTTCCATATAAAAGAATGTTTATTTTTTTCTTTGGCAAATCTTTCAACGGAACATCTAAGTCTATATCATATTTTTTTGCAACTGCTCGCAAATATCTTTCAGCAAGCCCTCCATTATCCATGCGCCAACCTGTGAGATTAAATGCACCTTGGCTTATTGATAAATCCTTATCGCGCAAAACCAAATCTTCATCTATATCAGAATAAATTCCAAGCCCCCCACACGTCGGGCATGCACCATATGGAGCATTAAACGAAAATAATCTGGGTGTTACCTCTTCAAGTGTCCAGCCACATGCCGGGCAAGCATAATTTGTGCTAAATAATATTTCTTCATCATCTTTTTCACATACAACAAGCCCCTCTGCCAACTTTACAGCCGTTTCCACCGAATCAGTAAGTCTTGATGTTATTCCATCTTTTATCAAGATTAATCTCTTCATCAAGCGTGTAAATGCTGCCATCAATTTTAACACGAACAAAGCCGGACTTTTTGTAACTTTCTAAATTTTTTGCAAAAGCTCCCTTTTGTCCCCTCACTGTCGGCGCAAGAATCGTCAATTTGCTACCGGACGGATATGATTGAATTACATCAACTATCTGATCAACTGTTTGTTGTTCAATTGGCTTATTGCAATGTGGGCAATATGGTGTTCCCACTCTCGCAAACAACAATCTTAAATAATCATAAATTTCTGTGACTGTACCGACTGTCGAACGTGGATTATGATTTGTTGTCTTTTGATCAATTGATATAGCGGGGCTCAGTCCGTCAATTGATTCAACGTCCGGTTTCTGGGCTTGTCCTAGGAATTGTCTAGCATATGAGGAAAGACTTTCGATATATCTTCTTTGCCCCTCAGCAAAAATCGTTCCGAACGCTAAACTTGACTTTCCCGAGCCACTAACCCCAGTAAAAACAACTAATTTATTCTTTGGAATTTCTAAATCTACAGATTTTAGATTATTTTCCTTTGCACCTTTAATTATTATTGAATTTTTCATGCAAGTATTATATCACTAGTGTATAAAATTAGCAATAATTTTAAAAAATTAATTTAAAATTTTAGAAATTTTTAGTTTTTTATATAAAAATACACATTTTCTTAATTTTACTTTTAAATTTTTCTCCAAATAAAAAAGATGGCAATCGCCATCTTCTGAAATTATAAATCTTTTGGATCATATTCTTGATTATGATAAATAACCTTTTGATTTTTAATTTGCTCCGGAACTTTTTCTCCATCAACCAACCCATACACATTAGTCTGTGAAATCTGGAATTGATTATTAAATGTATTTCCCGAATACTTTGTCTCAAATGCAACCGCCTTCTCTAAAATTTCAGGAGGAAGATTTTTTGACAAATAATCCAAAACTTCTTCACTGCTTGGGTTAAATCCCGATACATAATTGCTTGTAAATACTGATGCGTGGCGGGTCACAACCTGTGCAATTATTGTAAATTCAGGCGCCTTACAAACGGCGGTTGGCTCTTTTAAATAACTTTTCCATAAATCGGTTGGTTGAATGTATGAAAGTGTTTCTACATAGTTACCCTCTTTGTCCTTTATTTTCATTTTTACCACAGGTTTTATTGTTTTTGCTAACTTTAAAATTTCTTTTTCATCCATTTTTCTTTCCTCTCTTAATATTTTAGCACACGTAATGTATTTTGTCAATATGTTGACTTCCCTTTGATAAACATGATATAATAAATTCTAGGAGTTTTAAAATGATTTATTTTACGTCAGACACACATTTCGGCTCAGAACGCACTCTACAAACAAGTTGCCGTCCCTTTAAAGATACTAAGGAAATGGATGAGGCAATTATAAAAAATTGGAATGATATTGTCAAAAATGAAGATGAAGTTTACCATTTGGGGGACTTTGGAAATTATGCTATAATTAAAAAATTAAATGGTAAAATCACAATAATTTTAGGAAATTATGAACAAAACGACCTAAAAACCAATTTTAAAGGCAATTTTTCGGAATTTTCAAACTTTTTAAAAGAATTAGGTTTTTATAACGTTGTAGATAAAAGCATGGTTTTGCAATTAGAAGATGATGCAAACACTTCTTTTTATTTAACACACAAACCAATCGATTGCTCAAAGGATTATTTCAATTTATTTGGCCATATTCATGAAAAATGCAAATGCAAAAAGTTCGGACTAAATGTTGGGATAGACTGTTTTAATTTTGCACCCGCAACTCTTGAACAAGTTTTCTTTTATAAAAATGCCATTTTAAATTATTATGATAAAAATGTCTTTATGGAAGATTTATAATAATAACTTATTTATTCTTTTTATTTTCCAATCTCTTTCGTAATTTTTGTATTTGATTTCGTAGTTCTATTGCCCTCTCAAAATCCAAAGCACCTGATGCAACTTTCATCATTGCTGTCAATTTTTCTATCTCTGCCGGTATTTCTTCTTTTTTCAATTTGCCGTCTGAAACCTTTTGAGTTATCTCTAAGGTATTTTTTATATCTTTTATTATAGTTTTTGGGGTTATTCCATGTTCTTTATTATATTTTTCTTGCAATTCACGCCTTTCGGTTGTTATTTCAATCGCTCGTTTCATAGAATCAGTAATTACATCCGCAAACATTATCACTCTGCCATTTGCATTTCTTGCCGCACGACCAATTGTTTGAATTAATGCACCCTCGCTTCTTAAAAATCCCTCTTTATCGGCATCGAGGATACATACAAGTTCAACCTCTGGCATATCCAACCCCTCTCTTAAAAGATTTATTCCGACAAGCACGTCAAATTCACCAGAACGCAACCCATTTACTATCTCAACGCGTTCCATCGTATCAATCTCCGAGTGCATATATTTGGTTTTAAAATTATGCTCTTGCAAGTAAGTCGTCAAACTTTCTGCCATCTTTTTTGTCAATGTTGTCACAAGAACTCTTGCATTTCTGCTTATCGTCAACTTGATTTCTTGCATAAGTTCTTCTATTTGATTTTTTATAGGTCGCACTTCTATCTTCGGATCAAGCAAACCCGTAGGCCGTATATATTGATTTACCACTGCCCCTGCTCTCGATAGTTCATAGTTTGATGGCGTTGCAGAAACATACATTACCTGTCCAAGTTTTGAATTGAATTCATCAAATGTAAGTGGTCTATTATCACGGGCGGCTTCAAGTCGAAATCCATATTCCACCAAAGATTGTTTTCTTGCTTTGTCACCATTATACATCGCCCTTATCTGTGGCAAAGTCATGTGACTTTCATCAATTATAGTTAAAAATCCTTTTGGAAAATAGTCGATCAATGTGTATGGTGGCTCGCCCGGCTTTCTTCCGTCAAAATATCTCGAATAATTTTCAATACCGCTGCAATAGCCAACTTCTCGCATCATTTCTTCATCATAAGCAACCCGCTGACCTATTCTTTCCGCTTCAATCAACTTCCCCTCTTGCTGAAATTGGCTTATTGCAATTTGTCTATCCATCTCTATTTGATTTAATGCCTCTTCCATTCTTCCTCTACCTACCGCATAATGGGTTGCTGGATATATTGAAACAGTTTTTAATTGGTTGATAAGATTTCCCGTTATCGGGTCAAAATTGTAGATTTTTTCGACTTCATCCCCAAAAAATTGGATTTTTACCGCAAGTTCTGATTGGTTTGCAGGAAATATATCAAGCGTGTCCCCTTTAACTCTGAATGTGGAGCGCTTAAAATCAATATCATTTCTTGTATATTGAATGTCAATAAGTCTCATGATTACATCATCTCGGTCAACCAAATCTCCCTCGTGCAAACAAATATGAAGATTGTAATATTCATTTGGATTGCCTAGGCCATAAATACAAGAAACAGATGCAACAATGATTACATCATCTCTTTCAAGTATTGAAGAGGTTGCACTTGAGCGGAGTTTGTCTATTTCATCATTTATTGCCATATCCTTTTCAATATATGTGTCCGATGAAACTATGTACGCCTCCGGTTGATAATAATCATAATACGATACAAAATATTCAACACGATTATGCGGAAAAAATTCTCTAAATTCATTACATAATTGAGCCGCCAAGGTTTTATTATGTGCTATAACTAAAGTTGGCTTATTGAGTTTCTGAATAATGTTTGCCATAGTAAAAGTTTTACCACTACCTGTCACTCCGTGTAGAACTTGTTCTTTTAATCCCTCTTTAAACCCTTCAACCAAACTTTCAATTGCCTCCGGTTGATCGCCCGCAGGTGAATATTTTGAAACCAGTTCAAAAGCCATAATTACTCCTTAATAACTTAATTATACTCATTTTGGATTATAAAGCAATCTTTTTACATTATTTAAAAATGGCTTTCAAAATAAGACCAAAAACAAAACTGACTGTCGCAAGAAACATGCTACGCAAGACAAGCATCATCAATGCTTTCTTCTGTTTTTTGGAGTCTAATAAATATGTTTGTCCCTTTTTTTTGAGTTTTACACAGTAATAATATCCATCTTTACTGTCGGAAACTACAAAATCTATATAATTTTGCATTGACAAGCTTGTCATTATTTCATCTATTTCACTGATGGAAAGAATTATTTTATTGCATATCTCTTTTGCTATATCGTGTGGAGAAATTAAGTATGTTTTTTTGCCTGTGCATACTTTGCATAAATATATTAAAACCAACTTTTCCTTTCTTTCTTGCATAATTAATAATAATATTGCCAAATTTAGACTTTTTTATTAATTTTAGCCTTTTTTTACGCTCTTTTTATGGTATAAACACAACTGAATAGCAAAAAATATATTAATGCTTGATTTAAAATCAAAACTCGTTCTTAAAATTTTACAAAAGGAATGTCCGAACGGTGCCTATAAAATTGTAGATGCCAAGGACATTATTTCTTGCATGCCCGCTAAGTACCGAGTGGATTTTGATGGTCTTGATAATATACTTATTTACCTTGAAAGGCAAGAATATATCTCAATCAAATATGACGACGATGGCGTTTATTGTCTTTGCGTTTTGCCTTTCGGAAATGAAATTTTAGAAGATGAAGATATAAAAAAAAGAGAGGAAGTTGGCACTCCTCATTTTTGGATTTTGTTTGTTATGATATTTCTGTGTTGTTTTGCTTCATCATCGCTAAGTTTATTGCTTGCATATATTTTACTTCTCCATTGAAAAGGCGGCGATATTCATTTTTAACCAAACTGAATATTCCCTCTTTCCCGACAATTAAGCAATCAACTAATTTTGCACTTGCGTGCTCTAAACTTTCTTTGAGATCGTTAAACGACTTTTTGTCTAGTTCCGATGGCTCACAACTGCCATTCGGATGATTGTGTACTATTATAATTCGAGAAACTTTGTTTGTGGATAAGTACAATAAAATGTCTTTCATGTCTAACGCCACAACATCTGTTTTTCCTTTAGAAAAATGTCTGCCTTTTATTATTGCACCACTGTTGTCAACACCATATATAAAAACATTTTCTTCTGGACGCAATCTAAGCAGGGTTTCCAAATAATCATAAAATTCCGATAAATTCTCTATACGCGATTGATTGATTTTGTCCATAGAATAATAAAAGAAAATTTCTGAAATTGAATGAATTTTCTTTGCTGCCGACTCACCAATTCCATCAACCTCCATTAAATCTTCAATGGACGCATCAATAACAGATGAAACATTGTCAAACCTGTCAAGTAATCTGTGTGCCAATGGATTTACATCTCCTCGCGGGATAATTAAAAATAATATAAATTCCATTACATTTATTGGATTTAACGGATAGAGTCCCACTTCAGTCACCATGTCTAGGACTCTTTTTCTATGTCCATCATGAATATTTTTACCGTTTTTCAAATTTTGTGTTTTTGCCATTTTATCCTCTCTTTTAAATTTGTAAAATCTCAAAGGATTTACAATATATTTCAATTGTAAATCCTCGGATTTTAACCTAACTTTTGTGTTTTTTTAACTATCTGATTATGTACCTCATTGAACTTCCTTTGGGTAATCAAAATCACCATATTCAAAACCGCTCAAATTATAAACCTCTGCAAGAATATCAGTAATAGTAGTCGCATAAATTGTTTTATATTCTACGTTGCCAGGGGCGTTCCATCCTGGATTTGGATATTGAACATCTTTACAGATCATCTTTTCCGGTTTATTTATAACTTTATCAGGTGCATACAAGTGCTGCTCGAAGTATAAATCCTTAAAACCACCAAGAGTATAAATATCTAATTCTGGGTGTGCATAATAGTATGTTTTTAAATTATCAAATCCCCATTTACTTGATCCGAGCCAGTCATGCGTCTCGTGAGATCCGTTAAGGTTATCATAGCTAGCACTTATTCTTTCGTAATCATGATTTAATGCCAATCTTCCTCGTGCACCATTCCTGCTTTTCGTTGTATTAACAGGAATATCTAATAACGTTTTTATAGAATCTAATCCCTCTATTTTTTCATTTAGTGGTTGTTTGTTTCCTTCTCCTACGGGATGAGCATCTTGAATGTCCTTAGCAGATGAATTTCCTGCCCTTGAATTTATCGTGCTACCACCAGCTCCACCTTTACCGCCAACACCTTTTTTAATTATTCCATAGTTGCTCATGTTAGCAACAGATGCAGTGGAATCTGATGCGACCTTTAATGACATGCCATCGTGTCCTATCTGTCCATTTTGTGCATTTACTGTAGTTGTTTCGTCTGCACCATTTTCACCATTAGCTCCATTAAATAGAGTTATAAGACCATAATGGGAAATTCCTGATAAATTATTTAAATTTGATTCAAACAATGTCAATGTAGGATTATTATTTTTATACGAACCTCTATATGTATTAATTGATAGATATGAATGAACTTTATTATATGCTATATTTTGACCTCTTGAAATTGCTGGAGATATGTTAAATTCATCATCTTTTTCAACATACGAGAGATTGCCAACCGAACCATATAATTTTGCATTGTAGAATTCAAATTTTACATTTGTTGATGAGGATGCATCTACATCCCCTTGCTGTGCATCAATAAATGTGTCACAATAAACATCACCCAAAATGCTTACATCTCTGATCCATGTTTGAGAATTTATTGAAATATTATCAAACAGAGGTTCTCCATAGAATGACAAGAAATAGTTATTTCCAATAATATTTATACTTCCATTCTTCGTGATATCTTCTTCCGGATTGTAAATAAAATAAATATCCTTTGTTAATATAATATCTCCTGGCTCTAATTTATCCTCGCTGGAAGTTGCAATTTTCTTGTTTTTTTCTGTCGGCGGATTGCTTGAATTCGTTTTCTTATTAACTTTTATATCTATTTTGTCAAACTGTCCTCTCAAGTAAATCTTATAATCCTGACCATCAACATATAATTGAATGTTTGAATCTTCGACCCCACTTACAGCGTCTTTTTTAACAAAATCTTCTTCTTTTAGGTCTACTGGCGTATTAAATTCAATTGATCTTGGTGCGTAACTTGGCATACTGAACACCTGATATTTGTATTCCGGAATAGTAGTAGAAGATTTTACAGTAATATCGGTATATCTAAAATCATCAGCTTTTTTGTAACCATTTCCTAAATAAATGAATGTAATTTGAACATCACCATCATTCATTTTGTAAAGTTTAAATATTCCACTGAAATTATTTAAATTGATCAAATCATCAACATATAGTGCATTTTCATAAGTACTCTCGTCAACACAATTTGGTTCAATAATTTCATATGTAGAGCCTTTTTGTGGCATGTAGATATCAATGCTATCTACATCGCGTACAACTTCCTTTTTAAGTGCTCCGACTCCCTTTGATATGGTATAAGTTGCACTTCCATTTGTGACTGTTTTTAATTTAAGGTCAGGTCGATTATCATTAAATTTTATGTAATAGTTAGGATCATTAGTAAGTTCACCAGTAGTATTTCCATTGGCATCTTTTGCAATTAAAATTCCAACTTCTGTGTCTCCCTCTAATACACCAATATATTCTGTAATAAGACCCTCATGTGACTCGTCGTTTTCATCTTGATATTTTTGATAATATGATTTTCCTGTAATCCTATAGTTTGTTGAGTTGCCTTGAGCATCAATCAGTTTACCTGAAGAATCTAACGCATATGTTGTATTGGAACTTTCAGGAACATATATCTTGCCAATTTCATCATGAGGATCGGTTTCCCTATAAATAGCGGTTTCTCTAATAGTTATTTTCTTGTTACCATCTATTGCTCCATCCTCATCATAAAATACACTAAATGAATAATTTTTTGATTTCGTGCCATCTTTATCTTCATCTATTTTTGTAAATGAATAGAATTCTCTTTCTCCCTCGCTGTCTAATAGATTAATATAATAATGAGCATTTTCAATCACTCTTTCCACCACTATTTGCTTATCTTTTTCCACTTCCGTCACTGTGGTTTTTATTTTGTCATATGTCATTTTTATATAATAATCAAGTACATCTCCGTTAAAATAATATTTTGTGATTGATTTTATATTTTCCAAAGGAAGATCTGCGCTCTGGTTTAGCCCCAATTTTGCAGAAAAGTCATCAACATCTTTTAATTCAATCAAATACTTATAATTGCCATCAGTGATAAGGAAATTATATTTCCCCTCTTCTTGAGTGGAAACACTCTTTACCTTATATGTTGAATCGTATTGCATGCTGAAAGTTATCTTTGTCCCATTTTTAATTTCTTTTATTGGACCTTTATCGTCCGCTGCTGTTGTACCGGATTTCGCACTGCGGAATTCAGCCACATCCACACCTAGATATTCGTTATCTTTCCCTTCGACACTAAGCTTGAAAGTTCCATGAGCGTAAATCTTTTCATCTTCTGCAGTATCAGCCAGCATTGTAAATCTGGCAGTTGTTATATCATTGATCCAATTCAAAGTTCCTGCAAATGACGCACTGCCATACTCAACAGTTATGTCACCAACAGTATATTTTTGAGTGTTGGCAATACTGATTTTTCCTCCTGCATTTGAAATATTTGTCGAACTTGTAGCTTTGAAACCGAAGTTACGTGCCGTAAAGAGTGTGCTAGCAAGTGCTACATCTCTTTTACCATTATTAGCATAAATATTTTTAATGTAATATACTTCACTCTTGTCTTCTTTGACACCGTTGCCACCTTTACTTGTGTCCAAGGTAAATCCGTTGCTTTCTAAATATTCTTGTATAAGCTCACTGTAATAATACTCGGTTTTTTTATTGCTTTCATCATTTTGATAGAATTTAACATTATTTTTGAAGAAAGTATCAATATTTTCTGAATTAAGTTTTTCATCATCAGCACCCTGTTTTACCAATTTCAAAGTATATCCATCTTCTTCAATACTCAAATCATATGTTGATGTAAAGCCACCGGCTCCACTTATAGTAATTTGTGCATCTTGAGCAACCTGCCATCGTCTATGTGCTCCAGAATATGCAATGAATGCTAAGCTACCATCTACCCCAACAATATCACTGCTTGCATTGTTTGGTAAAGGAATTGTATATGTTCCGTTATTGCCTGTGGCTTCAATACCTATAGTCATTTCTTTGCCAACCTGCAATTTCTTTTGACCTATTGTTGTTTGGTTGTTTACTGTAAAGTCCTGAGTGAAATTTATATAATCTGTAAACTTATTTGAAAGTTCTATTGATTTTGTTACTGACGTTGCATATCTGTAATAAAGAGTGTCATTCTCAGTACCAGCCAATATTTCAGCTTTAACCTTATTTATATTCTCTATAAATTCTTGATCTATCTCCAGTTCTGTCTTTGTGCCTTTTGATGGTTTTAATGGTAGCCTTTTATCACCTTCGTAGAAGTCACCAATTTTGTTAACTAAAACATTCTTTACCACACCCTCAACCGATAGACTTGCATTTGGAATAAAGATGTAATCATTTTCTGAACCACCTAACGAATCAGCATTTTTTACAGCAAGATAAATATAATCATTATTTAAATCTAAGTCTGGTTGAGGCTCATAAATATAATTTCCATTAGCATCTGTCATATTATACTGTTTTTTACTTATTCTTACAACATTGTTGTATGTTGTGCTTCTTCCATCGGCATCTTTTGCTTCTAATGAGTAACCTGGCATACAACTTGCAGTAAATGGAAGCGTTAACCCAAGAGAATAATCATCTACATAATAATATTTTAGGCTTTTTAAGTTTAATGTAACTGTCTCAGAATAAGCTAGTTTAATAGTCACATCAAATATGCTACTAAACTCTTTTTCACTATAAACCTTGTAATAAACCCTTGTATGATCTTTCCCGTCCGTTTGATTTTTATACTTCTCTAACCTATATATTTTGTAGG
>CANQHL010000041.1 GCA_947623775.1 uncultured Clostridia bacterium
TTATCCTTATGATAGTTAATGGCAAAATTTTGAGATTAATTAATTTATAATCCATAAAATCTCATCAAAAGGAGATTTTATAAGCATAAAACGCTCTCTAATAAAGGGAGTGTTTTTTTATGTCTACATGTATATATTATTTATTGAAAATGCAAGTGAGTGAACACAAATTTTACTGCTTTTTTGTTGCCATTCAGATGAGGAAAAATTGTTGCTGTTTAGGTAAGGAAAAAGTTGATGCCATTCAGGTGAGGAAAAATTAAAAATTCATCAAAAAAATAATAAATTTTTAAAGTGAATAAAAAGTGTCTAAGGCACGTGAAGTGAATATAAAGCGTCTAAGACACACGAAGTGAATAAAATATACATAGAGAATATGATAAAATTCGTCAAGGAGTTTGACTACATATTACAATAATTGATATAATAGTTGTAAAGATTGATTTTGAAAAGGAAGGGAAAATGATAAAACGACTAAATATTGTTAAATTTTTTATAGCAATCATAGTTGTTGCAATGTTTGTGTCAGGCGTGCTTTTAAGTGTAGATTTCAAAGACATAAACCTTGCCCAGACTCATGCTGAAGATGCAGTTGTGTCCGAGTTGACTTTAAAAGAAGATGATGATTTTATTACTGATGAAGTATCAGGTAATTTCATAAGTTTTAGTGATGATGCTATGGAAAGAATAGAGCAAGTAAATACTTTTGACGTTGTTTTTCCAGCAAAAGTGAAGGCTCTTGTAGACTATTCATGGAGCACTGATAGCCCGTTTTATAATTATAGAAGAAAATTAGTCAAAGTTGATTTTGCACCTGAAACCGAAGTTGCGACAATAGGCAATTATACATTTTATTATTGTTCAGTATTAACAAGTATAACATTTCCAGATTGCATGACAAGTATTGGGGATAGAGTATTTTATGGATGTTCAAGTTTAAAAAGTATAAAAATTCCAGATGGTGTGACAAGTATAGGCAGTTATGCATTTTATACATGCTCCAATTTGGAAAATGTAGAAATAGGGCAGGCTAGCAATCTAACCACCATAGGCAGTGTTGCATTTTCTGAATGTTCAATGTTAACAAGCATAAAAATTCCAGATGGTGTGACGAGTATAGATAATTCTGCATTTTCTTATTGTTTAAGTTTAACAAGTATACATATTCCAAGCAGTGTAACAATAATAAATCCCGGTGTATTTCGTGGCTGCTCCAGCCTGGAAACAATAACCGTTGATGCCGAAAATCAAAATTATAGTGATGGTCGAGGCTGGGGCGGCAAAAATGTAATCATTGACATGACTTCTGCTTTAAAAACTTTACAATTTGGTTGTTCAACTTCTATAATTCCAGACGGGGTTAAATGTATAGGAGATTATGCATTTTATAATTATTCAGGTTTAACGAGTATAAATATTCCAAAAAGCGTGATAGGTATTTACAGCACTGCATTTAATAATTGCTATGGTTTGAGAACAATAACTGTCGATGCCGAAAATCAAAATTATAGCGATGGTCGAGACATGGGCGGCGAAAATGTAATCGTGGACAAGAGTTCTTCTTCAAAAACTGTAGTCGTTGGGTGTGCAACTTCAATAATTCCAGATGAAGTTACAAGTATTGGGAGAAATGCATTCTATGGCTCAAGTTTAACAAGTATAACTATTCCAAATCGCGTGACGATTATAAAAGATTATGCATTTTATAATTGTTTAAATTTAACAAGTATAAATATTCCAAGTAGTGTAACAAGTATACGCGTCTCTGCATTTTGTGGTTGCACAGGCCTGAGAACAATAACTGTCGATGCAGAAAATTCAATTTATAGTGATTGTCGAGAGACGGGTGGCGAAAATGTAATTGTGGACAAGAGTTCCTCTTTAAAAACTGTATTTTTTGGGTGTGCAACTTCTGTAATTCCAAACGACGTTGCAAGTATAGGGAGTGATGCATTTAGGGAGTGCTCAAGTTTAACAAGTATAACTATTCCAAAATGCGTTACAAGTATAGGGACTTATGCGTTTTATGGATGCACCGAGTTGCAAAAAGTTGAGATAGAGCAGGATAGTAGTTTGACAATTATCGACGATTCTGCATTTGAGAATTGTTCAAGTTTAAAAAGCATAAATATTCCAAATAGCGTTACACGCATGAATTTTTCTGCATTTAAGAATTGTTCAAATTTAAAAGGTATAAATATTCCAGATAGCTTGATAGGTGTAGCATCTAATACATTTTCTGGTTGTAATAATTTGATTTTAATAGCAGAAAACAAAGATATGGCAAATTTATTTCAAACTAATCGCAGTTATAATATGACCCGTTACAAGGACAAAATTACTTATCCTGTTGAAATACAATTTCAAAAAACTTCAGAAACGACCATACAAAAGAAATTATATAAACAAGATGCAACATGGTTTTTACAAGAAAATGGTGTTTGGGAGAGAAACCCTGATTATCAGTTGCCTGATTTGGAGATAGGATATTGGAAAGATATAGCAAACAATTATATTACTTTAGATGATTTAAACACAAAGTTGATAAATGGCGAGATTGAAAACTCCTATGTTTTGATATTTCAAGAACGTGTTGATTTGAGAACGGAAGGCATAACTGTGCAAAATTATGATTATGATGGAAGCAAACATGAATTGGTAATTAAAATAGGTGAAGATGTTTTGGAATTAAACCGAGATTACACCATCACTTTTATATCTTCAAACACCACCGATGCCGGGACAGTAGAATTTACTATTGTAGGAATAGGCGATTATAGGGAAACATATTCTGGAACATTTACCATATCACCAAAGGCACTGGACGAAAGTATGTTAAACGTAGTCCAAGAAGAATATTATCATACAGGCGAGGAGATAAAACCACAATTTACATTAAAGTTTGGTGAAAAAGAATTGCAGTTAGGCAAGGATTTCACAGTTTCATTCACAAATAACGTAGAAAAGGGAACTGCACAGATGATAATAACTGGTCAAGGCAATTATTCTGGACAGATTACGTATTCTTATGAAATTTTAAAAACTGAATCATCATATCTAATGTGGATTATACTCATTGTGTCTCTAGTTGTGGTTTGCATTGCAACATTGACAACAATTATGCTTGTACATAGAAAAAAGATAAAACGATAAATAAAAAATTTTGTCTAATTAAAAGTTAAAGTGTGACTATTAAAAATGTAGAAAGATTTTTCTTCTACGTTTTATTCAACCTTTATGAGATAGATTTCTTTCATGTGCAGTTTTGCCTAAAAAAGAAGTTGATTAAAACAAAAAATAAAGCCTGCAAAAACAGACTTCGTGGTGGGAAATTATTCAGTCCGGAGACCTAAAAAGCAGACTTTATTTTTTTGACTTTCAAAAAAGTATATATCAGATAATAAAAAGGCGTGGACATTATATAAAAAAGAGTGGGTGCCGTAAAAAGGGAGGGCACTAATATAAAAAAGGACGCCATTAAGAGTTGACGCTATAAAAGAAGACGCTATAAAAAGAAATTGACATCATAAAAAAAGAGTGCACTGTGACCATATGGGGTTAGGTGCACTCTTTTTTATTTTTTAGAAACTAAAATTAGGCTTTTGTAACAGTGTATACGCCGTCTTTTACTGTGGACTTATATCCCTCTTTTACGAAATTCTTAGCGGGAGTTTCTGATAACGAATTTGCAGGGTCATAACCTGTAAATGAACCACCTGTTACAACAATAGAAGCAGTTCCGGCAATGCCGTTGCCGTCTTTCATGTTGAGCATATATTTTATATATTCAGGGTGAAGTTCATTTTCAATTTTAAAAGTTCCGCCTTTTACTTCTGCTTTTCCGTAAGTGACATACACTACTGAGCAATCGGCTTTATAAGAGCCATTTTCGATTACAAGATTTGCCTCTTTATCGGCAGAACCGTTTACCCAGAAAACATACAAGTCGTCACTTTCGACTTTGCCACTGCCAGTTACCGTAAGCGAGCCTCCGCCTGTGATATAAAACATGGTGGACTTGTCGTTTGCATTATTATCGCTGTAAGCAATGCTCTCGCCAAGTTTTTTGTTGTTTAAGTCAATAGACACATCATTTGCAATGGTAAGGCCTTGACTTAAAACAATGTCTTTGCCAAGCCTAATATCGCCGCCTTTTTGTACGGCTTCGACAAGTTCTTGTTCACTTTCAACAACTGTTGCCGACTTGCCGCAGGCAGACATAGCAACGCCGCCGCTCACGATTAAAGCAAGGCAGGCAAGTGCTGAAACAACTTTTTTAACCATAGATTTCTCCTTTTTTACCTTGGGGATTTTGAGGCAAGCCCGACTTTTAATTCTTGCTTCTTTTATAAAAACCTTTGGTAAAAGAATTTTATATGGGGAGCCAAGAAAAGTCAAACATTTTCTTTAAATTTCAGAAAATAGTTTGAATTCTTTTAAATTCCCCGATGTTAGTATGGCAAAATTAACAAAAAATATAACAAAAAGCAAACAATATTTTATTTGACAAATAGAGAGTATTTTTGTATAATAAATATTAGGAAAATAAAATATTATAATTATTAAGGCAAATATATTTTTTCACCGCTTGAAAAGGGGGATAAAAATCTTTATGTGATAATTTAAAAAAATATAATATTTTGCAGATTTAACAATTTTATTGATTAATTAATTTCAATTTTTAAAAGGGGAAATGAATAATGGAAAAAACAAATGATGAAAATTCAATTTACAAATTTCATGCAAGCCGGCTGAATTTTGTCTTGCCAGAGGACTTTACAATAAAAGAGGCAAACAATCCAAAAGTAATTTGTCTTGCTCAAAATAAAGCGGGCGTTCTTTTTCAAGTGGCATGCGATGGCAAACTGCAAATAAATGAAACTTTTGAAGAGCGTATGAACAAAGTTATTGAAAAAACTGTTGATTACATGAAACAGTCAAAATATTCTCATCCGGACAAGAACTATTATTTTGTCAGAGATTATTCAAATGGCACTTTTGATTTTAAGATTTACGCTCAAGATTTGGTGACAAATGGCAGAGCAGTGAAAATGTTGAACGCATTTTTCTTGGACGGGGAATATCAGGAATTTTATCAACTCTCTTTAAGTGTTGGGCCATTTCCTTTTCCAACAAAGATTTTAAAAGTGGGAGTTTTCAGCCCTGCCACCGACCAAATAGCAAATTTACTTTCATCATATCTTGAGAAAATTTTGTCGGATTTAAAATATAAATAACAAAAATATAGAAAATAATCATTAAAAATGATTTTTATAATCAATGTGTTTATGGTATAATAATTCAGGGGACTTATGCAAAACGCATGTAGACGACTTTTTGTATCAATAGTGTTTATCGTGGTTATTGTGTTAACCTCTTTTTTGGACAGCGTCACAATAAAAGAGAATTTTTTGTATGAAAATGTCGATGGGTTTTGCCAACAACTTTCTTCCATAAATGAAAACTTTATCGACAACTTATCACGCGTCGTAGTGAAAGCAAAACGTAACTTGTCGTCACAGGACAGCATAGCATCAGCCACAGGGCTTTCCGGTTTACATATATTTCAGTATGGCAGCCAAGAGGAGGCAGAACAACATCTTGAACAATTTAGGAATAATCGATATGTTGAGTATGCCTTTATAGATGAAGAAGTTTCTCTTGATGATTTGCCTGAGGAAGTGGGCAGTTTTGACATCGACGAAAATAAATCAGGCGCAGAAGGGCGCAAACACTTATCATGGGGTGCACAACTGCTTGGTATAGATGATTTTGAAAAGGATATTGAATTAAAATATAGTGGAAATCTTCCTGAGGTCTATGTTGCGGTTGTAGACACCGGTGTAGATACAAATCATGAATTTTTAGAGGGAAGAATTGCACTTGATAAGGGTAAAAGTTTTGTTAAAACCACATCAGAAAGTGAATATGATTTTGAAGATGATAACTCACATGGTACGCATGTCACCGGTACAATAGTTGACCTTACACCATCCAATGTGAAAATTGTACCAATCAAAGCCTTAAACAGCAAAGGCACGGGTACAATGGGAAATATAATTTCGGCAATAGAATATGTTTTAGAATTAAAACAAAACGGAGACAATATCGTCGCATATAATCTAAGCCTAGGCGGGCTTACATATTCAAAAGAAGAAGAACAAATAATAAACAGGTGTTATGAGAACAATATTTTTTCAGTGGTTGCGGCGGGAAATGATAATGTAAGAGTTGAAAATTACACTCCTGCAAATTGCGAAAAAGCACTAACAATTTCCTCACTTTCGCAAAATACACGCTATTCAAACTTTCCATATTTTGCCTATTATTCAAATTATGGACAATACATTGATTTGTGCTTGCCGGGTTCAAATATATTAAGTTGTGTGCCGGACAACACCGAATATACTGTTTCCTACACCTCTCCTGATGGATTTAAGTATGCCGAAATAAGCGGCACGTCAATGGCAACACCACACGCAACAGCCATTGTTGCCCTCTATGCGACTTTTTATGGTGATGAGTTTAGTGTTGAAAGTGTCGAAGAAGAAATAAAGGAAAACACATATGATTTTGGAAATTTGGGATTTGATGAACAGTATGGTTTCGGCGTGCCTAATATGGAGTTTGCAAACACAGAAAAAATAACAGATATTCCAACGCTAACATATGGCGAGGCAAACGGCAAATACAATTTTGAAGATGAGATAAATGTTCAAATATCTAGCAGCAGCAATGAAACTATAATTTACACAACAGATGGTTCTGTTCCTTTCACTAATGGCAATGAACTGAGTGATGATGGGATAAATATAACAAAGTCAACTCTTTTAAGATATATACTTTTAGAGAAAGGTGAGGATGGAAGCATCAGCAAGCGTTCTGATATTTTTGAAACGGAATTTTTAAAGGGCGAAAGTTTATGTAATGATGATGGCACCGGCTTTGAGATTGATGAGCAGGGCTATGTAACAAAATACACAGGTGGGCTGCGTGACATTGTCTTGCCGAAGGAAATAAATGGTCAGGAAATAAGGGGATTAAGAAACGGCGTTTTCCTTGGACTTAATATAACAAGTTTTGTTTGTGAAAATGATATCGATATAGAGGCATATCCGTTTACGCGTTGCGACAGTTTAAAAGTGTTGAAACTTGCTTCAAAAAATGCAAAACAGGTTGCTCAATATTGCCCAGCATTAAAAGAACTTTATTTATCAAATGTAAATCAAATTTTGCCAGCGACGCAAAACAGTGACCCGGCACAAGGGTATTTTGGCAGCAAAACATTTGTGGGTTGCTTTAATTTGGAAAAAGTATATGTGCCAAAAGTTACAGTGATACCTTATGCTGCTTTTGACGGTTTTGAAATGCTAAAAGAGGTGGTTTGCAATTGGGATAAACTCACATTTATAGAAAAATATGCTTTTCAAAATTGTAAAAATTTTGAGCAGGACTTAAATCTTAAAAATGCAACCTTAATTGCTGAAAACGCTTTTAATTCAAGCGGAATAAAGAGTGTAAAGGCAGAAAAAGTTGAAGTGTTGTATCCAAGTTCTTTTTCTGGTTGTGACAATTTGACTTATTGTGAATTCCCATCTGTCACCAAAGTTTATCAGTCTGTGTTCACGAGTTCTAAAAATATTAAAAAACTATTTTTCGGCGGAAGCAATTTGCAGGTGAACACAACGGGACTTCCGACGGCACAGAATGGTTGCAAAATTTATTGTTATGATACAGCATGGAACACGGGTACAACATATAAAACTGTTGATTTAACCCCGAAAGTAACTTTAAACAATGGGCAAAATATAAGTTTTAATTTTTACGGCTACAATGTCACTTTGCAATTATTCTGTTCATCTAATAGTGATATAGACGATGGTGACATAATATTGTTGAATGAAACAAGAAATGAAATATGCGAAAACGCAAATGTTGATTGCCCGATGGTGATGAAGGGAAATCATTATTACATTTTAAAGGTAACCGACACTTTTGGTAATGAAGCAATTGGCAAGACTTATCGTGCCGGTGAAAAAGAACCATACAAAATAAATGTCACTTCAAATGCTTCCGGTGGGATTTTGCTAAACAGTTATGTTTACATGGAAAACGACCAAGTTGAAATGGCTTTGCAGCATGTGAAAGGCATGATATTGCAAAGCATAACAGTGGACGGAAAAGATGTAAAAGAGTTGATTCTAGATGGAAAATACACTTTCTTAATGCCAAGTCACGATGTTGAAATTGTTGTAAACTATGAGGAAGCAAGATATTCAGTTTCTCTTGTTGTTACCGGGCTTGGCAATGGGGAAATTGATGGAAATTTAACAGATGCAACTTATGGCCAAGAAATAAAATTAAACTTAACCCCTCAAGAAAAATATTATATAGATGAAATTTATTATATAAGTTCAGGTGTTTCATATCCTCTTAATTTAAGTGAAGATCAAACTTTCATCATGCCGGACTGCGATATTGAAATTCATGTTGTCTACAAAAGTTTTAATGAAAAAGATTTTTCAGTAAGATATAACGACAACGCAAGGACATATATTTTAGGGGATTATATCGGCACAAATAAGAATGTTGTTGTTGAAGATTTAATCGTGAAAGATGGTCAAGAATATAAATTTGGCGGTTTTGCATCTGCCACATTCAAGGATAATTCCACTATAAAAAGCGTAAAGGTAAATTATGCTGGAGAAAAGCGGGATATAAACGTAGCATCATCAGTGTTTGAACATTGCATTTTCCTAGAAGAGGTGGACATAGGCAATATAATTTCAGTAGAAAACGCATCATTTAAAGATTGCATCTCACTATTATGGCTTGACCTATCACATTGTACAAGTTTGCAAAGGTCATTTGAAGGATGTATAAATTTAAATAATATTGACACATCGAAAATAACAAATTTTGCAAATTACTCTTTTAACGGTTGCGTAAAGTTGACAAGTGTTGACGTAGGTTCGGCGGAAACAATCGGGGAAAGAGCATTTTACAATTGCTGTGAATTAAAGGAAGTTAAAAATTTAAAAAATATAAAAAGCATACAAGAATATGCGTTTTACGGAACGGCACTTGAATATATTGACTTATCTGGAGCGGAAAGAATTGATTATTCTGCTTTCAACGGCAAAAGTATGACTGCAAATCTGGGAAGCAATGAAACTTTGATAACAAATGAAAACTTTTTCAATGATTACAGATTTACAGTTTACTATTATTATGTGGACAAGTCATACAGCGGAAATTTAGATGTGATAAGAAGAAATTTCAGCTTTGTTTACACAATGGATACCTACTATATTTATGCCTTTGTAAGCCTTTATCATATAACATTCAAGTTTGGCGGAATTGTGATTGCGGAGAATTACTGCAAAAATAATGCAGAAGTGGTCTTTCCATCTATATACACCGACAAAACCTTTAAATATGATATTTTAAAATGGCAAGATGAAAATGGAACTGAATATGAGGCGGGAAGTAAATTTAAAGTCACCGGAAATGCAACATTCACTGTCAAAGAAAAGGGTTACACCAAAGAATATGTTGAATATATTGTAACATATTATTATGGTTACGATTATGATAAGTCGGGAACGATGGGTGATGCAGGCGATGTATTTCTCACTCAAACATATCATTATCAAGATTTATTAAATTTGCCACAAGAAGATCTTTCATATGAAATTGAGGGATATAATTATCATTTTGATGGGTGGAAATATAATGGCGAGCCTATCCAAGAATTTAAAATTGAACAAAATATAGATATAATTGGAAGTTTTAGTGAACAAATAAAGCACTTCAATGTAAATTGGTATGGTGCAGACGGTGAGATAATCTACAGCGAGGAGGTTGAATATAATACCACTCCGCAATATGATGTTGAAAGGTATGGCATACCTAAAAAAGAGCGTACGGGAGACAAATACAACTTCTTTACTGGTTGGACACCTACAATTGTTCCTGTAAAAGCAGACATAGATTATCATCCGCAATTCAGCGAGGAAGATTATGAATACATAATAATTTTCTATTATGGATATGATTATGATGAATCGGGCATTGTTAATGATGCGGGTGATGTTATAACCGATTTGACACTATATATCACGCAAGATACGTTGATACAATATCCGCAGTTTAATCATCAGTATGAACGCGGAATAAAACGATACACATTTACTAATTGGGACATTCAAATTCAAGGTGAGTACGGCTCTAAGATTGATGATTACAACAGTAATATTTTGTCTGTTCATGCACTTTACTTAGAAGAGGATATCACTTTCACAATAAATTGGATTGATGGCGACGGCAACATAGTTCATACCGACATTGTGAAAAAAGGCGAAACTCCGGTCTATCCATTTGATTATCCTCCAATAAAACTTGGCAATCAGTATAAATATTATGAGTTTTCGAGTTGGGATAAAGCCCCATACCCGGCAGATAAAGATGAAAATTATTATGCTCAATTCACAGAATGTGACCGATATTACGACATTTATTGGTATAATGGTGACAATACAGTGATTTATCATGAAAAATTAAAATTTGATGAACCAATAGTTTACAATCAGGACATCTATGGTGCACCAATCATGCGAAGTGATAATTATTATACGTACTATAAGTTTGCCGGCTGGCAAGAATATGAGCCTGGTGACACGGTCACATCCAATCATTCCTATTATCCGCGCTTTG
>CANQHL010000042.1 GCA_947623775.1 uncultured Clostridia bacterium
CATTGATATAGAATGTTCCAAGTTTTTGATATGAAGCATATGTAAATCCGGTTAGCACACCCTTTTCCAGTCTTTCACTGCCAACGATGGTTATAACATCTCCACCCACTCTTGAATTGGTTATACTGCCGCTGTTTGAAACTACAAAACCTGCTATTGTGCTTGTGAAATTATCAACTGAATTAATATAGTAAGGTGTCGAACCTTTATAAAAATTGATGTTTATTCCAGTTGGGTTTGCGTGTCGCTCACATGCACCGTCAAGTTTTGTGTCTCCATATACACTTGAATCTGAATAGAATGCAACAACTTCACAATTTGTTATCACACCCTCATTATTTATTGCAATACCTGCAAAGTTAAATTCATTAAGATTTGTTACATCAACGTTAACTTGACCACCATTATATAGATTTACTCTTACATTCTTAAGCAATGTGCCTGCGTCAACAACGTTAAATAATGCCATGTTCAAAGTTGAAGATGTGGTTTCTTGACTGAAACTCTTAATGAAAATTGTATGACCATTTCCATCAAAACTGCTTATAAGTGATGTGTTGAATGGTTGATAATTTTCAAGGAAAATATCATTTGTTAAAATATAATCATTTTTCTTGATTTCCTGATTTTCTACCGGAGCCAATGCTTTAAATTCACTTGCATTTGATATTAAAATCGGAACATCAGGATCTGAATATGTTTCAATGTTAACTGTAAAGTAAGTTGAATAAACACTGGTGTAGCCTCCTGCAGAAACATATGTTTCAAGCACCATATCTACACTCATGTTTGCTCTTAATCCTTTAAATGAAATTTGATTTGCATCTTCGCTGAATGTATAACTGAATGGTCGATTTGCGATATTGCCGCCTTTCAGTGGTATTCGCGAGTTTCCATCAACAAAGAATAGTCTATCTTCCAATGTCAATGGTGTTTTGTTTAATACGCCGTCTATATATTTATAGTTTATATAATAATTATAATTTGAATTATTAATATTACCTTGTTCAGGATAATAGCCTTTACTTATGAATACATCTCTTTTCTGCATAATGTCAGCAATTAATTTTTCGCTTGTTTCATCACCTGGGTTGCTGTAAGTTTCAGGGACTAAGTTGTATTCAATGTTGATAGGCTTTTCAACACCCTGCCAAATATTCAATACACCATCTGTTCTGCCATCAATTACAACATTGTTTGCATCGATTTTGAAATCCACAATAACGACAGTTGCAACTGTTGTTTTATATTCGGTCTGTGTTGAGCCTGTAAGCTTTCTTGAAACTGTTGCTTGAACATATAATATGTTTCTTTCATCAGTTTTTGCCTGCAATCCGGCATAAATTTTGGCTGAATATGTTTTTATTCCTCGCACTGTATCTATGCTTGGCTCCTGTGACAAACTTGACATTTGTATGCCTTGTATTCCCACTCCATCAAGCACTAAGCTGTCAACTTTTTGATCTAGAAGAACTTCAACCTTTATATCAGCAGAAGAACCTTTTGCAAGATATGTTGTCGTCTCTCCATCAATGGTTATTCTTGCTTCACTGAGGTAACTTACCGTCAAATAATAATTTGCAAAAGATAACACATTGTTGTTTGAGTCGTAGAATGTTATTGTAAACATTATAACAGTGTCTCGGGTTACATTTGTGTTTATCCAAACTTTGAAGAACAATTTTCCTATCAGTTTTTCTGTTAATGTTGGAGTAAAGGAAATCATTCCTGCTCTTGATGTGTCAACATCACCATCAATCGTTCTTGCTCTCTCTATAAAATACTCATTGCCCGATTGAATTGGATTTCCGTGAACATCTGTCAGTCTTAAAACGCTCATTGATACAGCATTTGAAACCGATGTTCCGCTGTAAGAAAGACTTACATGGTCAAAGTACGCATATTCCGGATTGATGTTTACTTCAAGTATTGAATTGTTTCCCGGAGCAAGTATTGTTGAAATTTCACCAGATCTATAAACCTGTTGAATTCCATTTTTGCTGGTCTCAAAAGATGAGCTTACGATGGTTTTATTTATTATATCAATATTTGTGAATTTTTGTTTTGTTAATGTTATATCAAATGTATCATTTTCATCAAGGCTGGAATTTCCGCTTTCTGAAACAATATAGCAATCCTCAAATACTAAATCTTCACTTACGTTTGCTCTGTAATCTTCGTGTACTGAGAAGTTCAAATTGTATACAGAAACATACATTCCGCCTGTTGTCAATTCTTTTGAAATGTCTGTTACAAGCACGTCAATCATGTTCAATTCCGTGCCGGCAAGTTTGTATACATATCTATTGCGGGCAATTGCTTTTAGTTCAAGTTGTTCACCCTTATACATTATAATAGGATAAATGGTATCATTTTCCGCCGTTGTCCTTATCTCCACTTCCATGTTTGCATTTGTAGATGGAGTTATTGGGAGACTGTCACCCGACATATCAAATGAAATTACGCCCTTTACAGGATTTATTGTAAAGTTTCTCTTGAACACATCGTTTATTGCCTGTTGATAAATTCCGCTTTCATCTGCACTTGCTGTGAAAATAACCGCTTTTACAACAAAATCCGTTTTTACATCACCTGAATTTACATTGACTTTAAATGTTGTGCTGTTTGCATTTTCAAATGATACAAGTTTGCCCGCTTCTGTAACATCGGCATTCTTGCTTGTTGTTATATCCAAAGATATTTCATTTGTTTTTAGCGTATATGCTTGGGCCAATGCACCTAAAAATACCTGTGGACGCAAATAACTTACAAAATAATCTCTTGATTTTGTTTCTTGAATTGCAACAATTGAATTGTCATCAACATATGCAGTGTTTCCACCACGATCAGACCAAGACAAAAGTACATCAGATAAAGCATATACAACTTTAATATGTATTGTTTTGCTGTTTTCAACATCCATCTTAGATGATAAGATAATGTCTACATCGCCTGTGTTTACAACTTGTAATGTCGAACCAATAACCCTTACTATATTTACTTGAGATGAAGTTATAATAATATTTCTACTTACGCTCTCTCCAACAAGCTGCTCGAGAGTTATTGTGTTATATCTGTTTAAATCTATTGTCTGAGCATCATTGAGATCAACATAATTATCTTTGAGTTTGTAGAAGAATAAAATTCCATTATTTTCGTCAACAGCAATTGATTTATAATAATTATTTTCACTATATGTTTTTACTGTGTAATCAATATCTTCAACTTTTGCGTCTTGATACAACCCTTTAAGATAAGGATTTCCTCCATTTACGTATTCTAGGAAGCCTTCATCATCTTTTGTAACAAAGTTTGCTGCATTTTCTGGATTGTCATAATCACCCATAATGTTGTATGCAACTCTTATATAATAACCAATATAATAATTTGTCAAAAGAACTGTTTTCTTAGGATCAGTGTTTTCATAATCACCATCTCCATATGCTTTCTCAACGCCGATAACAACAAATGAATAATTTATTTTTGCTGTTGGGCTTGTTGTAGTTGTTCCCTCATAATTTCCGGCAAATGCACCAATTGTAGTGCCAACCAGCACATCAGCGCCATCTTCAGCCCTATCTCCATTGAGAGTATAATCATAAGCATATGTATGGTCAATTGTTGAGCGTGTACCAATTTGTCCGACTATTGCACCAACAACATCCCCCGTGAATTTATTTACGGAATATGTAGTTTCTTCTCCCTCTGAAGTTGGATTTGCAAGATTGTAGAATTCTACTCGGGAATTCTTTATCATATTAATGTTTTTACCGGCAATACCTCCAACATATGATTTATCTCCCGCCTTTATTTCAAGTCCTAAAACGCTTGCTCCGTCTATCTCACCCTCGTTGACTCCGGCAATACCACCAACATAACAAACATCTGTATTTTCATATTTCAATACACTTGCTTGTATGCCATTTACATCAATTGTAACATTTGTTATTTTGTTTTTATTTGTATCTACTATAAATCCGCTTCCCTCAACTTCACCTACAAAAATAAGGTTTCTTATTTCTCCATTATTGATTAAAGCAAGATTCTTGCCGCTTAATTTGATTGTTGTAATATTGTTGTATCCTTGAATACCACCTGTTATATTTGCAAATGGTTCAAAAACAGTGCCTGTAAGGTCAAGGCTATTCATAATTGTGTAATATTTTGCAACCACATTTTCTATGCCGCCAATTTCCATGAATGATTTAACATCATAAATTCTATACGCATAATCAAAACTATTACCATCTGCAACAGTTATTTTTACCTTTACAAGAATATTTTTGTAAGGAACTTTGGTTGGAGCTTTACTACCCGCATTTGAAATGAAGTATGCGCCACTGTTTACCAAATAATCAAAGTAAGTAACTCCGTTTTCTTTCTCTTGTCCTAAATGATCAGCATTTATGCTGTCTGTTTTCTGCACCATTCTTCCATTTATATCTTGTTCATCATAGAAGTATTTAATTTGGCCATTATAAATTGCATCAGCTGGAAGAATATATGCGTAACCTATCATGCCTTGTGTTAAAGCACGTGAAATGTTGACTGAAAGTGTGCTTGAAGATATTGCATCACTTACTGTCAAGAATGATGAATTTACATTACCCTCTGCATCGGTTATTATGTAAGCTAAAGATGTATTTTTTGCATCAGCTGGTGACGAACTGAAAATCATATATTTAGGACTTTCATCACCAACCTCAAAATACAACCCATCTTGATCATAATTTTCCCATACGAGGCTTTCAAGTCTTTGTGCATTTCTTATTACAATATCAATCGTAGTGAAAATTTCATATACCCCTCTGCCTGTTGCTTCATCACGAATTGTATAATGAACTTCCAAAGTGTTTCTGAATACACTATTATTCCCACTGTCATCGTTAATGAAAGCATTTATACTATTTGCAAGAACAGTAAATGAAATTCCCTCATCTGTTATTGCAATATTTGACAAACTATATCTTCCGTTTTTCCATGAAACCACAGTTTTATCTTCAGAAACAGAGCGAATTCCCATTCCATCACTTACAAAATCTACATTTTGGAGAGCCTTGTATGTGATGTTATCTTTACTGAAACGAATTTTGATATCTTGTCTTGTAAGGTTTTCATCACTTGAAGCCAAGCTGTCAATTGCGTATAGTGAAATGCTCTTATTGCTGCTTGGCCTTACCTCCAATCCCATAGGTGCAACAAAACTTTCAATTAATATTATTTTTACAAATGAAAAATTGCCATTTGCATCTGCACTATTTATACCCTTTCCTGTAAATGTAACAACCGCATAAGTAAAGCCAGCAGATTTTGTAACTATTGATTTATTGTCGTCGCTAAACATTGCAACATTGCTGTAATTTATGTTATTTTTAGCTTGGTTAATGATTGTAATACACCCTGCCGTAGTATTGGCATATTCCTTAAATTGTTGAAGTGAAGAGAATGTATTATCTCTTTCATTATAATCATAGAACCCGACACTTATATTTGCATCAGCATTTATACCATTTACCGAGTTGAAATAATAGATAAGAGGTGTGGTTGTAGCGTTGTGCAACATAAGCCTAGATATACTGTCGTTGTCCCCTTCGATATCTAATGGTTCACCTTGCGTTGTATAAGTTTTCTTTGAAACATCATAGTCAACAACAGAATTTGATTCATTTTCAGCAGAATTTAAGTGTATTGATGCCCACTTTAATGGCTGAAAAATGTCAATAATATAACGCTCGGTGACAAGTCCATTTCTGTGTGCAATTTGATATGTATCTTGTCTTGTAAGACCATATGCCGAAGCTTTCAACGTTACAGCCAATTCAAATATAACTGAATCACTTGTATTGCTTACTTTTCTTATGTTATCAAAAGTCACCGCATTTGAATTATTTATAATATAAAGTCCGTCAATATCAGTTTGACCTTTAAGAGTAAATTCCTTTTTTACTGTTACATTTCCACCATTCGAACTTGAATCAATCTTTATATCTGCATTATCAAATGTAAAATATTCAAATGATACACTTCTTACAAGTCGAAGATTGAATGTTGTGCTTATATCTGTATTGTCTAAACTTGTGAAAGTCATTGCCAATCTTTGAACTGATTGTTCAGGCAATTCATCTGATTTTATGTAAATCTGAGTTGCACTTATATAACTACTCTCATTTGCCTCATAGCCGTCATTTGTTGTTTTAAATTCAACCTGCTTCCATCTGTTTGCCTCCGTTGCGTCTTGATACCATACTTGGACAGGACAAGTATTGAATACACTTGCGCCTGGTTCCGTCCATTTCAATGAAATTTTATATTTATTTGTAGCATCGACAACCGTGCTAGGAGAAATTGTTACATAGTATTTTTGACCATATACTGATGTTTCTCTTGACTCTGCATAAGTTGTATATAATGTTTGGATTGAGCCTTCTACACTGCCAATTTCATTAGTTGCAACCTCAATTTTGTTGACTCTCTCCCTTGCCTTTATTGTAATTGGCAAATAATCGGCAGAATCAACCCTGTATGTATAACCATTATAACCAATTGAGAAACTTACTTTATAATTGCCATTTATATTTGTTGATTTGCTGTTTGCAAATATAACAAAGCAAGGAAGTTCTCCGACAACTTGATCTCTATTTATAACAAGATCATCTGTTTCAACACCATTTGCATCATAAACATGAGCTTTTATTTCCAAATCACCAAGATAATTCACCAAGAAGTATCCTCGATAATTATCATCAGATGGAATGTTTGGAACAATTTCAAAAACATTATTTTCTTCTGTAACCTTGTTAAAACCTGCATTTTTGCTGTTTGAGAATTGTAAATCAATATTTTCATCAATTTTGTTAAGAACATCGAGTGTTATTGTGGTGCTTACATCTTTCTCTGTTGTAGCAACAAGAGAAACTGTATCATCCATAAAACTATCGTCGATTGTCAAACTTGTTCCCTCAAGAGTAAGTCCACTCTTTTCTTCTGCGAGTTTCCAAGTTAAATTACGTCGACTCTTATCATTTGGATAGAAAGAAATCAATTTGGTCTCGTCTAGGATATTAGTTGTTCCGCGAACAAGATAATTGCTCTTATCGCCATTCTCAGTCTTTTGCTCCATACTGCTTACAGAACTGAAAACAGTAACAGATATGTACTTCACAACATTCCCTTGATTGGTACGTACTGTAACCTGAGCATCACCCTCGCTTAATCCTGTCAAGACAATATCCGTCCTTTTTTCAGAAACATATTTGGTGGAAACCTGTACAATATTATTTTCATATCCACCATTTACGCTTGCCGAAATTCGCACATCATCTCCGCCGGAAATGCTGGCACTGACTATCGCAGAGTTCTGCGACCCATCATCTGTGTCACGCAATTCAATGGATACACTTTCTTGTGATAGAGTGAAATCTATTTCGCTTTTACCACATGAATACAAAAAAGTTCCGCCCAGCAGAATGAACACACTCAATAATCCTACCCAAAATTTTTTCATATTTCCTCCTTGTTTAATATCTGTTATTTACACAATAATTAAACGTTAATAAGTAAAAAATTTCTCGCTTTCAAGAATAATTATAAAATTATAAAAAAAATATGTCAAACAAATTTAGTATATTTATATAATAAATATAACGCAAAATTTCATTTTTTATTTTTTGCCAAATAATTATTTTTTATTTTCTGACCTCAAAAACTTGATTTTTTATTGATGAATGGTTATATTATTAATGAGGTAAAAACTCAAAAAATCAAAAAAATTTCAATTAATTTTATTTTTTTGATGATTTTTTCCTTAAAAATTTTAAAATTATCTGTATTTTAAAGAAATTTTTGTTTCTAGGAGTAAAAATGGTCACTTTAATTATTCTCGATGGATTTGGAATAAGAAAAGAAAAAGAGGGAAATGCAATAATTTCCGCAGGCACCCCAAATCTTGATAAATTGAAAAAAAATTATCCACACACAACACTTCTTGCAAGTGGCAGTGCTGTCGGATTACCTGACGGACAAATGGGAAACAGCGAAGTTGGACATTTAACATTAGGAGCAGGCCGGGTAATATTACAAGACCTATTAAAAATCGACAACGACATTAAAACAGGCAATTTTTTCCAAAATGAACACTTAAAAAGTGCAATTAATCATGCAATCAATAATAATTCTTCATTGCATGTTATGGGACTTTTGTCTGATGGCGGCGTGCATAGTCACATAGATCACCTCATCGCAATTTTGAGAATGGCAAATTCCATGGGTCTGCAAAACGTTTATATACATGCTTTCTTGGACGGAAGAGATACTCCTGTCAACAGCGGAGTTCAATATATAAATTACTTAGAAAAAAATAATCCGAATATAAACTATAAAATTGCATCAATTTCTGGGCGTGTATATGCTATGGATAGAGAAAAAAGGTATTCCAGACTTGAAAAAGCATACAATACTCTTGTTTATGGTGATAATTTCTCAGGCAAAAGCGCTATGGAAACCTTACAGGAAAGTTATAAAAAAGGTGTATTTGATGAATTTGTAGAACCCTCGCTAATTGACAAACAAGGAATTATAAGAGACAATGATAGTGTAATTTTCTTTAATTATAGATCGGATAGAGCAAGAGAACTAACAGGCGCATTTACAAATAAAGATTTTAATCAGTTTAAAACAAAAAAATTTGATAATTTAATGTTTTCTATTATGCAACTTTATTCAGAAGAATTTAAAAACCTCAATGTCCTTTATCCCCCAACGCGAATTGAAGATAATTTGTCCGCAATAATATCTCAACATAATTTTAAACAATATCATATTGCAGAAACAACAAAATATGCCCATGTCACGTTTTTCTTTAATGGTGGAATTGAAGAGCCATATAAAGGTGAAGATCGAAAACTTATTGATAGTATAAATACACAAGACTTCTCGTATTATCCTAAAATGAGGGCAAATGAAATCACAGAAGAAACTCTTGATGCAATTGCATCTGCCAAATATGAATTTATTTTGGTAAATTTTTCAAATCCAGATATGGTTGGACATACAGGAAATTTTGATTCAACAAAAAAAGCAATAACATGCGTTGAAAAAGATGCCTACGCCTTGGCACTTGCCACACTTATGGCAGGCGGCGATTGTATAATCACAGCCGATCATGGCAATGCAGAACTTATGTTTGACAAAGATGGCAATAAAGTGACGTCACATACCACAAATCCTGTACCAATAATCTTAGTAAGTGAAAAATATAAAAATGTAAAATTAAAAAAACATAAAAGCATAGCCAATATTGCACCAACAGTATTAAAGCTGTTGAATATTGAATTGCCAAGCACAATGGAAGAACCTTTATTTTAAATGAGCAAGATAATATGTAAGATAATGTGCAAGAATAAAAACAAAAATACATTGGAATTTCCCGATGTATTTTTTGGTTATAACCTTGTTTCTTTACTCAATTCTTTGTTGCTATTAAACTCTACCAAAATAGTATTATACAGCCAGCCTTACAAATATCATAAATTCATACATTGTACCTTAATAAATCTTATTCATTACACCTTAACAAACTGCAAAAAAGATAAAAAATCACTCAATCATATTGCTAAACGTAAAATTTAATAAAAATCAATAAAAAAAACATAAAAAACGTTAAAAAATGATGAATTTTTTAAATAAAGCAGTTGCTTGCATGCTCTTCGACATACTTGCTCGGCAAATCTTTATTTTCTTGGTGCAAAAGATAAATATAGACAATTGCAACTCGGGCATAGTTCAATTGTAACGACAAATGATATTTATACAAACATAAAGGAAAACATACCAAAGGCAAAACTATTGAAATTATACAAGGATTAAACACCGATTTTGACTAGGCTTTTGACTAAACTTTTGAAACAAACCGTGTAACAAACAAAAAATAGAACACTATTATAGTATTCCATTTTTATCAAAAACACAACTGGTGGCCTACCCGGGATTCGAACCCGGGACCCCTTGATTAAAAGTCAAGTGCTCTACCGACTGAGCTAGTAGACCA
>CANQHL010000043.1 GCA_947623775.1 uncultured Clostridia bacterium
TCAACCTGATATTTTGGCAATTATAGAGTAAGGAGGAAAATATGTCAAAAAAGATTTTGGAGGGACTTGCAGCAAGAAAAGCCCTTGAAAATGGTGTAAATACACTTGCAAACACAGTAAAGATAACACTTGGTCCAAAGGGACGTAATGTGGTTTTGGGTAAGAAATATTCATCACCGCTTGTCACCAATGATGGTGTAACAATAGCAAAGGAAATAGAACTTGATGATCCATTTGAAAATATGGGAGCCGAGATGATAAAAGAGGTGTCGGTTAAAACAAATGATGTTGCGGGAGATGGAACAACAACGGCATGCGTTCTTGCACAGGCAATAATTCGAGAGGGAATGAAAAATTTTGTTGCCGGAGCAAATCCGATTATTCTCAAAAAGGGTATTTTTAAGGCGGTAGATGTTGTTACAGAACAACTTAAAAGTTTGTCAAAACCTGTTGAAAGTTCACTTGACATAAAACAGGTTGCTTCAATTTCTGCTGGAGATGAAGAGGTTGGCGAGTTGATTGCCGAGGCAATGGAAAAAGTTGGCAGAGATGGAGTTATCACGGTTGAAGAATCTCAAACAATGAAAACAGAACTTTCTGTTGTTGAGGGTATGCAATTTGATAGAGGTTATTTATCACCATATATGTGTACAAACACAGAGAAAATGGTGGCTGAACTTGATGATCCATTTATTCTAATAACAGATAAAAAGATTTCAAACATTCAAGAAATTTTGCCACTTTTGGAACAAATCGTAAAAATGTCTGCAAAATTGCTTATAATAGCAGATGATGTGGAGGGTGAAGCCCTTACAACATTGATTTTAAACAAATTAAGAGGCACATTCAATTGTGTTGCAGTGAAAGCACCAAGCTTTGGTGAAAAGAGAAAAGCAATGCTTGAGGATATAGCAATTCTCACCGGTGGAACTTTGGTTTCTGATGAACTTGGAATAGATTTCAAAACCATTTCGGTTGACAATCTTGGCAGGGCAAAGAATGTAAAGATTTCCAAAGATGAAACAACAATAGTAGAGGGTTATGGCGATCCTGAGCAGATAAAAGCAAGAGTAAATTCTATAAAAACTCAAATCAAAGAGCAAAAGAGTGAATATGAGATTGAAAAATTGAATGAACGCCTTGCAAAACTTGCTGGTGGCGTTGCGGTAATTAGGGTTGGTTCAGCCACTGAAATAGAAATGAAAGAGAAGAAACTCCGAATAGAAGACGCATTATCTGCAACAAAATCTGCAACTGAGGAAGGTGTAGTTGTTGGCGGCGGAGTGGCATTGTTGAAAACGGCAAAATCACTTGATCAATTGATTTCAACATTGTCTGGAGATGAACAGACGGGAGCAAAAATTGTTAGAAATGCAATAGAAGAGCCGCTTCGTCAGATAGCAAAAAATTCTGGTGTAGATGGCGGTGTGGTTATAAACAATATATATGAGCATATCAATGAAAAGGCGTATGGATTTGATGCTTACAACAATGAGTATTGTGATATGATAGAAAGGGGAATAATAGACCCTACAAAGGTTACGCGTTCTGCACTTCAGAATGCTGCAAGCGTATCGGCAACTATGTTGACAACGGAGGCAATAGTTGTTGAGATTGAGGACAAGAGTGATGAAAAAGTCGCTACGCCCGATGTATATTAATACTTGACAACATAGGAAAAATATTGTACAATAAGGCATATAGGAGGAAAATATGCCAAATGCAGAACAATTACAAAGGGATCTTGAAGAAATAAAAGCATTAACCATTCTTGGAGATGGGATTTCTTTTCGAGTTGAGGCGTGTTCCATTAAACTCAAAGAAACAAAAAAAATGTATTGTCAATTGAAAGATAAAATTGATGAATACTTGGCAAAAATTCAGAAAGACTATACTCAAAATTATGATGCCTTTCAAACTCCGGTAAAGGCTGCAAAAAGGTATGAAGCGTTGTCTTTAAACGCGAAACTTTTAGAGAGGAAGATACGTCGTCAATATAAAATTCTAAACTTAAAAGGCATGATAAAAAGCATTGGTAGTTTCCGAGACACCTTGTCAGGGCTTGAAAAAGTAATTGATAAAACAATTGCAAAAAATTCTAAATACAGCGATCCAAAAGAGGCGTTAGAGTCCTATAAAAATATCGAAATTTACAGCCGATACACTGAGGACTGCATCAAAGCCATGGATAATGTTGGGAAAATACTAACTCCACTTGTCGAAAAGGAACGCTTTAAAAATGATGCTCTTGCAAGTAGATATCATCCAATGGGTATGTTTTAAAACGAAAAAAATGATAGCCGTTTGGCTATCATTTTTCTATATAGAACATTTTTGTCATAACTTTAAGAACAAGTGACCTTGGGAAGAATTTTTGAACCTGGTATAAAATTTTATTTCTTGCACTCATCACATATTGAGGTTTAAGTTTTCGTTTGTTTATGATTTTGACAATAATTTTTGTTGCTTTTTCAAGTGGCATTCGCTTGCTTTCGCGTTTATCAAGAAGGGCAACATTTTGAGCCACTGCATTGCTGTATCTTTCATTCGTTGCAAGAGTTTTTTCTCGGTTTTTGTTGAAATTGGTTTTGATTTCGCAAGGGCAAATTGCGGTGACTTGAATTTTTGTTTTGGAAAGTTCCATTCTGAGGCAGTCACTTAGACTGCTGATTGCCGCTTTGCTAGAACAATAAAATGAGCGGAAAGGAATAGGAAATAATGCGCAAATAGAACTGATGTTTATAATTTTTCCGTTGTCACGCATAAGGGGGAGGGCACATTGAATGCAATTCACCGTTCCCATAACATTTACATCATATTCTTTTTGAATTTTGCTGTTTTCAATAAGTTCAATTGCTCCATAAAGCCCGAACCCTGCACAAGGGATAAGAATGTCGATTTTATCGATTTTTTTTGCAATTTCATTAAAAATTGCCTTTACAGCCTCATAATTTGAGACATCGCAGTTATAATCATCTCCACTCAAACTTATTCCAATCACATTATCGCCTTGGGCGGTGAAGTAATTTCTAAGTGCTTGACCGATGCCACTTGAAGAACCGGTTATAATAATATTTTTTGCTTTTTTTTCTTTTTTCATGTTTTTTCTCCATAATATAAATAACGATAATAGTATATAATATTTTATAAAAAAAGCAAAATAAATTGACAATAAATTTTATAAATGATAAAATATTTTATTGTAGTGGAGGTATAATGAACAAAACCAAAAAAATATTAATTTTACTAGCGGCAATATTCAGTTTTGTTGATGTCGGGCTTGGGATTTATGATATAGTTTCATACTTTCGTTTGGCACCTGCACAAAGAGGGCCGGTGTTTTATGTGATATTCAGTTTTGTTGAAATATTTGCTTCCATAGCGGTTGCGGTGCTGCTTGTTTTGTCAATATGGAAAAACGGCTCAATGTTTAGAGCACGTTATGGTATGTATATCACGGCACTTGTAATTTCAATTATAGTAAACTTATTGTCAATAACATCAATACTTTTGGTAATCACAATGTTTCTGTCCGACTGGGAGTGGGTTAAGCCGAAAGATGAACCGGTTGTAAAGGGTTCGCAGAGAGAAAAGGAAGAGCAAATTGCGAAGTTGCGTGAAAGACGAGATAAGGGGGAAATAACAGAAGAGCAGTATCAAGAAGAACTTACAAATTTGCTATAAAATCACAGAGCGGATAAGATGTTAAAGTGGTAAATAAAAAAGAACATATTGAAAATTCAATATGTTTTTTTAGACTTATCTATACTCTCATTAAAATTAAGGTTAAGCCGTTTTTCTTAAATCTTTAAAAATGCGAATTATAACACTTTTTTTGAAAAAACGCGTTAAAAACACATAAAAAAGTGAAAATTTTGCCATTTTTTCACTCTGAATGTCTTTTTTCTTTAAAAAATTGTGATAGAAGAGCGGCTATTTCATTTTGCATGCTTTCATCATATTCAATTTCTACTTTATGATTTAATCTTGTGCTTGATAAAATCAATTCACAAAGATTGTCACCACCACTTTTTTCTTTGCAGCCATAAACCACTTTTTTTATTCTTGAGGCGGAGATTGCTCCGGCACACATGGGGCAAGGCTCCAATGTGACATACATTATGGCATTTTCAAGCCGCCAAGAGTGTAATTTTTTGCAGGCTTTACTGATTGCCGATATTTCGGCATGCATAAGGGCATTTTGTTTGCTTTCACGTTGGTTATAACCCTTTGAAATGATTTTGCCGTCAACAACAATAACGGCACCAATTGGAACTTCGCCGGCACTATATGCCTTTTTTGCCTCTTTTAACGTCTCATTCATGAAATTCATAAAAAGATTTTAACAAAATTTTTTAAAAATGTAAAGCCTTTTATTGTTTTTTGAATTGAAATATATTATAATGATAACTATGGAAAAAATAGATAACAAAGAGTTTACAAAACGAAATCTTTACAATGTAGATGATAGTGGCAAGATTTTTTTGATCATTCTTTTTGCGCCACTTGTACTATCGTTGTTATTTTATCTTTTTGCAAGCCAGATTGCAAAAGGGCAAGAAATTGATGTCAAGTCGGTAACTTCAAATATATGGTATAATGTTATTTATATTATATGTAATTTTATTTTATATATTTCAATATATCTTCTTTATAGCAAGTCTAAGAAGATAAGTTATAATGCCATCAAACTGGATTTTAAATTGAAATGGTACACCTATTTGCTGATGATTGGAATTGGTGTAATTTCACTTTTTGGAATTCAATATTTTATAAGTGCAATAAACAATCTGTTAAAAGTGATGCACTATCCAGTGGAAGAGGAGTTGCCGATAATAAATCCGACAGGCGTCGGGACATACTTTTTAGCATTGTTTCTGCTTGCAGTTATCCCAGCAATAGAAGAGGAGCTTATTTTCAGGGGGATTATATTTAACGGTTTGCGTTCTCGTTTTAAAGATTATCAAGCCATATTGATTTCAGCGGTGCTTTTTGCATTAATGCATGGCAACCTTCAACAATTTGTTTATCCAATTTTTCTTGGGATAATATTGGCATGGGTGGTTATGCGGACAGGCTCACTCGTATCTTCTATTTTGGTGCATATGATAAACAACGCCCTTGTTGTTACTTTTGCTTTTATAAAAAATCTAACCGGCTGGGAACTTGCGTTTATAAATAAATGGTGGTTTTACATTGTTGCCGTTTTGATATTGGGAGCAACATTTGCAATATTATTTTTAATTGACAAATTTTACTTTAAAAACAAGAGCAAAGAGGAGATAGAGAAGAAAAAAACAGACACAAAATATTTGTTAATTTCCTCTATGATTGCACTTTCTTTGTTTATAGCATTAATAATTTTAAGTTTTTAACGAAAAAAATTGTAAAATCACTTGGAATTTTTTTGATTTTATAATATAAATATATTTGGTATATTGTGCATATTTCTATAATATTTATAGGATAAGCATTTATGTGTAAAATGAAACATAAGTAAAAGGAGAACTATGTCTTACAAAAATAAAGTTTCGCGAAATGCTTTAATAACCTACTTAGTAATAGTAGTTCTTTTTACAATCATAAAACTTCTTTCATCATTTGGTCTGCTTGACTTTCTCGGTAACATGAAAGGAATTGTATCCACAATTATTGTTCAAATCGTGCTTTTGTTTTGCATATCGATATTTCTATTTGGAAAACTCAACAAAACAAAAACCAAAGAGGTGTTCAAGTTTTATGATTACAACAGGATAGGCATCAAGGCAATTTTGTTATCATTTGCGACCGGCGTTGTGGTGTATCTACTAAATGTGCTTGTTTCCACATTCTTCAATGCGTTTATATCAGTTCTCGGTTATAATTTCTCAGGTGGCGAAACAATGTCGAGTTATCCATTTTGGCTTTTGATTGTCAATTTGATATTCACGGCAATATTGCCTGCAATATGTGAGGAAACGGCACATCGCGGATTGCTTATGCGAGGATTGCTTCCATCTACGCCTCGTTTTTCGATAATTATTTCATCACTATTATTTGGACTGTTGCATATGAATATTGAGCAGGTGTTTTATGCAACACTTATAGGAATAGTTTTAGGCTTTATCACAACGGCAAGCGAGTCCATTTATCCTGCAATGATAATCCATTTCACAAATAATGCACTTTCAGTTTTTGTTTCTTTTTCAAATGTCAACAACCTTGGTCTTGGGAATGTGTTTGTAGGTTTTCAAAAAGCCTTAGACGCCTCACCATTCCTAGGCATGCTGATAATGATAATTACAATTTATTTGCTTTATAAGTTGTTAAGGTATCTCATTGAAAAGATTTACTTAAACACAACGGCGGACAAACTTGAAAAAATGAAAAATATAATGTACGGTGACTTTCAAAAGAGAAAATTTTTAGATGAAGTCAACGAGATTGCCGATGGCGAAATTGAATTTGAACTTGAAGATGATGAAGTAACCGACTTCTTCTTCAGTCAAAGCAGAAAACTTGGATGTTACAGCGAAGTTAAGGAAAAGATATTTTTTGACCGAAGCACATTCAAACTAGATAAAATTTCAAAAATAATTTTGATCACCACTTTTGTTATATCAGGAACTATAACCTTGTTTACATTCATTTGGGGACTGCTATGATAACGATAAACATTGTTGCCGTCGGACTATTAAAGGAAAAATATTGGGTTGACGCACAAAGTGAATATCAGAAAAGGTTATCTAAATTCTGCAAACTGAACATTATACAACTTCAAGACCAAACAAAATATATTGATGAGAGCAAAATTCTTGCAGAAGAAGAAAAATTGCTAGAAAAAAATCTTCGAGGCAAGGTGTACTTATTGGATATAAAAGGCAAAATGCAAACAAGTGAGGAATTTGCAAAAGAGATAGAAAGTGATGCACAAACAAGTAGCACACTAACATTTGTGGTCGGGGGTTCATACGGCGTTAGCCAAAATATAAAAGATAAGATTAAAGACAAAATATCATTTGGAAAAATAACTCTTCCGCACAATTTAGCAAGAGTTGTGCTTATCGAGCAAATTTATCGAGCATTCACCATTTTAAATGGAACAGGTTATCACAAATAATTTGTTGCTATAAAAGATTAAAGAAGAGGGAGCAGAAAACACTTCCTCCGAAAATTATAATTAAAATAATGGCGGTAAGGTGCTTAAAATCCATTTTCAGCCTCGTTCGTCAAAATGCTCATCAAAAAGCCCACCGCTTTTATCTTGACTTTCATCTTGCAAATCTTGGAAAGGTTCTTCACTTGCCTCAACATTGTAGGCAGGTGAAGCGGGTTCTTCATCTTTAGTTTTAATTTTGTTTATGTTTTTGATTAAGTCTTTTCTATTTCTTTTTGAGAAGATGTAAAGGTCACCTTTCCCTTTAAAAAGTTTAAACACCAAAACAACACTTGCCGCACCGATGATTATATAAATTATTCTGGAAAAAACGCTTGATTGATAGCCAAATATGCCTGCGACAAAATCATATTGAAGCAAACCAATCATAAGCCAATTTATATTTCCGAGAATAGATAAAAAAAACGCTAAAATTGTAAGCATAAAGCCTCCTTTCAATTATCATTTGCAAAGGGGCAAAAAAAATTCAAATTTATTAAATTTTGTTGACTTTTTTAAAAATAATGAATATAATATAACATTGTAATATAAAAATTCTGAATATAAATTATTGAAATGCGAAGAATGGTTGTTTCAATAATTTTTAGATAAAAGGCTTATAAGAGGAGGAGCATAAAATGACACATTTTTTAACTGCAGAGGGTAAAAAACAATTAGAGGAAAAATTAAATTATTATAAATCTACAAGAAGATTGGAAGCAAGCGAAAAGATTGCTGTTGCAAGGGAGTTTGGTGACTTGTCTGAAAATTCAGAATATGATTCCGCAAAAGAGGAGCAAGCAAAAATTGAGGCGGAAATAAGAGAAATGGAGGACATTTTATTAAATTGCCAAATCATTGATTCAAACAGCACGGAAGGCGAAGTTGCAATAGGCTCAACAGTGACAGTTTATGACGAGGAATTTGACGAGGAGTTAAAACTTCAAATATTAGGTTCAACTGAAAGCAATCCTGCAAAGGGGATAATAAGCAACAACTCTCCGCTTGGTGCTGCACTTATCGGAAAGAGAGTTGGCGATAAAGTAACTGTAAAAATGGACTCAGGCGACAATATTGTATATAAAATATTGGACGTAAGACACGAAATTTAAAAATTTTTCAATTTTTGGCTGATAAACTCTTGCCAAAAATTCTTTTATATAGTAAAATAAAATCAGATATAAATTTGTTGTGGAATAAAAATGATGTTTAAAAATTCTTGCAAACTATTTCGTGCTAATTTCGGAGAAGTGTGGAAACTTTTTGTTTTCCATATTTTATCTCTGGCATTTTGCGTCGGCCTGCTTGCTGTGTTTTATAAGGACTATATAAATTGTGCCGACATTGCAGCAAAAAAAGCGGAAGTGGCATCGATTTGGGAAACAGGGACATTTTATGGCAGTGCAATGTCAACAACATTGACAGTTATAGCAAATTTTATCATATACTTTTTTGAGGCATTATTTGCATCAAATATTTGGAAAGGGATATATTTTTTAATAATTGTGGCAGTGCTTTTGCCACTATTAATAAATATAGGCAAGGTTGTTACTTGTGAACTTTTGTATGGATATATGTCAGCTTGCCAAAAACAAAGTTTTACAGGAACATTTTTAAAAACCCTCAAAACGGCACTCGCATATTCATCTGTAAAGGTGTTTTATGCACTTCCTTTTGAATTTTTAATTTTAGCGTCAATGTGGGGGATTACCCGAGTAAACAATCATGTGTTTGACTATTTTATGCCATTCATATTTGTTGGTGTTTCGGCGGTGCTGCTGGCATTCAAAGAGTTGTTTAATGCCGGATGGGCGCCTGCGAAAGTGGTTTATGATCATAATGTTGTATCTTCATATACGATAGGCATGAGAGCGGTGCTGAGAAGATGGGATAGAATATTTTTGACGGCAGTTGTAATTTACTTAATGGCAATTGTGCTTGCAATGCTGTTAGGATTATATTCACTTATTATAATCATACCTATTTTGCCACCTTTTCTCCACATATTTGAATTGGTTGCGTTTTTCTCAAGCCAAGGCATGAGATTTTATGTTGACAATGAGACAATTCTTTCTCCAAAGAGATTGGAGGAAGTTGATAAAATAGAGGACGCTAAATACCTTATTTAAAAAAATCAAAAAATAGGCTGACAAACTATAATGCTTTTTTATTGCAAAAATTAAGGAGAAATAATGAATAATCAAGAAAAATTAAAGATTACTTTTTTAGGCGGTGTAGGTGAAATAGGCAAAAATATTACAGCCTTTGAGTATGGCAACGATATAATTGTTGTAGATGCAGGTTTATCGTTTCCTGATGATGATTTGCCGGGGGTTGACATAGTTATTCCAGATATGTCCTATTTAATTGAGAATAAGGATAGAGTAAAAGCCCTTATTTTAACTCACGGACATGAGGACCACATAGGTGCCGTTCCATTTCTTTTGGAGCAACTTCATGTTCCCGTGTATGGAACGCGTTTAACACTCGGGCTTGTTGAAGCAAAGATGAAAGAGCATCCGAAAGTGCAATATAAAGGGGTGGCGGTAAAGCCTCGAAATGTTTTAAAGATAGGTTCTTTTGTGATAGAGTTTGTAAAAGTAAGCCATTCAATTGCTGGTTCACTTGCATTATCAATCACCACACCTGTTGGCACAGTACTTCACACCGGAGACTTTAAAATTGATTTTGAGCCTATTGATGGTGAAATGACCGACCTTCCAAGATTGGGAGAAATCGGGCGTAAAGGTGTGCAATTAT
>CANQHL010000044.1 GCA_947623775.1 uncultured Clostridia bacterium
CCTTTATACTCAACGAAACCCAACAAAATTATGCTGTACGCTTTACTTATGACAATAAGCCCGCACAAGAAACAGATAAATATGAAATATCATTTGTAAATGGTACAAAAGAGGGGGCTGACTTAAAAAATATCAGTCTTACAGTAGACTTATTAAGCAAGTCAGGTACATCGGGCAGCAGTTCAGGCACAATTGTAAGAGATAAACTTGCAATAAGCTGCACTTCTGGCATAGAAAATTTAAATAAAGACATGCCATTTGAATATAACAGCAAAACAGGACAAATGACCATTTATCTTTTGGATTATATTGAAGAAAATAAGCAAGTTATATTCACACTTTACACAACCGAACAAGGATATTTGGCACAAATCGTTTTGAATTTGCGAGCAAATGTTGTTTATCGTGCTCAGGACCCAAGAACAGATGAAAATAATGGTTATTTAGTCGAAACGCCTGAGTTATATGCTGGTTTAACTTATGATATAGCAAATTTACTTTCTCTTGAAAAGAGTGGTGCAACAAGTGATGACGCTACATTTAAGAGCAAAGAAAGTCAATTGTTTAAGATAATAAAGGCAGACATCACATCTGAAGATGATACGGCAAATTTTGTGACAATCGATAAAGATGCTAAAACCCTTAGAGTTGAAAATTTACTCACAGACAGAACATTTAATGTTGACTATGAAATTGAGTTTACCGGCGAGGGCTTTGAAGCTGCACCTCATAGACTTGTATTCTCACAAAAATACATTATAAAACATAACACAACATATACTCCAACAATCACAGGGGAAGAACAAGTTATTGCAGGACAAAATCATGAAATTGCTTTAAGTGAACTTTATAAAATAAACAAAAATACTTCATACAGTGGAATTAGCGGCGAAACACCATTTGTTGTTGACAACTTTGAAATTAATGCTCAAGTGACGGCAGCAGAAGCCGCATTCAAGGGCTTTGAAAAAACGGAAGATGGATTTAAAATTCTCACAAACTATGTTTCATCCATAACCACTTTAAATCTTTCTCTGAATATAACATTAAAAGTTGGAAAAGCCGAACAAGTATATTCAGTTCCAATAAGTTACACAATTTCAATCGCTCCAAGCGTTGAAGTGGCAGTAACATATCCTGATCCGGCACTGGATCAAATTCCGGCAGACACAGACTGGGATGCTATAACACCAAGTGAAACTGAAATGTCTTATGAAATCTTGGAAGCAAATTCAGTTATCGTTGATGGAAGAAAACAATCAAATGGAACAAGATTTACAAACATTGAGACATTCTTGAGCAGTGCACCAACGTTTGCTCATTATAGAAATGCAAAGAGATTGAAAGTATTTAATGCAAACACAGTACTTACAGACAATAAAGTCACGTATTCAACTACTGCATTAACAAGTTTTGATTCAAGCATGCTTCAAGTCACAATACAAAAAATTGAAAACGCAATTGTCAAAGCAGAAAACATTGAGTTGTTTGAAAGCAGCATAATTCCATTAGGTAAACAGGTTGTGTTCATGAAGGGTGCAAGCGAGGGCATACCATCGGTGGTTGTATTGGACATCACATATCAAAGCGTAAGCACATCTTACACAATTAAAATACAAGAGAATGTGTTGTCGGTTGCTGAAATTTATGCAACAGGAAACACCGAAAGCATTGAAATTGATGGCGGACAGGCAACAAGTGAGCAATTATATCTTGACAAGGTTTCAGTATCACATATTACTGCTGAGGGCAGAATGTTCTATGCAAGAATGAATGATTCATTATCTAGCAGTGTAGATGACTATTACTTTGTATTTTCAGATGGAACATATTACTATGCTTCTTATCCTATCTATATCAAGAGTGACATGCAGTCAAAAGAGATGTACTTTGACCTTGGTATAGGAATGGGGGATAAAACATTTGTTGGCGCATACGCAACAAGTTCATTCGAGGGTGTCAATAAAGAAGGATTAAAGATTAGCATTGCCGCCGCAGATAGAAAATTGCAGAAAGCGGAAAATTCTGAGCTAATAACAAAAGATGATATTGCAAAATTAAATCAAGCAAGTAATATGTTTAAGCAAGACAAAGATGCTCCGATTGTTTATCTTACAAGCAAAGTTGAACTTAGGTATGGAACTGATGACAATATGAATCCAATCCGAGTAAATTATGATTACTATAAAAATATTGTAAAAGTTGTCGACTTGGGCTCAGACATTGATTCATCAAACTTAGGACAAAAACCTAAAACTGCCATATCATTAGTAAATGAAACTCAAAAACTTAATCTTAATAATGGTGCAATCGAAGAAAAAGTACCTGTATTCAATGGCAAAACATTCACTGCCAACTATTATTATAGCGTCGACATTGATATTTGGGTGCAAAAAGAAGTTTCAGCGGCTGGTAACTTTGAGACAATTGAAGTAAATGATGAAAAGTCAAGTTTAATTGCATTTTTAGGAATTATTCATGATAAAGATAAAACTGAAAACGAAAGAAAACTTGTAAAACCTTCTGATTTCACACAAGCTGGCAGCAGTTTAAGGTTCGAGACAATCTATTTTGACAAAGACACAACTCTGAACGGCGGAACCGGAAACGATGTTAAAGATCTTGGCATGACCGAGGAGACGTTTAATATTTTGAAGAAGAATTATTTAACTGATAAAAAAATTACTTCATTTAAGTCGTTCGTTGGTCAAACAAGTGCCACTGCAAGAAAAGAGCTTGATAAAGATGATAAAATATACCTATATTGTGGTCCAAGAGAAAATGCTTCACACAATATATGTGATTACACGATTTCACCATATGGTGCAAAGAATAACGGTGATTTTGTTCTTGGAAAGGTTGATTATTCAACAAAAATAGGCATAAAGACAATAACAAAAACATTCTTCACTGTAATAAATATCATTAGCGATTACATAGTTTCATTCAATGGAAATTCAAGCAATAAAACTGAGGAAAGTGATGGTTCGGTTTCCAATGCAGGGAATGTCTTAACCATACAAAGTGGGGATGGTGAAAAATATGCCAGCATTCCATTGACTGCAAATTCAACCGGAACCGGTCTTGTATCAGTAAGGCATAAAAATGGAGATTTTAATGGAGAGTGCTCTGTAAGTTCATTTACTATTACAATGCCGCTTAATTATAGATATGAATCCAAGACCTATAATGATGTGCATAATATAACAGCAAAGATATTTAATAATGTAAATTCCAATCTTAGCAAGTGGCAATTTATAGATGGAAATGATGAAAACGATTGTTATTCTTATAAAAAGGACGAGCATAATAGTGCAATAGAATTTAAAGATGTTGAAGCAGTCATATTCGGTAATCAAGACTACATGATTGAAGCGGTGGATGCATATGGTTATACTTATAAAGCGTACTTTACATTAAAAGCAACCAAGCAGACCCCAACAATCACCAATGAAATTCAGATTTCTGAAAATGATGTGTTTGACTTTGGTGTAATGTATCAGTCACTTGCATTAAGTGGAGCAGCCAATAAATCAACAGGAAAAGTAGATTTAGTTATAGATTCAACCGAGAAAACTCCTACAGCTGGAAGTAATATTTCACTTTTGATTTTCAATGGTATTACAGCATATCAATTTGACAAGGATTATACAAATGAAAAAGTTTCCAATCTTGATTTAGTATTAAGCAGTAATAACGATGATGCATATGCTTTGAAAGCAAAGATGAATTCGGAAAAGAAAAATGAAGGTGTTGGTTATGAATTGACGCCAGACGATATTAAAGTTAGAAACGCAAGTGAAATATATCACTTTGAGTTAGACAATTCAAATTCAAAGTATCTAAGTGTCCCTGACATTGATAACATATTGATTGAAAGCGTAGAATTATATGATTCGGCAGGGTTAAACATAGTCGGAACTGTTAAGACTGTTGCAGGAGCAGAAAAAACTGATGATGCAAAATGGACATTTACAGGTGCAACAAAAGATGCTGATGTGTCCACTCTTGTAGATCGTCCATTTGCCACAGGTAATGGTTTCTTTAATGATGTAAGAGAAGGGCTTTTAATAAAACAAGCAAGTAAGCAATTCTCAACTCCAAGAGCACCATTAAACAGATATAAAATTGATGAAGCAACGGGTGAACCAACTACGGAACTAAATGCAAATCTTTGGCAAATACCAAGAATTAAAGATGCAAATATTTATCAGAATGGCAATGTCGCAAAACTTAGAATTGTTGTAAAACTTAAATATACTGGTACTGTAGAGATTTCTGGAGTTGAAAAGACAATAACAGAATATTGTGAGGTTTCTTCTCCTATAAGCATTATGAGAGAGTCAATCATCACGCAAAATGAAAATCGTGTGGTTGTTGATGGTGCAAAGTTTGATATTATAGATAAAGATGGCACTCATGAGACACAAAGTGGCATGTTTGATGAAACGCAAGGTTCATTTATAATTGATAGTGTTATAAATGACACACTTGAAGTATTGGTGCCTGCAAGTGAGACAATCACATTCAATATGAGTTTGCAACATGGTAGTGAGGAACCAATATCTACACAGGTAATTTGCCAGAACAGTGGAAACGCTTATGCAAGAACACAATACATTCCATTGTCGCGATATTTCAATCAAAATGTCGAGTATGGAGATAAAGTCACAATAACAGATATATCACATGATTCAACCATATTCTATTATTTAACCGGAAATGCAGAGTATAATAGATATGAAAAAGAGAATATGTATACGATTACAATAGGTGAAATAAATCAAGATGCGGTATATGTTGACAATGTACGCATGCTTTCAAATGGAAATTGCTATTCGGTAGATAAATATTACATCATCAATGGTAAATATTCAGATTCAGAAGGTACACCAACATCTTATCGTCAGACAGCAAGTTACATAGTCACCGGCTTTGTATATTCGCTGAAAGCTAAGCAAACAGGAGATGGTAATATTTTGTTCACATTACCACAAGGTACGGAAGAAATAAATGTAAAAGACTGGGCAAATAAATCGTTTGAGTTGTATAGAGGTACAACTGAAAATGGTGGAGCAATTCATTTAGATGAAGCAAAAGGTAAAATAGAATTTGGATTCACCGAGCACATAACGGATTATATATCATTTGAGAAAGCAAAGGATTCAGATTCCGGAACAGGTAAGGCAAATATTGAATCGGATGGTACAATAAAATTAGATACTGATTTCACTTATCAGGAATATATCAAAGTTGTTGTGCTTATGAAAGTTTCAGGACCTGATAGAGATGTTAAATCATCAAATCAAATGATGGAACTTGGCACTTTGAGCCTTGGTTTAAAGAAAACGTAGAAAAATAACATTCAAGGAGGAGTAATGTTTGCAGAATGGTTTAAATTAATTATTACTATCAATGCAATTGTAAACTTTTTACTCCTTCTCGGAATGGTATTTCTGGAAAGAAAAAAGCCTGAAAATATAATTGCATGGCTTACTATATTGACATTTTTGCCGATAATTGGATTTTTCATTTATCTTATGTTTGGCAGTGGACTAAGCGTTCGTGTCAGACGAATGATTAGAAAAAAATCCATTTCGGAACGTGATATAATGCGAAATATTGACGGCATTGCGACATTGGAAGAAGCCAAGATTGATGACACTTTAAAGGATAACAGTGAACTTGTTTCTTTATGTTATTCTTATGGTTCATATCCTCTTCCGGGAAATGGAATTAAGGTGTTCACCGATGGCAATGCAACATTGGCAGCGTTAAAAAAAGACCTTTTAGCAGCGGAAAAGACGATAAATATTGAATATTACATCTTTGCCGATGACAAAACGGGACAAGAAGTGCTTGATATTCTTTGCAGGAAAGCAAGAGAAGGAGTGGATGTAAAGCTTATATATGATTCTGTTGGTTCGAGAAAAGCACCGAGAAAATTCTTTAAAAAGTTAGAAAAAGCGGGTGGCAAAATTGGAGAATTTTTTCCTCCATTATTGCACTTAAGGTTGATAAATTTAAAAGTTAACTACAGAAATCACAGAAAAATTGTTGCAATAGATGGGAAAATTGGCTATACGGGCGGAATAAACATACGAGATGATCACATGGGTTTAGATAAAAAGTTAAAACCATGGCGAGACACTCATGTAAGAATTGAGGGCAGTGGAGTTTATGGTCTGCAAAACATTTTCTTGGACGATTGGAGATATTGTACAAACGACACAACGCCGCCAAGACTATATCTTGAAAATGGATATTTCCCAAGCCCGAGAATATGCGGAGATGCAACTATACAGGTTATTGACTCGGGCCCGGATAGTGAAGTACCAAAAATAAAAGAAACATTTATCAAAATGATAACAAATGCAAGAAGTCGCGTATTTATTGAAACTCCATACTTTATTCCAGATGAAACATTTATGGCAGCGCTGCGAATTGCGGCAAAAAGCGGAGTTGATATAAGAATAATTGTGCCGGCAACACCTGACAAACATACTGTATATCTTGCCACATTATCTTATTTAAAGGAGATGGTAGAATTAGGTGTAAAGGTGTATTTGTATCAAGGATTTTTGCATAGTAAAGTGATTTTAGTAGATGATAATTTGCTATCGATAGGCACTTGCAACACGGATAACCGTTCATTTTCATTAAATTTTGAGGATACAGTTATAATGTATTCCAAAGAATTGAATAATCAGCATCAAAAAATTATTGAGAATGATATAAAAAATTCTCAATATGTCGATATTGAGTATTTTAAAAAGAAAAGATGGATAACAAAGATGTTGCAGGCAATTATGCGATTGTTATCAGCGTTATTTTAAAAAAAGAGCAATAAAATTTGCTCTTTTTTATTTATTTACTTCGTCCAATATTTACGTTGTCGTCTTTACGTGATTTTAAATTTTTTATAGGATGTTCTTTGTCTTGCAAACGATAATCTTCACCGAATTTAGCAATATGGTCAGAAATTACAACATGAGACGGCATTTTATCAACATTTTTAATATATTTTCTTTGATAAATGAAGAAATCTGCATTATCATCAAGTCTTGTTATGTTTATATAACTTTCTCTGTTGGCTGTGTTGTTTATCGTTTTTGCTAAAATTTCTCTTACATAGTCTTTCTGTGTTTTGAAATTCAAAAGTTGAGGAAACTCTCCATTAGGAATAACTTCTTGCCAATCTTTCTTTTCATATTTTCGCAACAATGCTGCGGCTTCATGCAGATGTGCCAATTCCTGTTCAAACATAAGTTCCCATATAGATTTTATATTCTTATCAACTTCATCATTAAGCATAGAATAGTAGAGATAACACTCAACATATTCATGCATAAGCAAACTTTCAAGCAGTGTGGCATTAGGATCTATCAACGCTCCATATTGGGTCACATGTTGTTCTTCAACCATTGCAATTTCATTGTAAATTTCTCTTCCCTTTGCTTTTGTGTAAAATGCACCTAGGTTCATATAATAATTCATTGTCTGTTGCTCGGCTGCTGTAATAATTTGTACATCGCATTTTGCAAGTGGATCTGCTGTTTTGTTGTTAATGAAGTTTTTTACAGAGTCAAAAGGGTGACGCGGGTGTGCAACTGTGGGACGTCCTGGCATGATTTCCGTATAATTTCCCACATATTTTTCCGCATGTTCACCCATGTCTGTTTCAAGCAGATTTGCATAACGATAAAGATGGTCAAAGTCTTCAAGCAGAGCAAAGTCAAGTGCGTTTTTCACATTCTTGTCTTTTTGCCTTTGTGCCAAAATTGCAGTAAGGTCAACGGCAAGTTGCTCATATCCGATTGTTGTTTCTAAGAGATTTTCATCAGGTGGTTTGAGTGAAGAAATTACCTTTTGTTGTTCCTGCTCAATTCGTCTTAAAAGGGCAACACGCCTCCTTACATCATTGTCGTTGCAATGCCTATGCAAATGATGTTTAGACCAAACTGCTTCATATTCTGTTCCATTCATAAGTATGCAGCGTACACGCGTGTAAGGGTCCACTTCATTTTTATTATAAGGCTTTGGTGAAAGCATTTTAAAACTCATAATTGTGCTTTCTAGTTTTTTAGGCTTTTCTAAAAAAGGGTTTAAACTCATTTCATTATCCTCCGATTTTATTGTTACCGTAAAAGGTAAAAAAATACAGGGGACAGTAAAGACATTGAGATAATTTATCAAAAATAATGCTTTTTAGGGTTAAAAAACAAAAATTTTGATGTTTTTTTGAAAATAACAAAAAATGAGCCAATCAATGGCCCATTTTTATTTTAAATTTTATTAAGCATTAAGATAACCTTCAAGTAATCCGTCGATTACAGGAGAGAAATCAGTGTAGTCGTTAAGTCCTTTTGGAAGATCTGCTTCTTCATTTGTTACGGCAACTTCGGCATTAAGTTTTAATCCAGCTGTTAATGTAAGTGGTGCAGGTTGACCTTGCATAGGAACGTTTACTTCAACTGTTCCCTCAAGATTTATAGCAACACCTTCAAGAGAGGTTGCTCCGAAAACAAGATAAACTTCAAGTTTTTCAACTTCAGTTGCTTCTCCGATAATGCCACTTGTATATTGTCCAGCAAGTCCTGTAATAATTTCTGTTACGGCTTCGCCATTAAATGTAACTTTGACTGTATAAGTATCACCATCTGTTACAGATTCCCATGTTGTTGCAGCAAGCACTGTTGCAAAACTTTCATTGCTTTCAAGCATTGTGAAAAGGTCACTTACATCATAAGTAATTTGATCTGTTTCTGCTGCAGCTGCGGCTTGTTGCTGAGAGTCAAAGTTGTAGAAGATTTTTCTAGGCATTTCTTCTGAACCTTGAGGAAGCATATCGTCAAGAAGTGTAAAATCAGACAAATCCAAATAAATTGCGTTTTCTTTGTAGTAAGCGTTTAAAGCAGAGGTATCATCGCCTGATTTAACTTCGATTTCAGCTTCAGCCTTTTCAATTCCGTTTGCAGAAATTCCGCTTACAACTGCATAGTTTGAAATCTCTACTGTAGAAGGGGTTGTCTCGCCTGCCTGAGCACTTGGGGTATCAAATGAGAATGTAAGGTTTGCTTTTTGTTTAAGTGCAGAGAAAGCAACAGTTTTTTGAGCAACAGCTTGTTTAACGTCTGCAAGTGTTGTTGCTGTGTAAGTAGCATTTTGATAGTCGTTTTTAAGAACTTCATTGTTCCCACCGCCGCAAGCTGTAAGAACAAGTGCACATGGCAATACAGCTAAAGAAGCGGCTAAAATTTTTGTTGATTTTTTCATTTTTCATCTCCTTTATACAATCCTATGATACCACTTTGTAGGGGGTATTTGTCAAGCAAATTTACAAAAAAATTTTATTTTATTTATTTTATAATTATGATAAGCAGAAAATACATTTTTATTAAAAAAACAATAAATAAAATGATAAACTTATAATGTTTTGTGATATAATCTTTATATGAGAAAAATAGAGTTGCTTGCGCCCGCCGGAAATCGGGAAAGTTTTGAAAGGGCGATAAATTGTGGAGCAGATGCTGTCTATCTTGGGTTAGATGGTTTCAATGCACGCGGTAATATTGAAAATTTCAATAAAGATAATTTGAAAGAGGTTGTTGCGAGGGCACATTTGTTTGGGGGCAAGGTGTATCTCACTTTAAACACGCTTCTTCAAAATGATGAGTTTGAAGAAGTTTTGTCTATCGTGAGATTTGCAAATGATTGCCATGTTGATGCGTA
>CANQHL010000045.1 GCA_947623775.1 uncultured Clostridia bacterium
TCACGTTGGCGAATGAATATTTTTTATTGTGTCCCTTTTTTAAAGAACACTAATATAATATCAAAAATACATCTCTTTGTCAATAAAAATTTCAAAATTTTTCAAATTTATTTTATTGCTCATAAGGTATGCCGATTTTTCTGGGTTTAATTGTTCGTTTTGTTCTTCAAGCCGAGCGAGTTTTTTGCGGCGTTGATTTAATATAATTGCGGTGGTTATTGCAAATGCAATAACAAGGGTTAGCCCAACAGCCACGCAGATTTGCACCCAATTGAATTTCAGTGGTCTTTTCAATTTTTTCTCCTTATCCTAATATAGCACTTTTTTATTAGTTTTGTCCAGAGAAAATAAGAAATTATCTTTTCTATTGCAAACGACAACGCAAATACGGCGATTATGTAAATTCTAAATTGTCCATAATTGAATTTTAAGTTGATTGCAAAGAGTAGCAAAAAAGAGAGGATTGTTCCGAAAAAATCTGCAATATGTTTTAAGATTTTGTATTTAGAAAAAATATTAAGCACGTCAAAAAGCACGCCACAAATTATTCCGGCAGAGAATATAACCAAAAGCATAAGGGGTTGATTTAAAGTGGGGTAGAGCATTTTTTCACCTATTTGAAAATCTTTTTCATAAGTGATTTTTTACTTCCGGCCTCACCAAACTTAATGCAAGAAAACTTGCCGAAAAAGGTCACTTCGCCATCTTCTAAACTTAATTTTTTGACTTCGATGGAAGAGCCTGTGATTACAACAGCCTCATTTCCTCTTTCCACAACTGCCTGTGTTGATGTTGACGAGGCAACCTTTGTTGCACCTTTTATTGTGAGTAAATCACCTTCAAGATGTAAAATGTTATTCATAGAACACTCCTAAAAGTAAAATATTCGCAAAACATTTAAAAAATGATGGATTTTGACAAAAAAATGATATAAAATAGTGACATGGAAAAATTGATATTTAAAAGTGAAAAAGAGGGGCTGATTGAGGATATACTTCAGCAACAAGGCTTTAAAAAGGGCAAGGCGTTGACGCTGCTTAAAAATAAAGATGTGAGAGTCAATGGCGAAAGGGTGAAAAGTAATGCCGTTGTAAAGAAAGGTGATGAAATTGTCGTGTTCTATCTTCCATGCAAAGAGAAAGTTGATGAAGTGAAATTTGATGTGGTGTTTGAAGATGCAAACATAATGATTATCAATAAAAATGCAGGAATAGAAGTGCAGGGGGCGGGCGGAATATGTGAACAATTAAAGTGCTATGCAGTGCATAGGCTCGACCGCAACACAACAGGGCTTTTAATTCTTGCCAAAAATGAAGAAGCTCAAATTGTTTTGAATGAGGCGTTCAAGAAGAAAACAATCACTAAAAAATATATGGCAGAAGTTGTGGGAAAAACTAATTTTAAAAATTATCTTTTTTCCGCCTTTCTTGTAAAGGATAGTGCTGCAAGTAAGGTGAAAATTTTCAATACGCATGTTCGTGGAGCGGTGCCAATTGAAACAACGTTTAACACACTGAAAAACAATGGAAACTCCTCGCTTGTCGAATGTGTTCTGCATAGTGGAAAAACTCATCAGATACGGGCGTCACTAGCATACCTCGGGCATGCGATAGTTGGAGACGGAAAGTATGGGAAAAATGAAGAAAACAAGATTTTTAACGCAAAAACGCAAAAATTACACGCTTTTTACTTAAAATTTGACAAATTATCTGGAAAACTTGCATATTTGAATGGTCGGGAATTTCTGGTGTTGCCTGTTTGGGCGGGCGAGTGGGGTAAAGATGAATTGCGTGGTTAATGTCGGCGGACAAGAAATACAATTTGAAATTAAGTATAGAAAAGTTAAAAATATCTATTTGCAAGTGAAGATGCCAGGAAAGGTTTATGTTACATGCAAGCGGGGGACTGATTTACAAAAAATATATTCCTTTGTGGAGCGAAAGGGAAAGTGGATTTTAAATGCGCTAAGCAAATATAACGCCATGCCGCGATATGAGGAGACGATAAAAAAATTATCATCGGGTGAGAAATTTTTGCTGTTTGGCAAAATGCTTGAAGTGAAGTTTGTTATAAGCGAAAATTTTTATGTGCGATTTGATGATGAATTTATTTATATTTATGGGAAAGCGGAAAATGTAATAAAAAATTTTCAAGCATGGATGAAAAATTTTGCGCGAAATACATTGCAGCAAATGTTGGAAGAAAATTTTAAAAAATTTGAAAGGTTTGATTTGAAACTGCCCGTTTTGCAAATAAAAAAGATGAAGTCACGATGGGGAAGTTGCAATCCGAAAAAGGGGATAATAAATTTGAATTTCTTTCTTATTAAAGTGGAAAAGCAATATATTGATTTTGTAATATGTCACGAAATTGCGCACCTCGTTTATATTCACCACGACAAAAATTTTTATAGGCTACTTGAAAGTGTTGTGCCGGGAAGTGGCATATTGAAGAAAGAACTTGATTTTAAATATGCGTCAATTTTACGTCAAGATTAAATTAATGTTAATCTATGCGTAGGCATAAAAAACAAAAACGCAAAAATTTGAGATTTTTTGCGTAAAAATGGCGTTTTTTATTAAAATTTTGCTATTTTTTCAGTTTTTTGAAATGTTGAAAAGAATTTTTAAAGTGTGATGTTGTGTTTTGATATAAAAAAATAGGATGTTGTTCATCCTACTTTTTCTTTTGTTCTTGAAGTAAATCTCTGATTTCTTTAAGAAGATATTCTGTTGAATTTTTCATTTTTTCTTCTTCTTCAAGTTTGGCTTTTGCCTCTTCTTCTGCTTTCACGCGTGCTTCCTCTTCCGCTTTTTGAGTAAAGTATGCTTTTACAGCCTCTTTATCCTTTTTGTTTACGCCATGCTCTTTCAATTCTTGCTTTTCTTCATATGTAAGTTTGCCCTCGCCTGCTTTTGCCCTTGCGTCTTTAAGCAATTCAGAACTTCTCATGATGATTTTAAGCATGATGAATATTGTTAGAGCAATGATAAGGAAGTTGATTACTGCGGTTATGAAAGCGCCCCAATCAATATAGATGCTTTTTTCAAGGTCGATTATTTTTTCGCCTGCCTCATTTAGCAGAAATTCACCTGCGGCATCTGTTGAATATACGGGCTTCAAGAAAGTGTAAGCAGAGGTCAATCCGTCACCGCCTAGTGACAAAATCCAATTTATACATGGCATAATGATTTTGTTTGTGAATGCGGTTACTATTGCTGAGAATGCACCGCCGATTATTACGGCAACTGCGAGGTCAACGATGTTTCCTCTGCTGATAAAGGCTTTGAAATCTTTAAAGAACTTTCTCATCTGTTTCTCCTTTTAATCAACTTTTATTATTGTAAAACATTTTTGTTAAAAAAGCAATGATTTTCAGGCATTTTATGGCAAACTTCCGCAAAAACATGGCAATCGGGGGCTTATTTTAATATAATGTATTGGGCTTGTGCTATAGGAGGCTTAATTATGCCATGTAATTTAAATTTCAATCAGTGTAATATAGGGTGTTATTATCCCGCTCCAATATTCACTTGTGCGGCTAATTTGAGAATGTTGTTGTCAAATAATTCACCGAATGTTATTGTTTCGCCCTTTTTCTTTGAATAAAGATATAATTTAGGGGTGCGAGCCTGTCCTTTTTGAAAAATGTTAAAAATTTATCTGAAAAACGCTTGTGGAAAAAATTTTTTTTGGTATACTATAATTAACAAAGGAGGGAATTATGGACGAACTTGAACAAGCAAAAAAAGAATTTCTTGAATGGTGGGATATTTTCTCGGCTACGGGAGAAATCAACGATGCCCGAATGCTTATTGAAAGTCTAGCAAAGTACGACAACCTCCTCTTAAATCGTGAAGATGATATGGAGATGTAGTTTTTATGGCAAGCTCAAAGGTTACAGCGATTGTTATAGGCGGCACAGATGTTAAAGAAAAAGATAGGATTATAAATTTATTCACTCTTGAAAAAGGGGTTATCCCAGCGGTATTGCGTGGAGTGCGTGGCAACAATGCAAAGTTGAAATCTGCCAAAGACGTTTTCTCAATGGGGGAATTTATCCTTGAAGAGGGCAATCATATGGCGGTTATAACCGGATTTGAAATGGTTGATAATTTTTATAATCTTACAACTAATCTAGACAAGTACTACGAGGCATGTTGTCTTTTGGATATAGTCAATAAGGCGGTCAAAGAGCCTAGTTCCCGAATGTTTTATGAACTTATCAAAGCACTTAAAGTGATATGTTACGACAATGTGCGAAAGTATTATTGTGTTGATAAATTTCTGTTAACCTTGTTTGACGATGCGGGGTATGGGTTTATAAGCAACAAATGCAGTGGGTGTGGGCAAAAACTCAAAGAAAGATTTTTCAATGTTGACATAGGAGCGTATGTTTGTGATGTTTGCAGAAACAGTCAAGCGCTTTTTGTGCCTGAAACCTGTGCGGCAGCCATCAAATTAATAAGCAGTACTGACTATGATAAGTTGAAAACAGTCAAGTTTGCAAAGCGTGGGGAAGAGCAGGCATACAATCTTTTGAAATATAATTTTTTTGCAAGATATGGGGAATCATTAATGCCCATCGACCCCAACCAAATTATTTGACGGCCAACCTTAGGTTGGACCTTTAGCGAATTATGTGATATTTATAAACATTTGATTTAGTTATCTTTTCATTTAACCTTAGGTTGGACCTTTAGCGAATTATGTGATATTTATAAACCCATATTTCATTGTCTTTTAACAAACCAAATGTTTGACGGGAGACTTAGTCTCCATCATTAGCGAATTTGATTGTATTTGAAGTGTTAATTTTTATTGTCTTTTAATATCATCAAACGAAGTGAATAAGGAGCGTCTAAGACGCACGAAGTGAATAAAAAGTGCCTAAGGCACACGAAGTGAATAAAAAGTGCCTAAGGCACCCAACCAAATGTTTGACGGGAGACTTAGTCTCCATCATTAGCGAATTTGATTGTATTTGAAGTGTTCAATTTTATTGTCTTTTAAACATCACTAAATGAAGTGATAAAAAGTGCATAATGCACTCTAAGGCACACGAAGTGAATAAAAAATGCCTAAGGCACACACAACAAAAAGGAATGCATCCGCATTCCTTTTTGTTAGACGTCTTTTTTATAAACATTTTTATTTATATTTCTTTTAGTTTAAATTTTATAAAACATCTTTATTTGTTTTTTTATTTTAATTTTTTATAAACATCTTCACTGCATATTCTTTTAATTTGATTTTTCATTATGCTCTTTTCTTATTACAATTTTTTTAAAAAACTTGTGTTGTTCCGTCGCTGAATGTATATTCATATTTTTTCTCGTTGCCGGTCTCGATTTCGCGTATTGTGAATTTGCCACGATTATTGTTGATAACATATTCAACGGTTATAACATTTGTGTTTACACCAAGTTCTCTCTCGATTGAATATCGCCCTCTTCCTGTTCCTGAAATAAATTCAAGTTCATATTCTGTTTCAACTGAGTTGTTCTCATTTTCAATGCCAAATTCAACTTCGGTTTTTTCTATAAGTTGGCCATTATTGTATATGGAATAAACATATTCGGTTTCTGTCTCGTCTGTTTCAAATGAATTTTCTTGTTGCATTTCAACGTAGGTTGACAGGTTGGATAAATCTGCATAGGCTCGAATTTTGAGTTCATTTTCTTGTTCATCTCGGTCAACTTCCTCAGAGCGTTCGCCAATTAGGTGATAATCCTTGCCGTCTACAACCATTACGCCGGTTAAATGATAGATTGTTTCTACTTCATCACCATCATCATGGTCAACGGTTTGATTTGTGAATGTTTCGTTGTAATACATAACATAGGTTGTGTCGTTGCCATCGAAATCCTTGCCTTTGATTGTGAGTTTTGTTTGATAATCTGAGTAGAGTGCATCACTATTTGTCTCCGATGTCGTGGAAACAACATCTTTGTTTAAAAAACTGTCAAGAGCGGTGAAGTATTCATTAAATTTGCCTATATGTTGTTTAACATCCATGCTTGACGTGGTGTCGGCTTGTGAAACTGCTTCGCTTGCTTGTGATAAAGATGCAAGGGCGGCTGCAGATGTTTCACTCCCAAGCAGTTTTATTGTTGAAACTGCTCCAAATCCATATGCGTCCTGTGCGGAAAGAAATCCTTTTGTATCACCTTTGCCGCATGATGCCAGCATGGTTGACATGCCAACGGCAAGACATAATCCTGTAATTAAAAGTCCTTTTTTCATTTTATTTACCCCCATTGAACTTATTATATCACAATAAAGGGTGCAATGCAAAAAATATGTTTTAAAAATTTAAACAAATTTGAAAAAATGTAAAAAAAGAGTGACAATTTTCTTGCCGAATTATCAGCATATGTCACTCTTTATAAATCAAATCATGTTCATTTATATCAAGATTGCCTTGCAATCTTCCTATAAGAAGTGTTCGTTCAGCACTTCCCTCAGACCAAACGGAGTCAAAGTAGGCAAGATTTTCTGCACCAAGATATTTTTTGATGAAATTACGAACCTGTGGGACTTGTTCCTCAGTTGCAACTCTGAGTGTCAAGCATAAAACGCGTTGTGCATTGAAATCTCTTGGAATTTTTTTCGTGTCAACTTTGCCGCTGACTATTTCATCAATCGTAACTAAAGGTGTTTGAGCAAAATTGCAGAAATCTATGGCATTTTCTCGACCTATTTTGTTTGCAATAAGGTCAAGGCTTAAAACTTCATCATTATCATATATAATGTCTGAAACTTGCTCCCAGCCACGTGGGTCAAGGGCATATTTTGGTGGTTTTTCGCTGTCGTATTTAGAACTTATAAGGTCACGATGTGAAGCAATGTAGGCAAGAACAATTGGATGAACTTTTGGTCTGCCATCTGCATTTGTTTCGCTTCCCCATTTAACAAAACTCTCAATATTTATTGGCAAGTTGATGTGGTTGTAAAATCTTCTATAAAGAGGCTCTGGCATGTTGTGTGCGGCATCTGATTCAAAAATTGAGTTGCCCGCTGCAACAACAACGCAGTTGCTTGGCAAACGTCCTTTGTTTCCGTCAATTGAGTGTTCAAGAACAATGTTGTATACAAGACTTTGTTCGTAAGGGCGTACGTTTGTGATTTCATCAATAAACAGCACGTGATTTTTGTTTGGTTCCTTGGCGCAAATGTCGCAAAGGGTTGTGTACCATGTTGGTGGAAGCCATGTGCTTGTGCCGTTTTCGTAGGCTGTTTTTCCGATAACTTCTTCTGGCAAAATTCCATCACGGAGTTGAATCATAACGCAGTCCGGATCTAGTTCCTTAATACGTCTGCTTTTACCAACCCCGCTTGGTCCATGCAGCATAAATGGCATGTTTTTGTCGATAAGGAATTTGATTTGGTCGTCAACGCTTTGTTGTTCGGTGCTGATTTTTACCCCGTAACCATATACCTGTTGACTTTCTTTTGCACTTGTGGTGGTTTGAGCTTTTGTTTGAGTTTTGGTTGTTTCATCAAACATAACATCAATGAATCCTCTGCCTCTGAAATCAAAATTTTGTGGCAACTTTTTCTTTTCAAGTCCGTTTTTGTGATTTATTTGATCATGAATGCTGCAGCCGTTCAAGAATGCTCTTATCATACTGTTTTGCCATTCGTTTTCATATAGATTATCTTCCCTTGATGGAAAGAATGGCAAACCGCTTATTATTCCACTTTGTGATCTCAAAAGAATATCATTGCTTCTGCCTGTTCCGCGCGGATTGATTTGAGTGGATAAATCGTCAAAGTTTGTGATATTCCATACAATTGGAGAGACCTCAACCCAATATTCATCATCTTTTGAAAGTTTCATGCCGCGGATTTCTGTGTCGTACATAGGAGCAACTGAAACATATTTTTTCCCGTTGTACTCATATTCAATCAAAGGTTTTAATGAGCCGTCTGGACGAATTGCACCGGAGTATACCTTACCTGTTTCAACAAGTTCGCCACGAGCAAAAGCGTTGTTTATGGCAACCTGATCATCTGCCAACTTTTGTGGATAAACAATTTTGTTAAACCAAACGGTTGGAGTGCCTGTGGTTGAAACGTGAAATTGTCCAAAATCTGGATTATTCTGTACAGCAGAAATAGGCAATGCCATACAAGGACAAATCAACCCGCTTGTATCATTAACCCTTGTACTTCCTTGGCTTGCTGTTCCTGCTCGAGCAATGTCAACATAACCATCCATTTGGCTTAAAGTTGAACGCAATATAATGTCACCGCAAGGCTGATTTGTTGCACTTTGCAACCTGTTTCTGTCCGCATCTGCGCCAAGCATAATGGCAAAATCACTTGCACCGGCAACGGCTAGCTCAGGTGGTATATTTCTATAGTTTTTATAACCCTCTATATAAATTTTATCAATAACAATATCTTTTTCGCCGCTTTTGATTTTTACATTGTGAATGCAATCTTCTCGTTTTTCCTTGCTCATAAAAATCTCCTTTTAAAATATTATAGCATATAAATTTCAATTTTTCAATAGTTTTATGGAATTAATTAAAAAGGGGCAATCATAATTTCATGAGGAATAATTGTCGTGGAGATTAATCATTGTTATATTGGCAATAAGCCAAAAATTTTATGAAGATTGATATTAATCCAAATTTTTGTAATAATATTGATATAATTCAAATTTTGTGACTAATTTTGAAGCAGAAAAAGGTTATTAAAGATATTTGTTTTTGTTTTGTAAAAGTGGAAGAATAAATTGAATAATTTAAGGAGTGGGGCAATAAAAAAACGCCAATTAAGGCGTCAAACTGAAGAAAAGCTGCGTGATACTGTGACAACTCAAAAAACGTCGCAAAGTAGTCATTTAGGCTGGCTATACTCCTGCCTTGCTTTATGGGGCCCCTGCAAATTGTGAAATTTGTGGGGAGAGGAGAACACGAACGAAAGGCAAACCTTGGAACAAGGTTTGAAAGAGTGTAGTGTTTGACGAAGTCTTGTCTCACTTGTTTTTCTTCAGTTTTTTTGTTTTTTTTGCTTACTTTGTGCCTTCTATACGATAAACATAATATTTGTCGTTTGAAGAACTTGATTCACAGGTGAAAGAGTTTGAAGAAGATTGAAATGAAAAGGCGGAATAACCTAAAACTTGAAATTTGTTGTTTGTTGTCGGAATGCTTAATTTCATAAAGTACAATTGTTTGTAGGTGCTTCCAACAACGGAAATAGATATATCATTTCTTAGTCTGTTTTGTAGGTTCACATACACCTGTGCATGATAAACACTATTTAAAAGGGCGGATATGCACAATTGTTTGTATCCTGTTAAATCTATTGTCAAGTTTGTGTTTCCTTTCATGCCGGACGTGTAACCTAGGTTGATGTTTGAATCGGAAGAATCTTTGTCATAAATTAGTACAGTTTCTGAACCGATCGAGCCACCGCCCGATGGTTGTTTTTTCAATGCGTCAATTTGTTTGTAAATGTCTGCAATACTGTTGTTTATAGAAGTGATTGAAGAATCCTGTGTTGAATTGGTTTTTTCAACAGCAGTTGTTCTCGAGTCAAGGTTTGAAATTTGAGTGCTGAGTGAAGATTGAGTTTCTTCAAGCGAAGAAATCTTTGTGTTTTGAGATTGATTTTCACTTTGAAGAGATGAAATGTCGGTTTTATTTGCGTCAACATCTTTTTGAAGAGATGAGATATTTGTGTTTTGTGTGGC
>CANQHL010000046.1 GCA_947623775.1 uncultured Clostridia bacterium
CCTATTTATGGGTCAAACGGGTGTTGGAAAAACCGAATTATGCAAAGCAATTGCCGAGGCAATGTTTGATGATGAAAACAATATTATTCGTATTGATATGAGCGAATATATGGAATCGCACAGTGTATCTAAATTGATAGGTTCTCCTCCGGGATATGTCGGATATGAGGAGGGCGGTCAACTTACAGAGCAGGTTCGCCGAAGACCATATTCCGTTGTACTTTTTGATGAAATAGAGAAAGCACATCCTGATATATTTAACGCACTCTTACAAATACTTGATGATGGAAGATTGACCGATGGACAGGGAAGAACGGTTTCATTTAAAAATTGTATTATAATAATGACCAGCAACCTTGGCTCCAAAGAGGTTAAAGAGCAACGTAAACAATTAGGTTTTGGCTATCATGAAGAAGAGGAAGAAATTGATTCTAAAAAGATTTACATGGATGCGTTAAAGAGCAAATTTAAGCCGGAACTTATAAACAGGATTGATGTAATTTGCATTTTTGATCCGCTAAGTAGGCAAGATTTAATAAAGATTGCGAAAATATTGATAAAAAATATAAATAAAAGACTTAAAGAGAAAAATTTGTCTTTAAAAATGACCGAAGATGCACTTGATTTTATCGTTGAAAAAGGTTCTAATGTTGAATATGGTGCAAGACCACTAAAAAGATTTATTCAACAAGAAGTTGAGGATCAAATAGCAGAAAAAATTTTGCTTGGCCAACTTAATAAAGAGGGTGGAATAATAATAGATATAGAAAATGGCAAATTAACTTTTAATAATAATTGAATTTTGTTTTGAAAATAAGAAAAAATTTGTTAATATATAATTACGGAGGTAATAAATGAAATTAGATATATTGGAAAGAGGCGGCTATAAAGTCAGCCAAAGACTTCAAAGAATTTTAACTGAGAAGTTGACAAGACTTGAGAAGTATTTTGATGATACTATGAATGTAAAAGTGGTATGTTCAAGGGTTGCAAAACAGGAGAAACTTGAAATCACAGTGTCAAGCAAGGGACTTATGTACAGAAGTGAGGTTACAAGCGACAACATGTACAATAATATTGACTTTGCGTTGCCAAAACTTGAAAAACAAATTGTAAGAAACAGCGAAAAGAGAAAAATGATTAGAGCGAGAGGTTCAAAACAAGAAAACTTTTTGCCATTTGAATTTATTGAGGAAGAACCTGAACAACTTCCTGACGTATTCAGAACAAAAACATTTGAACTTCAACCAATGCTTGTAGATGAGGCACGCTTTGCCATTGAGCGTTTAGGACACGATTTCTATGTGTTTATAAATGCTGACACGGACAAAATAAACATCATTTACAGAAGAAAAGACGGAAAATTTGGTCTTATCGACTTAGTTTATTAAAAAGTGGATTTTAGTTACTAATTTTTGAAATTAGCAAAATAAAGAGAAAATTCAAATGCAAATGCGAAAAAGACAAGAGATAACTCCTGTCTTTTTTAGTTTGTACCTTGTTTTTTGCTACTTTATGCCTGTAAAGGTTATTGATTCGGGGGATGAATGGAGTATAAGATACAAATGGCAAAAGAAAAATATTGACATCAGAATGAAAATATGTTATAATTATTATCTAAGAATGGAGGTTTATAATGGAGGAAAAGAAAGAAGAAACAACAAAGTCAGCACATTCTGTAACAGAAGTGCTTATTGACACATCTGGTAGTGTCAGTACGGACTTGATAAAAGGATTCTTAAATCAATTAAAACCATTAGTTAATAAAACAGATCTTAAAGTAGGTTGTTTTGATCTTGAATTTTATGGCTTTGAACAAATCAGAGAAGTAAATGATTTAGACAATTTTAAAATTAAGGGCGGATTTGGAACAGACATTAATTGTGCCCTAAACGCTTTTACAGAAGGTGATAAAGTAAATAGGATTGTATTTACTGATGGTTGTTTCTTTACGGAAGATATTAAAGATAAGGAAAAATTTAAAGATGATAAAAATTTCACATGGATAATTTTTGAGCGTCCAATTTATGGTTTCGAAGCACCATATGGTAAAACAATATACGCAGACAGCGAAAAAATTATTCAAAAATATCAGCAAACAAAGCAATCTGCAAACAATGATGATGAAGCCGAAATGAATTAAATGGCTTAAAAATTTGTTGCATTACTATATGATAAATTTAAAAAAGTGGCTTTTAAAGCCACTTTTTTATAAAAACATTAAAATTTTATAACATTATCACTTATTTCCACAAGCCTTTTATCATGTGAAACAACAATCACGATTGAATTTTCTTTAATTTTTACAAGGTTCGATAGCACCTTTTCAACATTTTTGCCATCAAGGTCGTTTGTTGGTTCATCAAAAATATAAATTTCAGCATCTTTTGCAAATGCACGAATTAAATTTATTCTACGTTTTTCTCCACCTGAAAGGGTGGTTTTTATTGATTCATTTGTTTGATTTCTATCAAATATTTCTTGCAAACTGAAATCATTTATAAGGTTTTTAGTCTTGTCGTTAAGTTGTGTGTCGGGATACATAACATTTTCTTGAAAATTTCTATCAAACAAATTTTCTTCTTGAAAAGCGAGTGCCACTCTATCATTTTCAAAAAATAATGAGTTTATTTGATATTTATCATTTATAATAATTTCGCCGGTTTTATATTCTTTTAGCCCCAGCAAACAGTTTATCAGTGAAGATTTTCCACTTCCGCTACCGCCGGCAAGACAATTTATTTGTCCCTTGTATAAGTTTATTTCCTGAACTACTTTTGAAAATTCTCCAATCTCAATATCCATATTTTTGATGGTTATTTTATTGACTTTTTCATCTTTTGGCAATATTTTGCCCATTTCAATAATATTTTCAGGATTTTCTTTCAAAAGAAGTAATCTTGAAATTTTTATAGAATATTGTTGCACGTTGCTCATAACAAAGGCGAGATCCTCATACTTATTGTACACGTCAAGAAGATATGGGATAATTATGATAAGTGCAGATGTTATTTCCGACATAGGCATTGATTTGTTGCTTAAAACGAGAAGCACCACACCGATTGCGCTAACATATTCAATCAGGTGAGTAAATGTCCAATAAATAAGATATGTATTTAATTTTTTCTTTTGATTTTTGTAATTTTCATCATTGAGTTCTTTCAAAATTTGATATTCACGTTCTCTTGTTTTGAAAAAGCCAATAAAAGGCAGATTTTCGATATTATTAAGAAAGTGATTGTTTTGTTTTCCGCTTATCCTTTCAAGAATTTTGTTTATTTTATTATCCATAACTATTCTATAACAAATAGAAAGGTTCATTATTGCAAGCGTTGCAAGAATGATAAGAAGTGCGTAAATATTTACAACGGCAATGTAAATGCAGGAGAAAACGGCAATAACGATTGGTGTAAAGATTTTAATTAAGAAATCTTCAAAAAATGAGAAAACTTGGTCGCTGGCACTTTTGACAATGTAACTTGCTTCTCCATCGGTCATATTAAGGTTGAAGTTTTTTCTATATTCTAGGATATAATTCAATGCTTCGATATGAGTTTTATTGCTCATTCTATAAGCAAAAAGTTTCATTAAAGCCCGTAGAACAGTTGCAGTAATTTGAAGAACGGGCAAAAATGCAAAGGCAATCAAAATCACTGCGGTATTAGATAGGCGGTCTGGGAATTTAATAAAAAGAATGCTAGCGGAGTTGCCGGAAAGTTTGGAAATAACGCAAGAGGTGATAAGTGGAATAAGTAAAAATGTGAAAGAGCGAATGATGCAGGCAAAAAGAAGAACTATAAATATAGCCTTATCTTTTTTACTCCCGATTTTCCATAAAAGTTTACACGCAGAAAAAAATCCCAATTTTTTATCCATGAATAAAATATAACAAAAATATTGCAAAAAGTCAATAATAAGATTTAATAGAAATGGTGCTTAAATTAAATAAGTTGTAAGTGAATGCGGAAGGGATATAAGATGCTCGGTGAACATGTTTGGAGCAGTAAATGTGTTTGAGAAGTAAGCGTGTTTGAGTAGTGAAAATGGAACAATGAGATAAAACATAAAAAAAAGACTGAAGTTTACTATCTTCAGCCTATTAGACTTGACAATCGGTTTATTTATTCAAACTTTCAAGCATTTTTGCATAATGAGCTTTTTTTCTGCTGGCGTTGTTCTTGTGAATAATATTTTCACTTGCGGCTTTGTCAAGAAGAGAAACAACTTCGCTATATAAATTTTTAGCGTTTTCAACTTCATTGTTTGCAACAGCAAGTTTAAACTTTTTTGCATAAGTTGAAATTCTTGATTTTGCAGCTTTGTTGATTGCAGTCTTTTTTTCAATAATTTTCACTCTTTTTTCCGCTGATTTAATATTAGGCATACTTATCTCCTTTATAAATTTTACTCTAGACAAAAGTATAACATAAAAAAAACAAGAAATCAAGTAAAATAAATATTTTTTTTAAAATTTAACAAAATAATTGTATGTTTGATTTAATAGATGAATGCGGAAGGGATTTAAAAAGGTTTGGATATAGTGTAAAAGAGACCGGAAAATACGGAATCACTGAGGCTCATATGAAAGTTGAAGAGAAAGACGTAAAGGAAGCGGGGTTGGCGGCCGGCGAATATTTTATAATCAATTGTCCCTTTTTTAGCGAACTTGGGCATGAGTGCATTGTTACATTGACGGATATGATAAAAAGCAGATTGAAAAGGTGCATATCGTCGTTTAATTTAAAAAAGAAAGATAAAATTTTGATAGTCGGACTTGGAAATCCTGATATTGATGCAGATCGTCTTGGCAAAACGGTTTTTGATGAAATTGAGATAAATCCATTAAATAAAAATAATAACATCTTTAAATTTTGTCCAAACATTTTTTTCTATACGGGTATAGAAACACTTGAAATCGTTAAAATATTGTCGCAAAAATTAAAGATAGATTTAATTATCGTTATAGATTCTCTCACAACTTCATCATTGTCTCGTCTCGGGACTTCCTTTCAAATAACGACATCAGGTATGACGCCGGGCAGTGGCGTAAATCGATTTGGAAACAGAATTTGTAAAGAGACGGTGGGTGTGGATTGCATTTCGATTGGAGTGCCTTTTATGATATTTTCAAACAGCATAAAGGAAGATGAACGAGAGGTGATTTTAACGACAAAAGACATTAAAGAAGATGTCGAAAATGCCGGATTTATAATTTCAAATGCAATAAAGGAGGTGATAAAGTGAATTATTATTTGCTAATTCCCTTTTTTATAATTTTATTATTGTTCATTCCCGTCAAAATCGAGGGGCGCATATCTTTTAATGTTTTGGAAAAGTCGGGTGCATTTGGCGTGTTTGTGTTTGGAATTAAAGTTGAGTATCAGCAATTTTGGATTGAAAATAAAAAGATTTTAACAAAAAAGGAAAATGAACTTGAAAGCCACGAATTAAACACCCAGAGCAAAGAGGTGATATTTTTTGAAATGTTCAGCCATGAATTAAAGGACAAAACAAGACTAAAAGAGTTGTTTGTGTTTTATAATCTTGGCGTAGGTGACGCCTTTCAGTCGGCGTTGTTAGGTGGAACGGTCAATGCACTGCTTATGTCAATAATGGCGTCAATAAAGAATTCAAAGCCCACAGCATCATTTGGAGTTTACGATACGATTTCATACAACAAAAAGATATGCCAATTCGCTTTAAAGTCGTCAATGTCAATTTCTTTGTTTGATGTGGTATATTCTTTGGTAAGGTCGGTTATTCTAACTAAGAAAAAAACAAATGATAAGCAAATAGTTGAAGAAAAAGGAGTATAAAAATGAAATATTTTGATAGTAATGATAACATCAATAATTTAATCAATGTCGCTATGGATAAGATAAAGACCATTGTTGATTCAAGCACTGTTATAGGCGAGGCGGTTGAGACGTCAGATGGAACAACAATTATTCCAATTTCCCGAGTGACGGTGGGATATGTTGTAGGTGGCGGAGAATATGCGGACTTGTCGTCTAGGCGAGTTGCAAATCATTTTCCAATGGCTGGGGGTTCAAGCGGAGGAATGAGCATGTCTCCTGTAGGCTTTTTAATAATCAAAGAGGGGGATGTAAATTTTGTCAATGTGGAGAATAAAACACTGTATCAAACATTCTTGAATTTGTTCAATTCCCTTATTTCCAAGATGGAAAAACAGGAGAAAGAAGAGAGTGAAAATGAGGGTGAAGAAATAGAGGGTGAAGATTGGGAGAGTGAAGATGAATAGATTTGAAAAGTGCAAAAAAATTTTTGCTCTCTTTTTTATTGCCGTATTTTTGATTGGCGTTTTTGTGGGTGGCGGCACGCATTTTGCCCGTGCTGAACAATTGACTTCGGCAAAGGGCATGTGTGTGATGGAAGCAAATTCCAAGCGTGTTTTGTATGAGAAAAACTCAGACACAAAATTGCCTATGGCAAGCACAACAAAAATTATAACTGCCATAACCGCAATTGAAAATTGCAATGATTTAGATAAAATATTTAAAATTTCACCGAAAGCTGTTGGGATAAGTGGAACAAGCATATATTTACGAGAGGGCGAAGAGATGTCTATGCGTGATTTATTGTATGGCTTAATGCTTGTTTCAGGCAATGATGCCTCAGTGGCAATTGGTGAGCAAATCAGTGGCAGTATGGATAAATTTGTCACTCTTATGAATAAAACTGCATTTAAAATTGGGGCGTTTAACAGTCATTTTGAAAATACGCATGGACTTGATAGCAAATCGCATTACACAACAGCTTATGATCTTGCGTTAATCACAAGTTATGCAATGCAAAATGATGTATTCAGAGAAATTGTTTCAACCAAGAATACAAAAATCACCAATGCGGGAGGAAAAACAAGGTATTTAAAGAATAAAAACAAACTTTTGAACACCTTGGAGGGTTGCAATGGCGTGAAAACAGGTTTCACCGATGATGCTGGAAGATGTTTGGTCTCAAGTTGTGAGAGAAATGGCATGAATGTTGTATGCGTGGTGTTAAACTGCGGGCCAATGTTTGAGGAAAGCGGTGAGTTGTTAGAAAGGGCATTTAATGAATACAATTACTTTGATTTAACTTCAAATTATGCCTACAACAATAATTTGCCCGTGATAGATGGTAAAGCGGAAACAGTTGAAATTGGGACTTATGGTGAGTATTTTTACCCGTTAAAAGCAGAAGAAATACCAAAAGTGACTTATGAATATAATATTATAAAAGAAATAAAAGCACCGGTTGAAAAAGGCATCGAAGTTGGAGAGATTAAAATTTTTATTGATAAAAACTTGCATTTTACCGAAAAAGTGTATACAATGGAAAGTGTAAGGAGAAATTCTATCTGGTCTAAAGTTAAAGACTTTGTAGAAAAATGGTAAAATGAGATTAAATAAATATTTAGCAAACAGCGGTTTGGCATCAAGACGTAAGTGTGATGAAATAATAATGTCCGGAGTAGTAAAGGTCAACGGGAGAGTTGTTAAAGAACTCGGGACAACTATAGATGAGAAAAAGGACAAGATAACAGTAGAAGACAGGGTAATAAAATTGCCCTCTTCTTTTGTATACATAAAACTCAATAAACCTAAGGGATATGCGTGCAGTAATCATGATGAAAAGGGAAGAAAAACAATCTATGATTTAATAAATTGTGAGGAGCGACTTTTTTCAATAGGCAGACTTGACTATGATACTGAGGGGCTAATTATTCTTACCAATGATGGTGATTTTGCAAATAGAGTTGCTCATCCTCGTTTTTCGATAGAAAAAGAATACAGAGTGACAGTTGAGGGTGAGATAAAAGAGAGTGAACTTGCGGTTATGAGAAAGGGAGTCGTTGTTGATGGTGAAAGAATGCCGTCTGCAAAAGTGGAATGGCTTTCCTATGAAAATGGATACACAAAACTTTCAATAGTGATAGACGAAGGGCAAAATAGACAAATAAGAAGAATGATTGAAGCAATCGGACATGAGATAAAACTGCTTAAAAGAGTAAGGATAGGCGGGGTAAAACTCGGAGGATTAAAACGCGGAGAGTTTGCCGACCTTACAGAAGATGAACTAAATCTTTTGGTGAGGGCAAAATGAAGATTGCTATAATAGGTGGCGGTGCATCTGGCTTAATGGCTGGCGGATTTCTTGCAAAGAAAGGTTATGATGTTTGTATTTTTGACAGCAACGAAAAATGCGGTAAAAAGATATACATAACCGGCAAGGGAAGATGTAATGTCACAAATAATACAGACATTGAGGGGTATCTTCAAAATGTTGTAAATGGCAAAAAGTTTATGATGTCTGCAATCAATGGTTTTTCATGCCAAGACACCATTAAATTTTTTGAAGAAAACAAGGTGAAATTAAAAATGGAAAGAGGAAACAGGGTGTTTCCGCAGTCTGATAAGGCAAGTGACATAACCAAAGCGCTTGTAAATCACGCAAAAGATTGCAAATTTTTGCTTGAAAACAAAGTGGAAAAGATTGTAAAAATTGAAAATCAATTTTTGGTTAAAACTAAAATGGGAATTTATCGATTTGATAAGGTTATAATAGCAACGGGTGGCAAAAGTTATCCTGCGACAGGCAGTCAAGGTGATGGATATAGATTTGCAGAAGAATTCGGGCATAGCGTTGTCAGCCCACGCCCGGCACTTGTTCCTATACAGATAAAAGATGAATTTTGCAAGGATTTAGAGGGTTTATCATTAAAAAATATAAAATTAAATGCAATTTATGATAATAACACATTTTCACAACTTGGCGAACTATTGTTTACAAACAATGCAATTTCAGGCCCGTTGGCGTTGAGCCTTTCAAGTTTTATAGGAAAGGCAAAAGACGTGAAAATATCAATTGATTTTAAACCTGCGCTAGATGAAAAAATGTTAAATGAAAGAATTTTAAGAGACACTTCAAATATGCCTAATAAAAATGTAAAATATCTATTAAAAGGGTTGTTGCCTGCAAGACTTGTGGAGGTATTTTCGCAAAGACTAAACTTGTCATTGACACAAAAAGTAAATTTGCTCACAAAGGAGCAAAGATTGGAATTAATTTCTTTATTAAAGAACTTTTCACTAAAATATGATAAACTATATCCTATAGAAAGTGGTATAATAACAGCCGGTGGTGTAAATCTAAAAGAAATCAATCCAAAAACCATGGAAAGCAAAATTGTTTTAGGATTGTATTTTATCGGTGAGGTACTTGATATTGATTGCCTCACGGGCGGATTTAATTTGCAAACTGCATTTTCAACGGCGTATGCGTGCAGTCAAAATATATAAGGAGGGAATTATGTTTAGATTTTTTCAATTTGTTTGTTATCTAC
>CANQHL010000047.1 GCA_947623775.1 uncultured Clostridia bacterium
TCTCAACAAATTTATAGTCGGGAACCCAATCTCCCCACTTCTTTAATTCCTCACTTCCCGTATAATCCTCTATATTTATCATGCGGTCAAAGCCTATTTCATCTGCGTTATGAGTTACGTCTCTGCCATAATATGTTCTTGTGTTGGCATGCACGTAAGTTGTGACTGCATTTTCATCATTACCCTTAAAAAGCCTAGGCAGTGAATATGCAAAATTATATCCCTTCATTGCCGCACTCTTGAGTGATCTTGTTTTTGGCATGCTTCCAAGCAACGTTATTCCCTCACTGTTGTTTGTTCTATTTCTAGCATGAAAATTGGAGAAATATATTGATGAATTGTTCCCCTGCATCATGCTCCACAATGTTGGTGTATATATTGGATCTATGGAAAATAAATCTACGCTTTCCATTAATATAACAATTAAATTATCATTATATAATGGTGCCGAAGAGTCCCCCGCAACATAACCATCATCAATATATGTCTCATACTCATCTTTTTGTTCGGGAGTGAGTTCCTGGCTGCTTACCATGTTTATCACTTCTTTTGTATAAAACCCAAAATGCCCAAATTTTTTATAGGCGTCAAGTTTAAATTGAAAATTATCCCACAAATATTTATCACTTAACTCTATTTGATTTTCTGCAGTACTTGTATCATTCAGCGTACTTATTTGTGCCTGCATGAGCGTAAATGAAAATGATTCAATAAGCAAGAAGAATGCAAGGGCAAGTATTGGAGATGAGAAATTTTTTACATGATACACACTTTTATTTTTTCTTGTGAAAATTATGGCACATGTTATAAACAAAACATAAAGCCCAACATTCATAACTAGTCCGCCCCAATCAAGTAAGTCAACTGAAAATGCGGCTTGCGCCTCCTTGCCTAATCTCAACAAGTCAAATGATAAAATGTCACCAAATATTGCAAAAAGTGTTGTATTTGCTATATTTATTATTGCATGTACAGCAAGTATAATGCAAAAAACAATCAAATTTGCCTTTTTATTTCTAATTAAATATAAAACTCCGGCAATCATAACAATGATTGTAAAGTCAATTATAAAATATCGAGGAAATATCATCCTCTCTCCACTTGAATCGGTAAAACCGAGATACAAAAAATTTGCAATTTCAAATAGGATAGAACACAAAATGAATGCAATAGGAATTATTATTCTGTTGGTTGAAATTTCTACCTCTTTTCGTTCCTTAGCCACTTTTAGCCTCCAAAAATTTTTAATTGTTAACTATAATTATATTACCCAAATTTATCATTTGTCAAATAATTAAATTATAAAATTTTTGACTTTTTAATAAATTTTATTCATTTTATAAAAAAAGAAAGCAACTAAAATGCTAATTGTTGCTCTTTTTACTCTAAAAAATTTTAATATTTAAACAAAGATTAAATCGACTGGGGTAAATAACAAAATTTGAGTGCATAGAACAAGTTATTTTCCTTTTTGTTTCACATTGCCATCACTCTTATCATCACTTGAATACGCCATAAGTAAATCTATGTACTGCTCCCAGGCATAATCCCTGATAGGCATGGGATTGTGCCCTTCAAAATACAAGACTAGTGCCGGACTTATTCCATTATATGAATCTACAAATCGATATCCCTTCAATTTTCCATCAAGAATAAGTCGCTTTGCTATACCATGATAATTATAATACATGCTACCCCTTCACCTCTTTAATTAAAACCGCTTGATTTAACCGCTTGACCACAGCGGAAGTGTGTGCATCCGCACACAAAAATTGCATAGCAATTTTTAAAATTTTAAGTGCCTTAAAATTTCTTCCGCTGCACATGCGCTAATAAAATTAGTATCTAATAAATGATTTAATTTATACATAAATTTCATCCAAGTGCCACATCTAAAACCATCATAACGACAAAGCCAATAATCAACCCCCAGCCACTTGCAGTAGATGGATGAGCGGCTTTTGCTTCAGGAATAAGTTCTTCCGCAACAACAAACAACATACAACCTGCGGAAAAGGCAAGAAGCCACGGCAATAAAAATGAAAAAAATTTTGTAAGTATAATGCCAAGCACCGCCATTATAGGTTCCACGCCACCACTTAAAACACTGTAAAAAAATGCTTTCTTATTGCTTTTTAATTTATCTTTTAATGGCAAACTTATTGCACTGCTTTCTGGGAAATTTTGTATACCAATACCTATAGCAAGCCAAAGAGCGGAGTAAAACAAGGAAATTTGTCCTCCAACATAGGCATTTCCAAATGCCAGCCCGACCGCTAACCCTTCGGGAATATTATGAAGTGTAACAGCCAAGAACAATTTAAAGGGAGTTGATAAATTAATGCTGCTGCTTTTCTTATTTAGAATTTTTGGAACTAATTTATCCATTAACACCAAAAATAATGTTCCTAAAATTATTCCGACAGCTGCGGGCATAAAATTTAATCTCCCGAGTTCACTTGACTGCTCTATTGCCGGCAACAGCAGTGACCATATAGATGAAGCAATCATTATACCAGAAGCGAAACCTAGAAATATGCTGTTGGTTTTTCCGCTAACATCTTTTCTGAATATAAAAACCACTCCACCGCCCAATGTTGACATTAAAAAAATAAAAGATACGCCAATGATAGTTATTAATAAACTACTCATTTTTTCTCCTTTGTAAACTTCCCCCATATACAATATAAACAAAAAAATAAAAAATGTTACGATGTGACCTTGACAAGATATTAAACAATAAAAAAGCGAAGTGTTTTCACTACGCCCTTAAATCATCTTTCATATTTTTCAAGAATGTTTCTCTATGAATTTTGGATTTTCCATATTGCCTCAAAGCCTCATAGTGCATTTTAGTTCCATAGCCCTTGTGCTGAGCAAACCCATACTGAGGATATATCTCATCATATTTTTTCATCAACCTATCTCTATAAACTTTGGCAAGTATTGATGCTGCCGCAATGTTATATGAAAGAGTGTCTCCCTTTATAATATTATTTTGTGGCAATTGCGTATCAATTTTCATTGCATCAATCAAAATGCGTTCAGGCGTCACGCTTAATTTTTCAAGAGCCTTTTTCATTCCAAGTTTTGTCGCATTATAAATGTTGATTTCATCTATAACTTTTTCATCAATTTCCACAATTGAATATGAAATAGCATTTTGAATTATTTTATCATATAAAAATTCTCGTTTTTTCTCACTAAGTTGTTTGCTATCGTTTATACCATCTATAACTTTTTCTTTCTCAAGTGGCATAATAACACACGCACAAACAACGGGCCCCGCAAGTGGTCCTCGTCCCGCCTCATCTATTCCTGCTATTAATTTTTCAGTAAAATTTTTCTCATAATCTAACATACACTTATTATAATGGATTTATTTTTTTTCTTGCAAGAAAAATTTAAATTTTGTATGTTTTTAAATAAATTAATTGTTATTTATAATATATTCAATAAACTTCTTTGTCGCCTGTGATGGTTCCTGAAAAGATGATTTTGCAAGTTTTATTTGAAAAATAGGCATTTTTTCCTTTATTTTTAATATTTTTAGCACTTTTTTATCTGATTTACTTAAAAATTCCTTAATAAAGAACCCGACTCCGAGCCCACATTCGGTAAGCGTTTTTACAAGTTCTTGACTGACAACTTCGGTGGAATTTTCAAACACAACTCCATTTCTTTCTGCAAATAGATCAAACATTTCTCTTGTACTTGAATTTTTACTTTGCAACACAAGTGGGAAATTGATTAAGTCTTTTATAGATATTGCCTGTGGAAATGAATAAAAATCACTGTTATAAATAAAGCAATAGTGACATTCTTTTATGCTTATGCTTTCAAGCCTACTATTTTTAATATTCTCACTGTATATTACAACATCAAGTTTTCCTTTTTCAAGTGAGTCAAGTAGGTCACCAGTCAAGCCGTTGACAATTTCAATCTTTACATTTTTGTAATCTTTATGAAAATTCAAAAGCGGTTTTATCAAGACTTGCTTAGCAAGCATTGTAGATATACCTATACTTATTTTACCCTTTTGCAACTCACGATAATTCAAAAACTCGTCTTCACCTCTTTTTATGGTTTCTATTGCAATCTTTACATATTCAAAAAAACTTTTGCCCTCTTCAGTCAATGAAATTCCCTTATTTCCACGTTTGAAAAGTATGCCACCAAGTTCATCTTCAAGTTTTTTTATGCTCTGAGAAACCGCCGGCTGGGAAATGTACAAATTTTTGCTTGCCCTGGTGATGTTCTCCTCTTTTGCGACCTCATAAAAAATTTTTAATAAGTCAAAATCAATGTTTGACATAAGCCCTCCTTATATACGATATAACATTTATATATTTTACTTATACCACATTTTGTTGTATAATGCAAGTGAAAGGAGAAGAAATATGATTAAAAATAAAAATATAGTTTTAGGAGTCTGTGGAGGTATTTCCGCTTATAAGTCAGCAAGCATCTTAAGTGCACTGAAAAAAAGAGGCGCAAATGTGTTTGTGATTATGACTAAAAACGCTTGTAAGTTTATATCCCCTCTTACATTCAGCACATTATCCAAAAACAATGTTGTCGTTGATTTATTTGACGAAGAAAACACATACGATATAAAACACATCAGACTTGCATCCATCGCTGATGCAATATTAATTGCACCAGCCACCGCAAACATCATAGGTAAAGTGGCAAATGGTATTGGAGACGACGCCCTTTCCTCAACAGTCTTAGCCTGTAAGTCAAAAGTGATTTTTGCACCAGCAATGAATGTGAATATGTTTCATAACAAAATAGTTCAAGACAATATTTCAAAATTAAAAAATTATGGTTATAAATTTATAAATCCAGAAGTAGGCGAACTTGCCTGCGGAGTCGTAGACGAGGGAAAACTTGCAGGTACAAAAGATATTGTTGATTTTTTAGATGAGGAGTTGGTATGAAAGTGTTAATAACTGCAGGCGGAACAAGCGAAAAAATTGATAATGTTAGGAAAATAACAAATTCTTCAAGTGGTATGCTTGGAAGCATAATTGCTAGTGAATTTTTAAATAATTTTGATAATATTGAAAAATTGTATTATTTATGCCCGAAAACCGCAAAAAAGCCGCCTTTTTCTAGTAAAATTTGCGAAATTAATGTCGAAAGTGTACAAAATGTTTATGATCAATTACATGAGATTTTGACAAATGAAAAAATAGATATAATCGTTCACAGCATGGCAATTTCCGATTATACAGTGCAAGCAGTGTCGTCAAGTGAAATTCTTGCAACAAATTTAGAGAATAAATCAAAAGAAGAAATTTTAAGCATTTTATCATCACCATCAATTTCAATTGATAACAGCAAAAAAATTTCCTCCAATCAAAAAGACTTGATTTTAAGACTTGTTCCTACGCCAAAAATCATCTCTAAACTTAAAAAATGGAGTCCAAATTGCATTTTAATTGGCTTTAAGCTTCTTTCCAATGTTGAGGAAAACGAATTGAAAAGCGTTGCATATAAACTCCTTCAAAATAATAATTGCGATTTTGTTGTCGCAAACGATATTGCAAATATATCCCAAAAGAGTCACAAAGCCTTTATTATTGACAAAGACTTTAATCAAATAACCGCTTTTGATAAGTTAGATATTGCAAAGACATTATGTAATGTGATAAAAACTATCACAATCAAAAAGTGAGATAAACTTCTTTTGTTTTTCTCACTTTAATTTTTATAATTTTCGCTCATGTTCTCCTCTCCCCACAAATTTTACAATTTGCGGGGACCCCATAAAGCAAAGCAGGAGAAAAATTAGCCTAAATGGTTGTTTTTCAACGTTTTACAGCAAACACAGTATCACGAAGGTTTTCTTCAATCTAATTTTGCTACCAACATATTAACTCTTCCGGCAATTTAACTTGGCATACCCCCTGTTTGGCTTGGCATAACGGACATTTGTCCCACGCCTCTTCCCCAAAATACACATGGCCACAATTCGGACAAATCCACATTGTCTTTTTGTTCTTTTTATAAAGAGTTTTGTCTTTAAATTGTTCATGAAGATTTAAAAACAAATTTTTATGTCTTTCTTCTACCGCACCAATCATTCTAAACAATTGTGCCACCTCTTTAAATCCCTCTTGCTCGGCTACCGCCGCAAATTCTTCATACGCTTCCGCTTCCAATTTTTCATCTTCCGCCAATAATCTTAAATTTTCTTCCATATCCCATTTTTCCTTAAATGGAAAACCGGCTTCAATATCAATATTTTCTATTTGACTGTTGCTGGCACTTTGAATCTGCGTGTACAACATTCTCGCATGATTAAATTCCTGATAGGCTATGGTATCAACTATTTGTGCAAGGGCCTCATATCCATTATATCTCAACCCATATTCCACAAATTCATAGCGGGTTCTTGCCGAGCATTCAGATGTATATGCTCTTGCCAAGTTTAAATAAGTTTGACTATCTTTTAATTTCATAATTATCACCTCTCATGCTAATTATGTTTATTTAAAACGCTTTTATACATTATTTTAAAAATATAGGAAGAAAATTCTCTCCTATATTTTTCGTTTTTATTTATTTAATTCTTCAAGATCTAACACTTCACTCCCATTTTTTGTTTCGTGTTTAGGTAAATGTGCACCCCGATTGTGTTCACTCAATAATTTTTCCTTTGTTGCCTCAAGTTTTGGACTTAGACTAATGATAAATGTTTGCGGATTGGTCAATCGGAGATTTTCTTCCCAGAGAGTGTCGAGTTGGTCTTGAACATAATTTCTCTTTTGTTCCAACGTCTTCATGTTGTAAATTATCTTTCCATTCTCCATCATCTTTTCTCTTATTCGGACAGGAGTGAAATCTTTCACCGTCTTATACTTCCATGTCGAATCCGGTGCTTTTAATCGCAATGGCGAAGTTGGAAGAGGTTCGTCCATCATGGCAATGTAGTCGGTGATTATCTTTCCATCTTTATCATAAAGTCTTATAATATCTTTAAAGCCTGGATTTGTAACTTTTTCTACATTGTCCGAAATTTTTATTTTAGGTTCTAATTCTTTGCCGTTATCAATTGCTACAAGTTTGTATACACCACCAAATACTGGCTGAGATTTTGCAGTAATAAGATTTTCACCTACACCAAATGTATCGATTGGTGCACCTTGATTAAGTAAATCGGTGATTAAATTCTCGTCCAATGAGTTTGAAACACATATTTTTGCATCTTTAAGACCCGCATCGTCTAACATTTTTCTTGCACGCTTTGTTAAATAAGCAAGGTCGCCACTATCTATTCTTATGCCAGCAAGCGTTTTACCCATTGGCTGAAGAACCTCTTTTGCAACCCTTATTGCATTTGGCAAACCACTTTTTAACGTATCATATGTATCCACAAGAAGAGTAGCGTTATCTGGGAATGATTGTGCATATGCTTTGAATGCTTCATACTCACTATCAAAACTTTGCACGAAACTATGTGCCATTGTTCCAAGTACGGGAACGCCATACATTTTGCCGGTCATTGTGCAAGCCGTTCCAATAGCGCCAGCCACATACGCATCTACTGCCCCTTCATTAGCAGCTTCCAATCCCTGAGCACGTCGAGTTCCAAATTCCATCACACCTCTTCCCTTTGCCGCTCTTACAATTCTGCTTGCTTTTGACGTGATAAGTGAAGAACGATTAAACAACAACAAAAGTGCGGTTTCAACAAGTTGTGCTTCAAGTAATGGAGCCTTTATTGTTATTACAGGTTCATTTGGAAATACAACAGTTCCATCAGGAACGGCATAAACATCACCTGTAAATTTTACATTTTTTAAATAATCAATGTATTCGGGTGTAAATTTACCCAAACTTTTCAAATATTCGATTTCTTCATCATTCAAATGAAAATTCTGCAAATATTCAAGGCAAGATTGCACGCCATTTGCAAGCACAAAACTTGCATTATCTGGACATTTTCTGAAAAACAAATCAAAGCAAGCCGTTTGATTTTGCTTTTTTTGATTAAAATATCCTTGTCCCATTGTTAATTCATAAAAATCAATTAATAGATTATTCATATTTTTTCTCCTTTCTTATCTTTTTAATTTCTTCTTTTATTTCTTCTAAACCCTCAGGTATAACGTATTTTAAGTACTCTTCATCCTCTCTTATATTTGTCCCGTGAACTGCAATTTTATCTCGATCAATGGGAACAAATTCACATTCGGGGAAATATTTTTCATTCAACTCGCGATAACTTTCATCTGCATACTTTGCGGTTATTTTGTCTTTTACAACATTTTTAAATCGCTCCGACCACTCTTTTAATCCATCAGGAAAACTTTTAAGTCCGCTTTCATCTAAAAATACAAATTTTATATTTTTTACATTTTTATAGTGTTTTTTAAACCAATTTAACCTTTTTTCTGGTGAAAAATATGGAAATGAGGTTCTTTCGCATTCTTTTTTAGAACGTTCGGGATTTTCCGCAAGCACAACAATCACCTTTTCGCATTCTTTTAACGCTTTATCAATCACGCTCAAATGCCCGATATGAGGAGGTAAGAATTTACCAACAAAACATCCAACTTCTCTCACAACTCCTCCTATTCTTTTTCTTCATCAATTTTTGATTCAAGTTCCTTAACTCGTGCTTCTAATTTTTTAACCTTTTGTTTGTTTATAAAACTTCTTAATCCAAGTTTATCTTTTAATCCCCATTTGCCTTTATCAAGCAGTTGTTCAACATCTTCCATAGGCAATGAGATTACATCAATATTTTCATCATCACCTAAATTTTGTTTACCAAGTTTGCCATTTTCAAGGGCTATCTCCGCCTCAAATGTTTCAATCTTTTCATCAGTCATTCCAGCAGATGAATATGATGCCGTCTCACTTCTTTCTATTTTTACAACCTTTCCGCCAATTTCTTCCTCTATTTCACGTTTTGCACTCTCTATGGCATCTTCACCTTTATCAATTAGTCCTGCAGGCACTGCATATATGTACTCTCCAACCGGATAACGAAATTCTCTTATAAAATGTACAACAGTCTTGCC
>CANQHL010000048.1 GCA_947623775.1 uncultured Clostridia bacterium
CTCCTTTTATGAAATTACTAATTCCAAGATGTTTTATATAATATATTATAGAATAGTATATTTGCTCCGTCAACTTATTTTGTCGAATTTTGTCAGATTTTAGTCAAATTTTTGAATTTTGCAATATTTATACTATATCTACATTAATATTATACATAATCCCCCCCCCATTGTGTCAAGCGTTTTACCAAAGATTTTGCAAAAATTGAAAAAATTTTTATAAAAATGAAAAAATACACCGATTTTTCTCAAAATCAAGCTTGACATGATGGGGCTATGGATTGTCTGAAATTATATAGAAAAGATGATGAAATATGGATTTTAATTAGCACATAATTCGTTAAACGTCCAACATTTGGTTGGGCGTCTTAGACGCTTTTTTATCCATTTCTTTTAAGTGTAATGAAAAATAACACGCAGGTTGCGACGCGTCAAGCGTTTTACTAAGAATTTTACAAAAATTTTAAAAAATATTACTTTTTTATTAAAATATTATATTTTTACACCTGTATGGCAACAAAAAAAGAGTGAATTTGCTTCACTCCTTTGTGCATTAGGTTGGACCATTAACGAGACGCTTTCTATTCACTTCGTTTAGAGGTGTTGAAAAGGTGCGGAATTCATAAGGTTTGCCAATCTATTCAAAATTGGTTTTTGAAATCTCAAACCCTATCGGAGAACATGTTGTCACCAAAGGAAAAGGCATTTGCTCATTAGGTTGCAATTTATACGCCGCCGCAACAAACGCTGTTAAATTTACACCGCTTGTGACGCATAAAACAACATCGTTTTCATCATATTTATTAACGATTTCCTTTATTAAAGATATTGTCCTTTTTTGACAATCAGTCCAAGTTTCATTGTCAACACTTTTAAATTCATCAAGTCGAGCGTCAACATAAATTGGCACTTTTAATTTCTTATTAATAATTTGAGTAGTCCTTTTACATCTAAAAAATTGAGAGGTGTATATTGCCTTTATATCCATTTTATCTCTCAATTTGACGAACGCATTTGACATGATTTCTGCATCTTTTTCCCCTTGCTCTGTCAAAGTATCTTCCTGTGATGGCTTACCGATAATTTTTCTTTCTGCATGGTGCACATAAAATATTTTCATTTGAAACTCCCATGAAAAAGTATATCACAAATAACAATATTGTCAAAACAAGTTATACACAAAAAATCATTGTTTGGCGTTACATCTATAAATCATATAAATTGTCACATCTATCCAGCACTTCACCAAGTTTGTCAGTCCAGTCTTTAAAATCTTTACATGTCTTTACAAACTCTTGCTTAAATTCGTCTGTTTGAATATGTTTGTATAATGCCACAAGTGTCCTTTTATCCAAATCTTTGCCCATAAAGCCTTTCAATGATTTAAAATACCCGAAAGCCAAATATTCCTTTATATCGTCCCACAAGTTATATCTTTCCTTTGTAATTAAGTCGTATACCACCATTCCTTTTTCTTTAGTTGTAAAAAGTGCGCTTCCGTCACACAATGTCAATCTATTTTGACCTTTCACTCTTGCAATAATAATATCATCACTGATTTTCATTTTTTTCATCCTCCTTGATTATATTATACATCAATCAAAACCATAAGTAAAATATCAAAAAATTATAGTTATCATAAGTGTGAATTATGATAAACGTGATTATTCTTCCAAAAATTTCATAAAAACTTCAGTTGCCGAGGTTAAAGTTGCTGGATTGTAGTAATAACCGAAAGTTATTGCAGGCAACTTATAATCTTTGAAAATAACTTCCACTTCTCCATTTTTGATGAGGTTGGAAACAAGAAATTCCGGCACAAGTGCAACTCCAACTCCCTGTTTTACAAGTTCAATTTCCATTCGATAGCCAGAAACAATGGTTGCGGGATAATTTTGAGACTTGTACTGTTTTTCAAATTCTTCAAACAAATTGTAAGTAAATGAGCCTTGTGGTGTTTTTATAAATCTTTTAACTTCTGCACCCTTTTTCTTTATAAAAACATAATTATGATTTATTATTTGACAAAAAGAAAATTCACTAAATTGTTCTGTCTGTTGGGTTATAATCAAATCCACCTTACCCTGTCTTAGCATCTGGAATAAATTGGTTTGAATATCTTCAATTTGTATAATTTGAACATTTGGGAAACTGTCCAAAAAATTTTTTATTGGCAATGTTAACATCTCTCTTGCCAAATTTGACCCAGAACCAACAACAACGCTTCCACGCAACAATTCATTTTCATCGCGTGAAATTTTATTGATTGTTTCCAGAGAAAGCATAGCCGTCTCAACTCTTTGAAAAACCTCTTGACCAAACCTTGTCAATTCTACGCCTTTTTTATTTCTTATAAAAAGAGTCGCGGACAATTCATCTTCCAATTTTTTTATGGTTTGAGAAACTGCGGGTTGAGAAATAAAAAGTCTTTCACTTGCTTTTGTGATATTTTTGCTTTTTGCAACCTCATAGAAAATTCTATATTTATCTAGCGTATCCATAATTGCTCCTTTAAAAAATTTTTGACTAGTCGAAAAGATTTTTCACTTATGTATTTAATTCATTATAATAAACGGGATTTTATTTTAATAAAAATTCATACGCTGCTTGTAGTTGCGGATTTTGTTTGTTCTCAATATCATCAATTGTTATTGGAACTCTTATATCCGGCTGTATTGCCCCAGTGTAGCCAAATATATCACTGAAATCAAACAATCTTATTGACGCTGTAAATTGTTTTCCATCAACCTCAAGCGGTTTCATATAGCCATAGTGCTTAGCCGTTCCACCCGTTGGCATGCCAATAAGAGTGGTATCAAAATCTTTTTTAAATCTCGCAACTGCAAATATGCCAGATGAAGCAACACCCTCATCAATTAAAATAACACCTTTAATTTTTGACTCTTTAACCATCTCCTGAAAAGGATTTAAAACTTCGGAATTTCCGCCACCATTGTTTCTAATATCCAAAATATATTGTTTTATCTCTCCTTGTAAAAAGTGTTGCTTTATTTGCTCAACCACTTCAATGAAAGGCATCTTTTGATCATTGACGCATTGTCTATAACGCAAATACAATATTCCATCTGAAATTTTATATTCGTAAGGCTTTTTTCTTGATTGATTTGCAAATTTGTTTTCAGCCAGTGAAAGTTCTAGTTTTTCTCCGCCATCAACTTCTATTTCTACACTATCTGTGTTGAGTATTTTTAGCATTTTTAGAATATATCCATTATTTATTAAATTGTTTGTTTGATGGGCCAACCATTCCCGAGTTTCAAAGCAAGCAATTTCTTCTATTAAAGATGCGACCTTTTCAGTCGTAAAGTCTCCAAATTTTTCTATCTTTTTATATTTATTATCATTTGTCAAAAGATAAAAATTGCCATTTTGGTAAAAAATCGACTTATCAAGTTGTTGATACGGAACACGATATATGGTGTGCGATTCCTTGAATAGTGCAAAAAATTTTAACATCTCATAATCAAACTCTAAATCTGATAATTTATCTATATCTTTGATAGACGCTATGTGTTCTTCAACTTGTTGCTTAGAAATATCATGATACAAATTTATATGATTTTTTTCAAGCAAACAAACAATTTCTTTCAATCTTGCTGAATTTTTCATCGCTGCTCCTACAAAATTATAACATAAGATGATTTCAAAAACAATGTTTGTAAAAAATGTTTTTTCAAAACCCGCTAATTTTTGAATAAAATATAAGCGTAAATGGCATATAAAAACGCACCAAATTGGTGCGTTTAAAGAGTTTTTTCGTTGAAATTTAAGATTAATATTTGCTGAATTTAAAATAAAACTCTATTTGATGTTATGCAATGCTCAACAAATTCAAATGTGTTTACTCTCTTTCTTAATTTTGAAAATTCATATATTCTTACTTGTAAAATGTCTTTTTGATAAAACTTTGCAAATTTTTCAATAATATCCCTTAAAGCATCGTCAATCGAATTGTATTCATGAATGCCTCGATGAAATTGCCAAGCATATTCAAACCAAAACCACCTGTTGTTTTCACTATATAATGCAAAAGTATGTGTTGGTCCGCCGTCTTTTCTGTTTAAAAAACTTTCTATGAAAAAACATTTATGCGGAATGTCGGCAAATTCAAAAAATTCACGCTCACATTCACAAAAATCCCAACAAACACCATATTTTTTGTTTAAAAAATCTTCTTTCAAACGCAATTTATAAAATTTATCCATATTTCTCTGAAAATCTGGTTCATTCTCTGTAAAAATTTTATTTCTATATACAAAGCCATATTTCATATTTGTTTTAAAATATTTCATCAAATCTTGCGGCGTCTTTATATCATATTTTTTAAAATCCATTTTCTTTCCTCTGTTTCATTTTATCATATTTTGTAACAAATTCAAAAACATTTTTATTAGTTAGTCACATAATAAAACACCATGAGCAAACTCTTGGCATTTGCAAACTATATCTTGAAGGTTATTGATTTTCCTTTTAAAATTATCAAACTCATCTCCGCCAATTTGTTCTTCCCTCTCCTTAATGGCTTCCACAATTTCTTGATTACTTCCCCCATAATTTATAAATTGTGAAAATAGTGTACTATACTCATTATGGGCGCAATCTAAAAATTGCTCTTGAGTTTGGTCGTCCGTTTTGTGTAAAATTTTCACCGGAGTATCCATTTTTGCCGGGTTATATGTTGTACGCATAATCTATCTGATAGGATAATTGATAAAGTGCATTCTTTAGATTGTCAATAATTTCATCAAATAGTTCGTCTGATTTATCTTCATCATAAAACTCTCTGTACAACACTCTAAAAAAGCCCGGATTTGGACAAGGCAGTGTATCTTGTTGATTTATCATTGTATTTATTTTTGTTACCTTTTCATTAAGGCATGTATCTACGCATATTTCTAATTGATTTTTAAAGTCCTCCCCCTTAATGTCTGCATATTTCAACAATTCCTTAAACATATCAAAGTAAGCCCCATTGTTACAGAAAAATTCAATTGTTACATCATTATACATAGTAGTAGCATTAAATTGAAACGCGCCTTGTGACTCATAATCACTTCTTTTGATATTGATCACAGGTGAATCGTAATCATCTTCATCTTCAAACAAGCGGTCGTAATCCCTATCCGTTTTTTTAATCAAAGTGTTGATAGCAAGTAGAAATTCGTCAGTAATTTTTTGTTTAACACGTGCCGATTTGTTCGAATTGGCGTATCTTCTATATAGCGTTCTGTAAAATGGAATATTAGGTCTTGGTGCTTGATTTGTCTTGTTAATTATTCTCTTAATTTTGTTCTCTCTTAAGGCATACACCGCTTTAATTCTTGTTATAAAATCTCGTTTCTGGCGTGTGCCGCAACTAATCATATAATCCCGCATTGATTTTGTCATATCGTAATACGGCCCATATTCACACAAAAATTTTGCCCAAAACTCATTATAGTCCACATTTATATGGTATACAAAGTCTTGATGTGATGTATCAATTGGCCTTTTGTAATACATAACACTCAACTTATCATCTGGTGCAAATGTTTCATCATATGTTTTATCTACTTTGCAAGTCAGTCTATTTAGCATTTTTGTGAAGTCCTTAATTAATTTTTCATGATTTTTTGACAATTTATTCGATTTAAAATACTTGTGATATATCGCTCTAAAAGCCGTTAAATTAGGACATATTCCTAAACCTGTCTGTTTTGCTATTTCTATTGCAAGTTCTTTATCTATATTACAAACATCAAAGTATATATTAAAATGAGTGAAATCATCATTATTATCTTTTACCAGTGCAATTATAGCATCATACATAGGACGATATATGCTTGCAACACTTAAAATCTCGTACCTAAGATATTCATACTCATTTGCCACAATGTTCACAAATTGTTCTTCTGTTTGGTCGCTGGCTCTTTTTATTATATTCGTACTCAAATCATGATTTCCAAGTATTTCGTCGTATGTTTTATCAATTGCAAACACAATGGTGTCTAGAGTAGACAAAAATTTATCCGTTATTTGCTCCATTACAATAGATGATTTATCGGAAGCTTCATATTCTCTGTACAGGTCCCTAAAATATCTACTTTCTACAATTGGCGCAACATCACCATGTCTAGCCAGCTCAATAATTTGATTTATTTTGAACTTAGAAAATATAAAAATTTTTTGTCTAAAATAATATTCGTCCTTTTCCCCTTTTTTTGTTACATAATTTAGTATTGCTTCGCACAAAGAGTAATACGCTCCCCCTTTTAAAATAAATTCTTCCAAAAACTCGTTATATTCCATACACACATCATCTTTGAATTTTTCTTGCGAATCCCCATATAATTTCCTAATATATTTTATACCATTAGCCATTTGCTTAACCCCCTTTTGCTTTTCGAGATTTTGAAACGAACTTTGAGTTTTCAAATCGTTTTTAATCAAAATACCATCAATTTTCTCTTGGACACTCTTCATTATTTAGCCATGCTCGAAATTTTTTTAATTTATTTTGCATAATTGAGTAATAAGATAACTTTGTTCGAGCCGGACAATCTAAAATTGCATTTATTGACTTATTGTTGTATCTTTTGAAATGTTCAAACTTTTCATAACTTTTCATATCATTTTCATCGGAATCAACTATGAAATATGCAACAAGCTCTTCTAGTCCTAATGCAAACAATTCAACATCCCTACAAGCCAGAATAAAATTACAAACACCAATTGTCCATGTTGGATCTTTTTCATAAGTATCATCAAAAATTCTTTTTCTAAAAAAATATTTAATAACATAGTCTTGATATAACTGAAGAGTTTTTAACTGTGTGTTGTAATCAGGTTTTGATAGGCATAATTCTCCTTTTGCGATTTTCTCTTTTAACAAATTAATATCTTGACTTAGTTTTCTTAAAGCCTTTATTTGCTCAGCATGAGTTGCGGTGAAATTATCTAAAAAATATTGTTCTGAACTTAACATCATAAATTCTCTCCTTTAGTTTAATTATATCATATACCCTCTTATTCTCTTAATGATTTTTATATAATTTCAAAAAAACGCACCAAGATTATTTGATGCGTTAAAAGAATTATTGGCGAAAAGTGAGGGTGCTTAAACGCACCCCAAATTATCTTTAAAATTTCTCAACAAATACCTTCTTTTTTTAATACATTTTCCAAATATTCATCTTTTGAAATCAACAAGATTTTGATTGGATGATATTCTTTCAATTTCTCATTCCAAATCTTGACATTCTTTATCATTTTTTCTGTAAAATTTTGATTATTTCCTCTGGCATAACACCTGTTTGCTAACACTTGCTCACTCCCTTGCTCGGGAAATGCAAGATAATATGGGATATTGTTATCTTCATAAAATTTAAGCAAATCCCAATGCATTGATGTCAACACAACATCATAATGTTTTCGTGCTTCAACAATGGCTTTAAAATAATTTTCTGGCCACTGCGGATTTGCAGGGCGATAAGTTGTTCCCTTTCGTTTTTCAACATCAATTTGTTCAAAGCCTTTGTTTATGTGAGCATAAAAGCCACTTTCCATATCAATTATATTAGGATAATGCTCGCCAAGCCAAGTTTTTCCAATTGCGCCAAAACCCGCAACAACAATCCCTTTTGGCTTGTTGTTCTTGGAATTTTCTTTAAACATTTCAGCAAGCAAAGCTCCACGTTCAAAAGATAATTCAATAAATTCCTCAATGGACTTTCCTTTATAAAATTCTTCCTTAAATGTAAGTTCAAGTGTAACCGTTCCATCATATCCAGATAATTGAATTTTCTTAATTACTGATTTCCAATCTATATTCCCATCAAAGGGCAAGCGGTGCTGGTCTTGTTCCCCATTATTGTCATGAAGATGGATCGCTACAATTTTGTTTTTATATTTATTAAAATCAAATTTGGCATGTGTGAAAGCATGGTCATGACCACTATCATAGCATATTTTAAAATTTGGACTTGAGATGTTTTCAAATAGGTAGTCGATATAATCTAATCGCCACGAATTTTCAATCGCAAGTATAACATTATACTTTTCAGCCCAAAAAACAAGCTCCTTAAATCTTTTTAATCCAACAGCAGATATCGGAGGAGGATTTGGTGTGCGTTGTGCGCGCGTAACAGCTATCGGAATATTGCATTTTTGAAGAAGTTTAAATTGCTTTTTGTAATTTTCAACCAACTGATCGCCTTCAATTCCCGTAGTCCATAAGTTATTTACATTTTTATATTCTAAATGAGCAAAAACTATATTTAGACCAAGTTTTTTACACAATTTTACCTTTTTGGTGTTATCATCTTCATCGCCCCACCACAAAAATATATTCTTAAACCCTTTCTTGCTTATTATTTTTATGTTTTCTAATTCGTCATGTTTTTTTAAAAAGTTGCTGTTGATTGCAAGCTCAAAGTCTTGTAACATACGACCTCCTTCATAAATTTGTTTCATTTACAAGTCAATTTTCAAAACATTCTTTTATAATATCAACAATTTCTTTTGCCTGATTTCTGTCAGAATTCTTTTCGTTTTCTGACAAATTGTCATAATCTAATTTATTTGCATTTGCTATATCTTTCAGAATAACAAAAGAGCCGTCATAATTTTTGATAGACTAACCTGTCATTTTTCTGTCTACCATTTTTAATCTAGATTGATTTTTTATTTTAGCATAGTATTGTTTTTGCATGGGTATGTAAAAACATTTTTGTCGGTTTTTATCTAATTATGTGCTAAAATAGGCATGTAAAAACCTAACAAGGAAAAAAAATGGACATAATAAGCAATATGAAAAGCCAATTGGAATCTACGAATAAAGAATTGTCGAGCAAGACGGCATGTTTTACAGGACACAGGCCACAAAGTTAAATTGCCACAATTTTATTAGTTATTTTCAACATATTTTTTATAAAGCACGTCTATAAAACAGTCGGAAATCAGTTTCATCCCGGCGGTGTTTGGATGAAGAGAATCATTTGCATAAGCCTGCGCTTCCAT
>CANQHL010000049.1 GCA_947623775.1 uncultured Clostridia bacterium
GCCCTTTTTGCAAACTCTTATACTCTCCTCAATTGCTCTTGCTTTATCTTCGCTGTTAAACAGATGATACATTGGCCCTAAATTTAAAACAATATCAAATGTGTTATCTTTTAGCATCGACAAATCCATTGCGTCACCTTGATAAGACACAATATTGTCAAGCCCTTTTGACTTTTCACGAAGCACTTGAAGATTTTTCTCGACTAGGTCAACCGCCGTTACATCATATCCCATTTTGGCAAGTGCAACTGAATATCTTCCCGTACCTGCACCGACTTCAAGAATTTTACACCCTTTTTTAACATATTTTTGTATGTATCGCATTGTTGTCAAAAATTCTATACTCTGGGATTTTCTTTCAAATCGTGCGTCTTCATCATAATTTGTATATTTTTCAACAATTATATCTTTATATTTATTTATCATAATTAATCCCCAAATTTATAATACGTACTTATCAACAGATGGCAACTTCTTTAATCTGAGAGATAAACCATTTTGACAAATTTGGCTGCATTTTCCATTATCAAAAGAATACGCCTCTCCAAAAATTTCAAAATATGTTTCCTCTTCAATAATATAACTTCCATCAGTTATTGCAATAAAATGTTTCTTTTTGCTATCTTGCAATAATATTTTCTGCAAATCACCCCATTTTTTAAAATGAGGAGAGTTTTTATAATGAGGTTCGATATTAAGATGAGTTAAACCAAGACCATCAAAATATCTTTCATTATTTAACTCACTTTCATCTTCGGGCGAACAATAAACCTCTTCCGCCATATTTAACGCCCCAGCACTTTGACCTAAAATAACAGTGTTCAAACTCTTTAACTTTTCTCCAAGCCCAATTTCTGTATAGTATCTCATTTCACCAGCGGTGTCACCACCGGCAAGAAAAATTAAATTTGCTTTTTTAAGTAAAACATCTATCTCTTTTGTTCTTTCGTCAACAACCCATAATTTTTTAAAATCAAAGCCGGACATGTTAAAAGAATTGAATGTCAATTTTGCATATTCATCGTTTACTTTATGCGAATTCGGATTGCTTGCGATAATCACCAAATTCCCACCTTTTACAAATTTTTGCAAGTTCTCGATAAATTTATTCGTGTTGTTGAGTTTTGTCACAACACGCACACCATTTTCTTTCTTGCTTGCCCCTATGTCACTTGTTAAGAATAATACACTCATTTTTTCACCTCTACAATTCTATCCAATATCTTTCCAGCGTTTCGCTTACAGTCAAATCATTAACAGTCCTATTCAATGTTCTCTTGTCTTCAAACTTGCCACCATTTGCCAATATACACTTTCTTGATGCAACATTTGTGTCAAGACATGTAATAAGCACCTTTTTGATACCTAGTTTTTTACATTTCTCAAGTCCAAGCCGCAAAATTTCTTTGCCATATCCCTTACCTCGCTCGTCAACTGCAATGCTGTCACCTATATGGCCTCCAAAATTCAATAGAAAATCTGTAAGCTCATGTCTTATTTGCAGCATGCCCACAAGTTTATCATCACTTGTCCTTACACAAAGATATTGAGTAGCTTGAACAAATCCATCAGGCAAGTTTTTTCCAAGATGATGGTCGCGACTTTCTTTCAACCATTCATCAACATTTTTTCGTCTCAATGAACCTGTTCCGTCCATAGACGAGTTGGCTGCTAAAAAACTCTTTTTATATTCCTCTATTTGATTATAATATTTTTTTGTCGGCAATATAAGTTTTAAATCCATTTATCCTCCATACAATTCTTTTCTGTTATAAATCAATTTTCACCTTGTCGTATACGCTTTTTAATTTTGTTGAATTTATCTTTTCATAAAAATCGTCCCTGCTTAAATTTGTCAAGATTTCAACAACTTCCTTATTTAAAGCCGGACAAAAACGCATGGATTGTCCGACTATTTTATACCCAATCTTTTCGTGCATATGTCGTGAACGATTGTTGAATTCAAAAAATCCATTGTTTAGATTATTCAGTCCAAAAGCCTCAAATGCTAATTTTGCTCGTGCCACCCAGGTTTCAGTTCCGTAGCCCATGCCGGTGTACTTCTCATTCAACCAAATTCCACCATCACCAACATCATTTTTTATGTGCAGGCTTGCACCGCCAATAACTTTCCCGCTTTCCTTTAATTCTATTGCAAAAGCAAAATCATCATCTTCTTCAAAATGCCTTGTTATGTATAAAATGGAATTCTCTTCTGTATATGGAAATGGCACTGTTAAATTTTTGGACGTTTCAAAATTGTTCAATCCCTCGACCTGAGCACTTACATCATTCAACGTCCACTTTCGCAATATCAATCTCTCTGTTTCTATTTTCATACTTCCTCGCTATGTTACTTTATTTCTCCCAAAACATACTTTGGACTATCGTTCAGTATTTCACCCCTTTCCTTGTAGTCTTTCACAAAGTTTTCAGCCACTTCGGGAGGCATAAGAGGCAATTGAGGAATCTTTGCAATTTCAATTGTTGTTGGTTTGTAAATGCCGTTATTCCTATCGGCTTGAAATTCTTCCCCGACTCCAGAGCCAAACTTTCCTGAAATCCACTTGCAAACATAAAAATGCTCAATACTTCTTTGACTTTCGTATACATATACCTTTTTAAGCGGTTCTACTTTCAGCCCGAATTCTTCCAAAACTTCTCTTTTTACGCACTCTTCTTCACTCTCATTCAGCTCCTTGCCGCCGCCTGGAAAAGTATAAAATTTCCTTTCGCCTCTTTCTCTATACATAGAGACAATTCCACCTTCCACATATATTATGGCACGACAACTTACCCTTTTTTCTTCCATCTTGCCCCCTAATATTTTTGCTTAATAAATTTCTATTTTAAGCCGTTCTCTTTCTAAATTTAATCAAAATTTCAATTATTGTCAAGAAATTGTTTAATAATTGCGGAAAAAACACATATTTTTGCAAATTATCACATAAAATCATATCTCTATTATATTTTTTGTATCCTCGATTTCCTGCACAATTTTTGGAAAATATTCCTTGCAAAATTTATATATGTTACTATCCTTGTTTTGCAGAACATTAAACCTTATAATTCTATCGCGAATATGCTCCTCCATCATCGAGACATACTCTTTGTCACTATCATCATATTGCTTGAAAATCATTTTCCCAGCGGATATTTCATTTAATAAATATTGATAAACATCATTCACTTTTTTACAATTTAATATTTTTGCTGGTTTTTCGCTTACAACTTCTCCGCTAAAAGACGTTTTTCCTTTTTCAAAATTTGCCGAATCTACTTCATAAATATAACATTCTTCCCCAGAAAATCGTCTCTTTAACGCACCCGGATATGCTTCATAAAAAAATGGTTTTCCATCATTTATTCCATATGTTCCGTCAAAATCACCATTGCTCTTTTTGCTCCCAAAAAACATGGCAAATTCAAGATTTTCAGTTGCATAAACATAAGGCTTGCCATGTGTTGACACGCGGGGCTCTAGAATTTTTAAATCGGGAATACTTGACACGTGATATAATTTCATATTTTCTCCTTATTTATAAAATTTTTTCAATTTCAACAATTGTTTCATCTAAATTAAATTTTTTTGAAGTAAACCTGCCAACCACTTTAAACCCCAAATCATAAAATACTTTCAATGCAACTGTTCTTGTTTTCGGCACCGTGTCGACGAGAACCGCAACGCCATCTTTTTTTGCCACTTCAAATAATTTTTTTAGTGCAGGTCGCATATAGCCTTGTCCGCGATATTCATTTTTTATAACTATTCCCATTGACGCCTTTTTTGTTTCTGGATTTTTTGCGTAATTTACATATCCAACAAAAATCCCCGCTTCTTCATCTAAAATATACGCATAAAAGAAATTAGGATCATCAAGTTTATCTTCAACCCATTTTGACCATTTTTCTTTTGGAAAATCTATACAACCGGTTTCATAATGATACCCTGCAAAATTTAAATCATAACCTGCATTATAATTCATTGTTGCTGGGTCTTCCATGCAAGCCTTTCTAAACCAAAGGTCGTCCAATTTTGGAACATACAATTTTATTTTCTTCATAAATTAATTACTTTTATCTAATTTTTCTATCAATTCTTCCAATTCGTTCAATTCAAAGACGCCGGCATCAAAATTAAAATGCCCCTTTCCTTTTATAAAAATAGGTGTAGATTTTATTGCTTTTGAGTAATTTTCAAGATTTTCTTGCAAAAAGAAAATATCATCATCACAAAACAATGAATATTTAGGAAAAGTTTTTTGGCTAAATTCAAAAAATTCCTCTTTTGTAGGCTTAAATAATTTGGAAATTGGTGCAAATGAAAATGCTCGTTCTGGAGCGGTTGGTTTCATATCCAATACATCAAATGGGCCAGCACATGAGATATATGCTTTTATGTTCAAATTTTTTTCAACTAAATATTTTACCAAAAATTGTGTTCCTATTGATTGTCCAACAAAAATTGTTTCTTGCGGAATAATATTTGGCAAAATGTTTAAGTCACAATAGTCTTTCCATTGTTCATAGGAAATATTTTCTCTATAACTCCCTAGTGATGGCATAAAAACTTTTAGTCCAATCGCCTCGCATTTCTCTTTTAAATGTGGAAAATAAGGTTCTTTCTCTATTCCCCCAATTCCATGAATAACCACGATTGATTTCATTTTTTCCTCCACTTTTCATATGTAATTTCAAATAAATGCAAATTTTTTCAATTTTTATAGTTTTTTTACATCATTTTTTGCAATTATTCGTTATTTTCATTTTTAATAATTGCCCACATATCACAATCCTGCAATTCACCGGCTCTATTTACGGCGTATTTTCTAAGTACGCCCTCATGTTTCATTCCGACTTTTTCCATAACTCTCCCGCTTTTTGGATTTTTCACATCGTGAATGGCCTCAATTCTTATGTACCCAACATTGAATAAAAGTTTTATAACAACTCTTGCCGCTTCAGGCATAATACCTTTTCCCCAATATTCATCACCTATAACCCAACCAAGTTCGGCTCGAAATTTTTCTTCGTTGTTATTGACAACATCAATGCAGCCGATAACTTCGTTATTTTCTTTCCAGACTATTGCCCACCTATAAGTGCTTTTCTTCTTGTATTCCGGTAATACAAAATTTTTAAGATATTCTTGTGTATCATTTACGCTCTTGTGTGGCCACCATGTAAGATATTCAGTCACCTTATCTTTGCTGGTGTAATTTTCAAACATTTGTTTTGCATCTTCCAATTTAAATTTCCTTAAAATTAAACGTTCTGTTTCAATTCTTATTGTTCCTGTATGTTTCATAACTTCTCCTTTGTTTTTTAAGCATTTTTGTGATTTTTTTGATTTTTACAAGGTTTTTTCATGATTTTGATAATATTTTTAAAAAATCAAGTTTTAAATTTTTACTTCTTATAAGTTTAATATCATGTCAATAGACTTTTTTAAGATGTTTTTACCAACTAATCTTATTTTTTCAACATCTGTTTTGAGCGTCTCTAACATTTCTTTTTCAATGTGTTGATTGAAAATATAATATCCGATCACCTTAAACATATCATAGCCATTATATTTTTCTGATTTAACCTTTTTTATATCGTCAAGTATATTTACATCAAAATCTTCTACTTTTATATTTTTACAAATGTTTTTTAAATCTTGTGTTTTAATTTCACTCGTTAACCCGTCCAAATATGTTGCAAAACTCTCATCAAGCCATCGTACTCTTGGAATGTTGTACTTATGATAAACACAATTATCAAAATACAAATGAACAATTTCATGCAAAAGAGTATGTTCTTTCGCCTTCACATCTTTTTCATCTTCAACATCAACAAGCACTTGGATTTCATTATTGTAAAAACAACCGCTTGCCCAAATTGGTGGTTCATTGCCATCTGAAATAGATTTAATATAGTTTACAAAATCAATTCTATTTGAAAAATAAGATGCTTTCAAAATCGTCACTTCGTCGCAATCAAAAAGTTTATCAAGTGTAATTCTGCCTTTCTCGGCAATGTCTATTGAATTTACAACGCAATTTTTTACCTTTTCATCATAGTAAATTTCATAATGCTTTGTCTTTATTTTAAGCATTTTGCCTCCCTGCAAAAAGGAAATTTATATTTTATTACTCTTTTTTTTAATTAAAAATTGTTTTTTGTATGGCAAACAGCTCAAATTCCTTTTGATTTATCATGGATATTGCGATTATAACACAAATCTATTTAAAATCAAAATCTTACGCTGCATAAAATAAAATCAAAATAAAAAATTTATTTTCGATTTTTTACACAAGAAAGTTTAATTTAGCAAAAATAAAGTTATCTGATTACCTCTCCCTTATCAAATTTAACAATAAAAGTTTCATGGCTATGTCCGTAAATTGTCAAAATAAAATTTTTGTCTTTTGTTTCAAGTTTGTCGTCTTTCCACCAAATTTTCTTTGGATTTTTCAGCTCAGACAAAATTTTATAATTATATAGTTTTATTACCTTAATGGTTGTATCATACAAAGCATGAGTACTATCAATAATAAGTTCAAGACAATTACGAATGGGATTTTTTTCTTTTACATCGTAATCAAATGTAATTTCTCTGCAATCAGTTATTTCCGCATCATGCAGACCTTTTTGCCAATAAAAAGATATATCCATTTTCCTCCTCCGATAACAACTTACTTTTCCATATAAAATACAATTTATTAATTCACATCAAACTCAAGTCAAATTAATTTATTTGTTTTATATGGACGTCCCTGAAATTGACTTTTTTATCTTTTATTTTGTTTTGTAATTTCTTTTTTAATTGCAAGTAGGCGTTTCAGCTTTTCAAGTTTTGCTTGATCTAAAACAAACTCTTTGCGCGGTTTTACAAAGTTTTTGGAACCTCGTTCTTCAAACGCATATCGTGGAATAAGTTGCAAATGAAAATGATTCATTGGACCATCACACATCGTACAAAGATACACACTTTCACTGCCATACACCTTTTTTATTGCAATCATTGCCTCACGTGCAAACGAAAACATCTGCTTGCAAAGTTCCGCCGGGGCTTCCATCATATCTTTGTAATGAGTTTTGCTTGAAATTATCATGTGTCCATCTGCACGAGGATTATCACATAAAAAACACTCAAAGAGGTCGCAACTATAAACAATTTTATCAGAATTGTCACCAAAAACACAATGATCATGCTCACGATCATAACAGGTTGGACAAATCCCACTATCAGTTAGCTCCTTTGCGGATAGTTTTTCCATATTCAAATTATATCAAAAATTTATAAAATTCCCAATTAAATTGCCGCTTTTTTTGTATTTTTATAGAATAAGGTAAAACTAAATCATAAAAATTTTTTTCAATGCTTTTGCAACTCCATCATCATTATTTGAATCGGTGATGTATTTTGCATGTGATTTAACTTCTTCATTTGCGTTACAAACAGCAATACTACATTCTACCATCTTGAATAAATCTATATCATTTCCCCCATCACCAATAGCAATTAAATTTTGTTGGTCAATGTTAAATAAATTTACAATTTTTTGTGCAGCCGTCGCTTTGCTGACTCTTTTAGGAACAAACTCTATCAGTCCCTCGGCACTTTTAAACACATTAAAACATCTATCAATCTCTTTGTTTGACTTTAGAACAATCGCACTGTCTTTGTCTTGTAAGCCAATAAGCATTATTTTATACACCTTGTTTTTAGTGATAAATTCTTGTAAATTTTGAATGCCTTTTATACAAATTTTATGATCAAAAGTCCTTAGATAACAACTTGATAAAAATTGCGAATCAATCCCATTTAAAAAATGTTCAATGCTTGACTTGGTTATACGGCATTCCTGCAATATCTTTCCATCACCTCGCATAATGAAAGCACCATTACAGCATATTGCAATATTCTCTTTTCCATTCAGTCCAAGTTTTTTTAAAATAGGAAAAATTGTATCGTGGCTTCTTCCTGATGTCAATACGATGTTAACTTTACTTTTAAGTTGCTTTATTATTTTTTCAGTAAATTCACTTATTCCTGATTTTCGATCCAGCAATGTCCCATCCAAATCTATAAAAGCCATTTTATATTGCTCGGGTTTGAATTCTTGACTATAAATATATTTCTCTGGCATACCAAAAACTTTCCAAATATAATCACTTACAAATTCATTTGAATTCATTTCAATTTTAAATGTGCCTCGTTTTTCATTGGCTCTAATTGGATATTGTGACGCAATTATCGTCCCAAACCTTTCAATAAAATCCTCGCTACTTCCCCTGTGTCGCATTCTTTCTATGTATTCCGCCTCTGCATCGGCTTTTTCATACATATAAACAAAAGGTATATTGTTTTCATCTAGATATTTTAAAAAATATCCATGTGCTGCGTTAAGTACAATTTTCCCGGCATCAATTTCTTCCCACATTTTTGGAATCGTTTGATTTTCAAAATCTTCAATCCCTAAATGATGCAGATGTGACCTAAAAGCATCCAAATCAAAAAATCTATCATCTAAACTAGATAAATAACTTTTCCCACAAGCCGTATTGCAAACCCAAACTTTTATATTTTTAAGTTTTTCTAGATATGGAGTCATTTCTTCAACTGAATTTATAATTGTTTGTTTCATAATTAAAATAATACCATAAAGATAAGGCATTTTGCAAACAAAACTTTTACTATTTCAATTTTATAAAAAATTTGTCTTTAAAAAATAAGACATTTTTTTACTTCTCTAACTTTTCAATTATAGAATTTAGCACTTTTTCTCTATCAAATGATGTATCATATGTTTTAATGTAATCATATAATTGCTGTTCAGTTATATCATTATACGTTAGTCCAATAATTTCATATTTCTCTTTATACTTTATCACTTTACAAAAAAGGCATTAGTTGTTCAAAATCAATATGAGTTCCTTCAATTACTGATTTTATTCCACCGTAAAAAATTGTGCCTATCGA
>CANQHL010000050.1 GCA_947623775.1 uncultured Clostridia bacterium
GCCTCAACAGATCCCATGGTGTCTGCTTTTAGAATAATATTAAGATTTTTAAGATTACCCTCTTGTACTCTATTCATAAAATTATCCAAAGTTACACCACTTGAATGAGACGCTCTTTCGGCTTTAATTTTTGCTATTCTTTCTTGTATAACTTGCTTTGACAAGTTCTCTTCTACTGCATAGACTTGATCACCTGCAGACGGAACATCGTTAAAACCTAAAATTGCAACAGGTTTGGACGGCTCAGCAGTCATAATTGATTTTCCGGCATCATCATACATTGCACGAACTTTGCCGTATGTGATACCGGACATAACTGAATCCCCAACGTGAAGTGTACCATTTTGTACAATGATAGATGCAACAGGACCTTTATTTTTATCCAAACGAGCCTCGATTACCACAGCAGTAGCCATTTTGTCAGGGTTCGCTTTATAATCTTGCACTTCACTTACGAGTAATATAGTTTGTTTTAAATCATCTAATCCCATGCCTGTTTTTGCTGATATAGGAACACAAATTGCATCTCCACCCCATTCTTCAGGCAAAACACCATTTTCAGCAAGTTGTTGTTTAACTCGCTCTGGATTGGCACCGGGCTTATCCATTTTATTTATAGCAACTATAATTTGGACATTAGCAGCTTTAATATGGTCTATTGCTTCAATTGTTTGTGGCATAACACCATCATCAGCCGCAACAACTAAAATAGCTATATCCGTCGCTTTTGCACCTCTTGCTCTCATCTGTGTAAACGCAGCATGGCCTGGCGTATCGATAAAAGTAATCTTTTCTCCATTAAACGAAATTTGATATGCCCCAATACTTTGAGTAATTCCCCCAGCTTCTCCAGCCACCACATTAGTTTCTCTAAATGCATCTAGCAGTGATGTTTTACCATGATCAACATGTCCCATAACCGCAACAATAGGTGGTCTTTTAACCAACTTAGACTCATCATCTTCCATTGAAGCTGATTCAAGAAGTTTCTCTTCATAGGATTTGTCAGCTTTTAATTCCAAAGTAATTCCGAAATCACTAGCAATAAGTTCTGCTGTTTCAAATTCAATATTAGAATTTATAGTTGCCATAACGCCAATCAGCATTAACTTTTTGACTATCTCAGTGACGGGTTTACCGATTTTTTCACTGAAATCTTTTACAGTAATTTCTTTTGATGTCAAAACTGCATGTTTTATAACTACAACATTTTGTTCAACTTTTTCTTTCTTTTTCTTTATGCTCTTTTTGGAACCATAATTGAGTTCTTCAATTCCGTCCTCATCTTCAATAAATATATTATTTCTTTTAGAGAATTCTTTCTTTTTCCCTTGATTTTTCTTCTCTTCATAATTATTATTATGTTTTTGAGCATATTTTGTTTTATTAGCATAATTTCTATCATTTTTTAAATCAATTTCGGTGTTAATCGGCGTTGAAGCAAATGATCTGAAATTATTTCCTTTCGACGAGACAAAATTATTGTTTCTAAATTTCTTATCTCCAACGTTTTTGTTGTTAAAATTATTGTCTCTTCTATCTTTATTAAATTTATTATTAAAATTATTATTATACCCATTCTTGTTTTGTTGATGATTATTTATAGGCCTGTTATTTCTATTATTATTAAATGATTGATTTCTATCAAACTTTTTGAAATTATTATTATTTTCAACCGGTTTTTCTGCAACAGAAACAGATTCAACCTCATGTTTTGGTTGAATTACATCCTCTTTTATTTGTTCTTTCTCGACTACTTGCGACCGTGAGATTTCTTCAGCTTCAATATTTTTTCGTCTTTTTGCTATTCTTGAACCTAGCTGTTCCACCAATCCTTTAGACGTCCTGACATTTGCTAAAATTCTAGACATCTCACCATCTCTTTGTAGCTCATGAATTTTCTTTAAATTTTCTAATGTTTGATTTGCCAAGCCTATTCTCCTTCTTTAAGTGACATTTTTATATTTTCACTTAATGTTTTATTTTTAACACCAACTATTTTACAATTTTTTATTGATGTTAAATTTTCTAAATTGTTTACAGATATAACTTCTATATCTTTGAATTGTTCTATTATTTTTAGTGTATTTTTTTGTGCTGAGGTGTCGTAAATAATCAAATATAGTTTTTTCCTATAATTTTTTAACTTATCTCCACCAATTATTAAAAATCCAGCCTTTCTTGATATATTAATAAGCCCCTTAGTTTTGTCTATATTCAAGTATAGCCTCCTCAACTTCAGCGTAAATATCATCATTTATAGCACATTTAAATGTTTTATTTAAAAGCTTTTGTTTTTTTAGTTTTGCCAAACATTCAAGTTCCTTGCAAATATATGCACCACGTCCATTTTTTTTGCCTGTTAGATCAACACTGATTTCATTATCCTTGTTTTTAACAATGCGAAGTAACTCTCGTTTATCTTTCATCTGACGACAAGCAATGCACATTCTTTCTTTTTCCATAATTTTATTTTTCCTCGTTTCCATCACTTGGTTTACTCTCTTCAAAAGATGGAAGATCATCAATCTCTTCGAATCCATTTAATGCTTCAAATGCTTCATCATCATTTAATTCCGTCAATTCATATTCAGGTTCTTTTACGACATTATTGTTTAAAGAACTCTGTGGTTTAACTTCTATTTTCCATCCGGTAAGCCTTGCAGCCAACCTTACATTCTGTCCATTTTTTCCTATCGCCAACGACAATTTATCATCCGGCACAATAACTCTTGATGAATGTAGACTTTCATTGGTTTCAACACTGATTACCTGTGCAGGGCTTAAAGCTTTTGCAATATAATCAAGAGGATCATCACTATATTCTACAAGATCAATTTTTTCTCCGTTTATTTCAGAAGTTATCGTATCAATTCTTTGTCCATGAAATCCAACGCATGTTCCAATTGGATCGATATTTGGCTTATCAGTATAAATAGCCACTTTTGTTCTATTTCCGGCGTCTCTTGCTATATTCTTAATTTTTACGTCACCATTTACCACTTCTGGAATTTCAAGTTCAAACAATTTTCTTATAAATCCAACATTACTTCTAGTAACCTGAATCTGCGTTCCCTTAAATGAATCTCTTATTTTCTTAACATAAACTTTAACCCGGTCACCAATGTTAAATTTTTCACCTGGAATTTGGTCAGAAGGCAACATAACTCCCTCAGTGTGAGAATTTGAAATTTGAACATATATAGTTCCATTATCAATTCTCTTAACAATAGTAGTCAATAATTCATCCTCTTTCTCTGAGAGCTCAGCCAAAGCCATTTGTCTTTCAAGTTCTTTTATTTTTTGCATAACCACTTGTTTCGCTGTTTGCGCTGCAATTCTTCCGAAATCTTTTGTTGATTCTTCTTGTAATACAACATCTCCAACCTTATGTGATTTTTTAATCAAACGTGCCTCAGACAATGAAATTTGCTTATCTGGGTCTTCCACTTCATCAACAACAGTTTTATATGAGTAAATCTTTATCGTAGCTTTTTCAGGGTTTAATTTCACCATTGCCGACTTAGCTTCCCCATACATTTTTTTATAAGCAGACGTAAGAGCTGCCTCTAGTGTTGCTATAAAAGTTTGCTTGTCTATTTTTTTCTCTACTTCCAAATCGTCTAATGCTTGAAAGAAATCTTTATTAATCATTTTATTATCTCCTCTTTATAATGATATAACGGGCATCACATGAGCCACATTCTTTTTGTTAAAAACTTTTTCTTTTCCATCAATTTCAATTGTGAGAGTTTCTTTGTCGAAATTTGTCAATTTTCCCTCAAATGTTTTCTTGCCGTCTTCCTTTGCAAATAACGTCACCGAAATCATTTTATTTAGATTGCGTTTATAATCCCTGTCGTTTTTTAATGGACGATCAATTCCGGGCGAGCTAACATTTAATATATATGATTGATCATCTGTAGGATTAATTTCATCCAAAAGCCCATCAATGGCCTTTGAAACTTTCTCACAATCCTCGATTTTGATACCATTATCATTATCTATAAAAAATGTCAAATTCATTCCATCGGATTTTTTTGCATATTCCACTTCAATAACTTCGTAACCCATTTCTTCTATAACGGGTACTATTTTTTCTTCACATATGTTTTTTACTTTTCCAGCCAATTTATCCCCCTTTTCACGAATTGAGGAGCGATGCATTTTTGCACGCTCCTCAATCTAATTCTAGTATATCATTATTATAACAAAAGTAGTAATCAAAATCAAGCATTTTTAGCAATTATTTTAATTTATTTAATTCCAGCAAAACCATTGCCGTGGCAAATGCATCATTGTATGCTCTGTGAGCATCATTTAAAGTAATTCCAAGTGCTTTAACTACAGAACCCAATTTATAATTGCCTGCTTTTATTTTTGATTGCCTTGCAACAATAAAGGCATCGATAACTTCATTGTCAAACTTTAATCCAATACTTGTTGCCACCTTTCTAACAAATTTTAAATCAAATCCGACAATATTGTATCCGCTAATGAAACAATCTTTGCTCCACTCGTAAAAATCATAAATAACATCTTCTATACGTGGTGCATTTGCGACCATTTCGTTAGTTATATGCGTTAAATCTTGCACCTCCTGCGGTATTGAAAATTTTGGTTTTGCAAAACTTGAAAATTTTTCAACAATTTCACCATGCACTATTTTAACCGCTCCCAATTCTGTTATTTCGCAAAATTCTGGGTCAAGTCCTGTTGTTTCAATATCAAAGACAACAATATTGTTTTTCATAATAAAATCATTATATTTTACTTTTTCTTCAAGGAAATTATCCTGCTGCTCTCTAAAAATTGACTCAGGGGTAACAACTTTTTTATGTACATACCCATTTTCATCAATAATCTCAATTTGTTTTTGCTCAATATGTGATGCTGCCGACATTTTTCTTATATAATAGGTCAATTTTCCATTTATGCCCCGTCTTACATCACCAACGCAAAGTATCATAAACATATCTTCCAAAGCATCGATTTCTTTATCATGGGTCTTACCGCAAAAATAAACGCAGTCTATAGCTCCCTCATCATCAGTAAGCTGAAAGGTGTACAAAACCCTTTCTTCTCCGATCCTTTTTCCTTTTTTCTGTGTAAAAGTTTTTCGTTCTTTCTTTGACAATAATCCTGAAAGAATAACTGACGATTTTGCTTCTTTTATATCAGAAATATATTCCGGTTTTGGAACGATATCACCACCAATAATTTTTTTCTCTACATTTACTTCATACCTTCTTGTTTTTTCTGCTGCTGGAGGCAAATCAATATGTTCAATTTCATCAGGCAAACTATCACAATTTGCGGAAATATTTACTTGTACACTTGCAATAAATTGTTTTTCCAAGTATTCCCTCAGCGAGTTTGCCAATTCCAAATCATCAATCATTGAAAAAATATCTTGATTTAATTTTAAATTTAATTCTACATTTTGTTCGTGATATGACGATGAGATATTATCCCTTTCTATGTAAGGAAAAATCGATTTGGCATTATCATTCAGATATTCTATTGTGGCATCTATTACTAACCTTGCATCTAAAAAGCTTCTTTTAAACTTAATCTTCAACTCACCATTTAAATTTAGTAATTCTTTATAAAATAATGCAACTTCCTCCCTTGTTCCGTCTGGCAAGTCTTCAATTTGATATGGATATAAAAAAGTTATGGTACATAAAAGGAGTTCCTCATCATATACCACACTTAAAAGTTTTAAAAAATTATATTTTCCATTGTACTTCTCATTCAATTTTTCCAATGTATTCATACAATAATTTTACAATAGAAAGTGTAAAATGTCAATTAAAATTACCGCCCCGAATAAAATAAAGAGCCCTATTGTATGAATCATGTTTTCAACTTCACGTTTTATTGGTTTTTTCCTAATAGCCTCAATTGTTGTAAACAAAATGTGTGCACCATCAAGTGCAGGCACAGGCAGAGCGTTAAAAATTGCTAAATTTGCCGAAATTAATGGTATCAGCAGCAACAAATTTTGCAAATTGGCACTTGTATAATTTGCAATTGTTGCTATTGTGGTTATAGGTCCCCCGACCGCTGAAATTGGCAATTGAAATGTGATTAACATCCAAAGGCTTTTTAAAACCACAAACGCAAGTCCAAAGGCGAATGGTACCGCCCGTTTTACGGCCTCCCAGAAAGTGTGTACATAAGCAGAAACATCCATTCCGCACACGTAGATATATTTTTCTTCTTCAGTTGGATTGTTGTTTTCGTCATAACATTGAACCTTAACAAGATAAGGAGCAATTTTGACACTGACGTAATCACCATTTCTTTTTACAATTGCATTTGTAATTGCTTCATCTCGATAATTTTCATCGGGTAAATTATCTTTATTGCTATTTAGCTTGGTAAGAATATCTGACATAAGATCCTGATACGTGGCCCCATACGCAAAATCAATTTTTTTACCATTTACGGATAATATTATATCTCCTTCTTTCAATCCTTCATTCTCATTAAGCGTGCCGCAACTAATTATTTCCATTATTTGATCTTTTTTTAATCCATTAATTTTCTCAATTTTAGCAATATCGGTTTGTGTTGCCGTCAACATTGTATTAAGCTGAGGAATGTCGTAACCAATGGTACATAATAAAATCATTGAAAAAATTACAGCAGTAGCAAAATTGAATGTTACACCCGCCATAAACACTAAAATTCGTTTCCACGGTTTTTGATTGTTAAAAGCAGTTGGATCATCACTTCCAACATCATCTTCACCTGCAAAAGCACAGTAGCCTCCCAACGGAAAAAGACGTAATGATATCAATTCGCCCCTTTTATTTGTGTGAGAAAAAAGGGCTTTGCCAAACCCCACAGAAAATTCGGTAATTTTAAAATTCAATAATCTACCAATTGTATAGTGACCAAATTCGTGAATTAAAACCATAAGCAGAAGAACTACCAAGGCCAATACAACATACAAAACAAACATCTTACCTCTTATATTATATTTTATTATAGTAAAGCAAATATTATACTAAAGGAAATAAACACCAATGGTGCAACCAATAAGTGAGAATCAAATCTATCTAGAATGCCTCCATGTCCCGGCATTATTTTCCCTGAATCTTTAACCCCTGCATTTCGCTTAAAATAACTTTCGAGCAAATCACCCGCTTGTCCAACACAAGAACAAACGGCAGATATTATAACTACTTTCCAAACTGTTATGCCTGCATTTGTCAACATTGTTGCCATAGAAGGTACTGATGCGAACAAGAAAAATATTGTTACACACAACAAAACGCACCAAACAAATCCACCAATTGCACCAGCAATAGTTTTCTTTGGACTTATTTTAGGTGCAAGTTTTTTTCCTCCTAATAAGCCTCCCATCAAATAAGCAAATGTATCTGTAAATATAGGTATAAGAAATGAAATCAACAGGCAGAAAAATGAAATTTTTTCATTGAAACCAGTTAACGCAAATGTTGATGTTAAATCCTCAAAATGATTTATTAAAACCAAAAATGAGATTAGAAATGTTGGATATATAAACACAATTGCAGTATTTAAAGCTTTAATAATTGAATATTTTAAAATTGATATATTTTCACTTCTTGATTTTAGCTCAAGCCTAGTGCTTTTAAATGTAATTAAAGGAATTAAAAATGCAACAGCAAAGAATAAAATCATTGTACCAAGTGCAATTATCAATGTATAAATTAATCCAATTTCAGCCTCGTATATTACACCCAGAATATAAACTAAAAGCAAAAAACACGGAAATATTGTTGCCAAATATTTATCATTATATCTTCCCATTTTAATCAGCAATCTGGACATCTCAAAACTTCCGATAATTGCTATTAAAAGTATAATTGCATCAAAAAAATAATTGCTTACAAATATTTTTAAAACGAATGCAACTGCCAATATTAAAATATATACCAACGACGACATTAGTCTTGTTTTCATTTGATACCTCCGTACCTCCTATCTCTTTTCTGATATGTTTTTAAAATTTTTAAAAATGCTTTTTCATTAAAATCAGGCCAAAAAATTTTAGGAAAATAAAATTCACTATATGCCATTTGATACAACATAAAATTTGAAACCCTCTGCTCACCACTTGTTCTTACAACAATATCCGGCTCGGGAATATTTTTTGTATCAAGGTGATTTATTATTGTTTCATTTGTTATATTTTTGCATCCCTCATTAATTATTGAGTTAACCGCACGAACAATATCGTCTCTTCCTCCATAGTTTAAAGCTAGCACAACAGTCAATTCATCAAATTTTTCAGTCTTCTTTTTTATATTTTCCAAGACCGACACCAAATCTTCCGGAAAAGGTTTTAAATTCCCAATATAGTCCACTTTTATGTTATTTTCAACAAACGAATCTCTATAATCCTTTATATAATTTCTTACAAGATCAAAGATACCATCTATTTCTTCTTTGTCTCTTTTCCAATTTTCTGTTGAGAATGCAAATAAAGTCAAGTATTTTATTTTATACTTTAAACAATAATTAATAACTCTTTCAACCGCAGCCATTCCAGCCTTATGTCCTTGATTTCTCGGCAAGCCTCTTCTCTTTGCCCACCTTCCATTTCCGTCCATTATAATAGCTAAATGCGTTGGTAACTTTTTTGGTTTAAAAGCCATAACAAAATAGTCCTTTTATTAAAATTTACTCAAAGACTATATTTCCATAATCTCTTTTTCTTTGGCTTTAAAATTTTCGTCAACTTCTTGACACCCCTCGTCTACAAGGGCTTGAATTTCTTCTTCGCATCGTTTTTGCTCATCTTCGGAAATCTCGCCCTCTTTCTGGAGATCCTTTATCATTTCCATAGCATCTCTGCGAGCATTTCTTATTGTCACCTTGGTTTCCTCGGCAATTTTCTTTATATC
>CANQHL010000051.1 GCA_947623775.1 uncultured Clostridia bacterium
TTAAAATAATTCCGGCACCAGACTACCCTACCGGTGGCATTATCATGGGTAGAACAGCCATTAAACAAGCGTATAAAACTGGTCGTGGCGGAATTATTGTACGTGGAAAATGCGATATTGAAGAACATGAAAATGGAAAATCGCGTATTATCGTGAGAGAACTGCCTTATCAAGTTAACAAAGCACAACTTATCTATCAAATTGCTGAACTTGTTAAAAATAAAAGGCTTGACGGCATCGCAAACATCAATGATGAGTCTGATAGAAATGGTATGAGAATTGTTATTGATATTAAAAGAGACTTTAATGCTCAAGTTGTTCTTAATAATCTATATAAAATGACTCAACTTCAAAAAGGCTCGGGAATAATCTTCCTTGCTCTTGCCGATAATCAGCCTAAAATTTTGAATTTGAAGGAAATGCTCTACTTCTATCTTGAACATCAAAAGGAAGTTCTTGTAAGAAAAACTCAATTTGACCTTAAAAAGGCAAAAGAACGTGAGCATATTGTTAAAGGACTTGTTATTGCCCTTGCAAATATAGATGAAGTTATTCGTATTATTAAATCCGCAGACGATAAGAATGATGCTCAAGTGAAATTAATCGCAAACTTTGAACTTGATGAGTTGCAGGCAAATGCCATTCTTGAAATGCGTCTATCTAAACTTACCAGTTTGGAAGTTGAAAAACTCAATGAAGAATTACGTCAACTTGATGCACTTATTTTAGACCTCGAAGATATTTTGGCAAAACCAGAAAGAGTGCTTCAAATTTTACGTGATAATTTTGAAGAAATTAAGAAAAATTATGGCGACAAGAGAAAAACAGAAATTTCTCTTGATGGTGGCGGTATTGATATTGCCGACCTTATTCCGGTTGAAGATGTTATCATATCTATGACTCATCAAGGTTATATTAAACGAATGGCAACCAGTGAATACAAATCTCAAAACCGCGGTGGCGTGGGTATTACTGCTCATAAAACAAAGGAAGAAGATTATGTTGAAAATATGTTTGTAACATCTTCTCATGATGACCTTTTATTCTTCACAAATAAAGGCAAAGTTTATTGCATTAAAGCCTACGAAGTGCCTGAGGCGCAACGAACCGCAAAAGGAAGAGCAATTATAAACCTTCTTATGCTCTCAAATGATGAAAAAGTTACAACCATAATTCCAAGAAAAGATGATGCTACAGGCAATCTTATCATGGCAACTAAAAACGGGCTTATCAAAAAGACTGTTCTTGACGAATTTAAGTCTATACGTAAAGTCGGCAAAATCGCAATTCACCTACTTGAAGATGATGAACTTGTCGGCGTTATGGTTTCTTCCGGTGAAGATGATGTCCTTGTTGCTTCACATTCGGGCAAAGCAATAAGATTTAGTGAAAAAGATGTGAGAAACATGGGAAGAGAAAGTCAAGGCGTTAGAAGTATGAAACTTGGCAAAGACGACTTTATTGTTGATATGACTGTTATTAAACCTAATTCTCAAATTATAACAATTTCATCAAAGGGTTACGGAAAACGTAGTGATGTCGACGAATATAGGCTGCAAGGACGTGGCGGTATGGGAGTTAAAGCGGGAGTATTTAATTCAAAAACAGGCTCCCTTGTCGCATTAAAACAATCTTATGAAGATAACGATATTCTCCTTATTGCAGATAATGGTATTATTATAAGAACACCTATTTCTCAAATTAGTAAACTTTCCCGCGTAAGTCAAGGTGTTAAAGTTATGAAATTGCGTGATGATAACATTATTGTCGGCGTTGCTTTAGCTGAAAAAGAAGAGGAAAACGAAGAAAATTCCGACACTTCAACACAATCTTTTGCTGAAGCAAGTGAAAATACACAAAATAACTTGACAAACAATGAAAATTATGCTAATCAAAATAACGATAACGAAGAGTAAATCTTTGTTTAAAAGGAGGTTTTTCCGTGATTAATGAAAAAGCCCGTCTCAAACAGGTAATTGAGATTATAAATAAAAAAATAAAAGAAAATAAAGAAAAAACAAAATCCTATCAAGAAAAATTGAAGTCGGGAATTAAAGAACAAGCGTATAATTACAGCGAACTTTCACGTGGTGAAGATTTGTCAAACTCATTCAATGAACTTGCCATTCTTGAAGAGGGAATGGACGAACAAAAACTTGAAGAACAAAGGCTGAAACTTCAACTCAATTCCCCTTATTTTGCAAGAATTGATTTCCTAACTGAAAACAATAAAGTTTTGCAACATATTTACATTGGAATAGGAAGTATTTTAGACAACAAAACTCTTTACGCCGTGGATTGGAGAGCACCTGTTGCAAGCATGTATTATGATTACAATTTAGGTGCCGCATCATACAAAATTGACGACATCGTTTATCGTGGCAATATCGAACTGAAACGACAATATAAAATCGAAAATGGAAAATTAATTTCGTTTTTCGATACCGATCTTACCATAAATGATGATATTTTGCAGGAAATTCTATCAAACAATGTTTCTGTAAAAATGAAACAAATTGTTTCTTCTATTCAAAAAGAACAAAATGCCATTGTAAGAAACGACACAAATGAAAATATGTTGGTGCAAGGTATTGCAGGGTCGGGAAAAACATCAATTGCTCTGCATAGAGCCGCTTATCTTCTTTACAAGCATAGAAAAACCATTAAAAGCGAAGATATTACTATCATTTCCCCTAACAACATCTTTTCAAGTTATATTTCCGAAGTTTTGCCACAATTAGGCGAAAATAATCTGGTGGAAACAACTTTTGCACAAATAGTTAAAATTGAACTAAAAAAGAGCGTTGAATCACGAGAAAACATGCTTGATGAAATCGCAACCACTCCGACGCAAGATAAATTAAATGAAATTTCTTATAAATCATCTTATGAATATCTTGACGATTTACTCAGATTTTTAAAAGGACCTTTCGTTGAAACCTTTTCCCCTCAAAACTTATCTTATGTGGTAAATGAAACTCTTGACGGAGAAAAGGAAACCATTGACTTCCCTGCTGAGCAAACAAAAGAATTGTTCTTTAAAACTTTTAAAGGATATGATTTGTATGAACGTATAAACAAAATTGCTTGGCAATATGCAAAATATTTCACCGAAAGACGACATTACACCAAAGAACAAAATCGTGGACTTATTGAACGTTTCAAAAAAGTTCTTTATCGTTTTCTCCCTATCAGAGATGTAGATAAGGTATTTGAAATTTTTATGGCACGTGAGGGATATGAATGTAAAAGCACAAAATCAATTAATTATATGGATAAGGGAACTTGGCTTTTAATCAAGCATTATATTTACGGAATAGACCATGAACATTCTGCCAAATACCTTATTATTGACGAAATGCAAGACTTCACCCCTGTTGACATATATATGTTTAAAAAGATTTGGACTTGTCCTATGATTGTTGTCGGAGATGTTTTCCAATGTATCGAGAAAAATGTCACTGATGAATATCTTAACATCACCGCCGATTTTCTGGGTTGCAAACTTTTGAAACTTAACAAAACCTATCGTTCAACCAAAGAAATTGCAAAATTTGCTAGTGATATGGTTGGACTTAAAGATATCGAATTTGTCAATAGAAGTGGCGAAGAGCCAAAAATCATCAAAACACAAAATCAAATTGATGAAATAAAAGAAATTATAGAAAATCAATGCCAAAATCATGAACATATTGCAATAATTTGCAAATGCCAGAAAGAAGCACACGCATTGCAAAGTCAACTTAAATCAGTGATGGACTGCAAACTTTTGGTAAATCCGGAGGACTACGACAACAGAGTTTTAGTAACTTCCTGTGCAACAGCCAAAGGTATTGAATTTGATGCAGTTATCATACCAAACTGCGATACGTTAAACTATAAAAATGCCGTTGACAAAAACATTATTTATGTTTCTTCAACCCGTGCACTTCATAAACTTTTCTTCACCTGCTCCAACACTCCATCGGTATTTCTGAAAGGGCTTAAAATTGAAGAAAAATAGTAAAACGAATTTTTATACATTTTATTCAAAATCCCTTTAAATTATTTAAATTTTATAGGGACGATAAGTATATTTTTATAACTAACACATGTTGAAAAAACTTTTTACAAAAAAATATTTTCAAAAAAACATCTCAAAAATACGCAATTTTCGCAAATTTTGAGTGTGGAAATGTGGATAACTTGTGTGTTTATCCACAAAAATGAATAAAATTGCATAAAAATTAGTGCTAATGTATAAATATTTATTTGTGGAATTGTGGATAACTTATTGGGGACAACTTTACACCATATGTTAAATTTTTGCATACATTTTGCGCTATTTTTATATGTAACAAATGATTGTTTTAAGGTCATATAAAGCCTTAAATCATATTTATAAGAGGTTAATTATGAATAACAATAATATTATCACGCCGAGAAAACTTCCTGGATTTATGGAACTTTTACCCGCTAAACAAGCAATTTTTGATGAAATGGCAGAGAAAATCAAATCGGTTTACAAACAATTCGCTTTCTCCCCTCTTGACACACCTGTTTTGGAGCTAAGCGAAATTTTGCTTGCAAAATCCGGCGGCGATATTGACAAGGAACTTTATGCTTTTTCAAAAGGTGACACCAATATTTGCATGAGATATGATTTGACTGTCCCTCTTGCAAGATTTGTAGCAATGAATAGTGAATTTATTGAGTTCCCTTTCAAACGCTATCAAATAGGAAAAGTTTACAGAGGCGAAAAGGCTCAAAAAGGAAGATTTCGTGAATTTTATCAATGTGACGCCGACATTATTGGACTTGAAACACTACCACTTATTGCCGACGCCGAATGTCTTAATATTGCAGACAAAATATTTGATAAATTAGGCTTTAAAATCGTTAACCACATATCAAATAGAAATATTCTTTTCGGTTATTGTGAAGACTTGGGCGTTGGAGATAAAACAATTGATATTTTAATCATTTTGGATAAATTAAGTAAAATCGGCGAAAAAAATGCCAAAGAAGAACTTTATGAACTTGGCATTGAAAGCGAAAAGGCAGAAAAACTTATTTACATTGCTTCACTATGTGGCGAATTTGAAGAAACACTTAAAAAACTATCACCTTTAAGCCAAAATCAAACTTTTGTACAAGGAATCGAAGATTTAAAAGAAATCTACTCTTATTTGCAAGCATACAAAATTCCAAAAGAAAACTACTGCCTTGACGTCGGGATTATAAGAGGACATAACTATTACACCGGAACCGTCTTTGAAGTAAACATCTCAAATCACCCTGAATTCGGGGCCGTTTGTGCCGGCGGAAGGTATGATAATCTCGCAACTTACTACACCGACAAAAAAATGCCCGGAGTAGGATTGAGCATTGGCTTGACAAGGCTTTTTGACCTACTTGATAAAAATGATATGCTTCCCACTCTTGAAAGACGCAATGTTGATGTACAAATAATCCCTCTTGGTGATACCCTGCTTCATTCTCTCACCTTACAATCATATTTTCAAGACAATGGAATTATATGCGAGATAAACTATGATAATCGTTCTTTCAAAGGCAAACTGAAGGAAGCAAACAAAAGAAATTTGCCTTACATCATTGTTGTTGGTGAAAATGAAGTGAATAGTTTGAAATATTCTTTCAAAGATATGAGAATGGGTACACAAGAACTCTTGTCAAAGGAAGAATGTTTGAACGTCTTAAAAAACAACTAAACATTATATAAAATTTAAAAAATTATGAAATTTAAAATATCGCTATTTTATATAAAAATATATAAAAAATTATCAATTTTAATATAAATCTTGAAGTAATCTATTATTTTATAGGATATCTTAAGTCAACTAGCAAATTTTTTAAAGCTTTAAGTTAATTAATAATTTTTATTTGAAAACTAAGAAAATTAAATATTTACAAAAAACTTGCTTTCCTTTGAGTGACACCCCACCACCCTGCAAGTTTTTTTCATTTTATCCTACTTTTATTCTTTTATTAAATTTTTCTTTGCTAGTTATTTTATTTTGAAATTTTATTGAAAAAGGATATAATATTATCATGAATGATAGAATTAAAGAGAAATTAAAAACATTGACAACAAAACCCGGTGTGTATGTTATGCGTGATAAAGATGGCGTTGTTATCTATGTCGGAAAAGCAAAAAATTTAAAAAATAGAGTTAGTCAATATTTCCGCAACTCACCTAAGCCCAGCAAAGTTCAGGCAATGGTGGATAATGTAGATATTTTTGAGTATTTTATCACTTTATCAGAAATGGATGCACTTGCTCTCGAAAGCAATCTTATTAAAAAATATCAACCTTTTTATAACATTCTTTTAAAGGACGGAAAACAATTCCCTTATATTAAAGTTAATCTAAAAGAAAGTTTTCCAAAATTTGAAATTGTAAGAAAGGTAAAAAAAGACGGAGCCAAATATTTTGGACCATATTTTGCAGGTATTGACCCGCGTGAAATATTAAAAACCATCAACGCGGCATTTAAAATCAGAACATGCAATAACAAAATTACAGAAACCTCTATGGCTAAAAGAGAATGTCTTAACTATTCCCTTGGCTTATGCAATGCACCCTGCACTAAAAAGATTACTCATGAACAATATTTAGAGGAAATTAATAAGGCAATCAACTTTTTAAACGGAAATGATGAAGAAATTGAAGAAATTTTAACAAATAAAATGATTACTGCATCAAATAATGAAAATTTCGAGAATGCCATCATTTTACGAGATAGATTGAAAATGATTAAAAAACTCAAAGATAGAATTGTCGCAAATATGCCAAAAGATGTAACAAAAGACGTTTTTGCATACTATACTGATGGGTTGAGCGGCGTTATCACCAACATCGTTGTGCGTGGTGGTAAAATACTCGGTGTTATATCCTATCCTTGTATTGATGCCGAACTTGAAGAGGGAGAAACTTTATTCAATTTTATAGCACAATATTATCAAAATTTAATTGTTCCAAACGAAATTATCCTTTCACATGAAATCCCATCACCAGAGCTTCTTTGTAACTATCTGGATAAAAAAGTAAACTTTATTCCCAATCCTCATGGAGTAAACAAAACACTTCTTGATATGGCACTTGAAAATGCAAAGGAATATCTGGAAAAACATTTGGAAAAAGAAAAATTAAAATACAACAACACGCTCGGTGCTTTAAAAGTCCTAAAAGAAAAACTTAATTTAAAAGAAGTACCTCTTCGAATGGAATGTTATGATATTTCCAACATTAGCGGAACAAATAAAGTTTGCTCTATGGTTGTTTTTAAAAATGGAGAACCAAGCAAAAGTGATTATCGCAAATTCAAAATAAAAACAATCAAGGGAGCAAACGACTTTGCAAGTCTTGAAGAAGCAATGCGGAGACGACTTAAACGATATAAAGAACATAATGGCGAAAGTTTTTCTGAAAAACCAAACCTGCTTGTTATTGATGGTGGAAAAGGTCAATTATCTTCATGTTATGAAATTTTGTGTGAATTCAACCTTCAAAACGACATTCAAATGATAAGTTTGGCAAAACGTATTGAAGAAGTTTTTGTGCCAAATAATCCGCAATCCATTCTTTTAAAACCCGCTTCTGCCGAATTAAAACTTTTACAAAGAATAAGAGACGAGGCACATAGATTTGCAATCACATACCATAGAAATATAAGAACAGCAAAGCAAACTAAATCCGTCTTAGATGAAATTCCGGGAGTCGGTCCTAAAAAACGCGATGCCCTGCTTTCCGCTTTCGGAACTAGTAAAGAAATTGCAAACACAAGCATAGATGTTCTTGAAACTCTACCACAAATAAATCATAATCTTGCTGTAACAATATATGAATATTTCAAAAATCACCCGATTGATTATTCGCCTGAGGAATAATTTACTAAAAAAGGCGTAAAAACTCGCAAAAAAACTGATTTTTATTGAATTTTTCAATAAAAATCTTTTTTTATTCCTAAACAGGCAAAATATCAAAAATATTTTTTTAATTATTCAAATTTGTTTGTTAAAAAACTCAATTATTGATATACTTATTTTTAGGAGGATTTTATGGATAAAATTAAAATGGTTCAATATGGTTGTGGAAAAATGAGTAAATACACAATCAATTACGCTTTGGAAAAAGGCGTGGAACTTGTCGGAGCATTTGACATTGACAAAAATAAAATTGGCAAAGATGTGTCAATAGTTACAGGTGGAGAAAACCTTGGCATAAAAATACAAAATGCAAAACAATTTAACAAATTTTTGCAAGAAAATGAGGTGGATATTGCTATTATCACAACCACAAGTTTATTTAAAGAAAACTACCCAATTTATGAAATTTGTGCAAAAAATGGCGTAAACGCTATTTCAACTTGCGAAGAGGCTTTTTATGCACAGAACTCTTCCCCTGCCCTTGCAGAAAAGCTAGATGAACTTGCAAAGGAAAATGGTTGTACAATTTGCGGAAGCGGCTATCAAGATGTTTTCTGGGGCAACCTTATAAGTGTTATTGGTGGAGCAACTCACAAAATAACTAAAATTATAGGAAAATCAAGTTATAATGTGGAAGATTATGGCATTTCTCTTGCAAAAGTGCATGGTGCTGGACTAACAGTTGAAGAATTTCAACGAGAAATCGCATCTGTAGATGAAATTTCAGATGAAGAACGTGCAAAACTTATAGAAGAGGGAAATTATAGCCCAAGCTATATGTGGAATGTAAATGGCTGGCTATGTTCTAAACTAGGCCTTCATATCAAAAGCCAAACACAAAAAACTACGCCACAAATTGCCACAGAGGATATTTACAGTTCAACCCTTAATATGACAATCAAAAAAGGCGATTGCACAGGAATG
>CANQHL010000052.1 GCA_947623775.1 uncultured Clostridia bacterium
TCATCAAAAATAATAGTTGAGGCTCTAAAAAAATATTCGCCATTTATTTTTTCTCCATAAATTTTTCTTTGAATAACTCTATCGTTGCCATAAACCTCCCAAATACAATAAGCAGTATCATGTAATGTCATTTCTGGTGTATCAATAACTACTTTATTACTATTTATATCAAATCTCAATGTTGGTTTTTTATATATTGAAGATATATACCTATTATAGATGTTTGCTCTATATTTACACCAATTAATGAGTCCTTCTTGAAAAGGAATTGGCAGAATTGAGGTTTCATCTATTATTTCATTTTTGTCTTTTATGGCACTAATAATTTCAAAAATAAAATCATTTAATAGTCCATTTTCATTTAATAGCTCAACATATCTTTTTACATTTTTAGTGGAATATCGAAATGTATATATTGCTTCTTCGGCTAAATCATTATAAGAAATATCTTGTGATAACATTGGTTCGAGATTGTCCAAAAAATTGTTTATAAGATTATTGGGAAGTCCAGAATGGGCAGCAAGATTTTTGTAACTATCCTCTTTTAAATTTTTAAATTTATTCAAACTGTATAAGGAAACTGTGCGGTCAAATACATTGACTAATATTTCCCTCTTATTCGGTTGTGATATATTTGTCAATCTTTCCACCGCCTGCCAGAAGCCGCCTTCTCTATCGTTATAGAAATACTTTGCTGTGCTAACAAGAAAAATTGTTATTGTTTCCTTAAAATCATATGCATCTGCAAATGACATGTAACTTGAAAGATAAATTAACTTTTTGCCAACTTCGATTGTTTCTTCTTGAGAAAATATAACCTTTTCTATCAATTCGTAATTTTCGAGTTTTGAAAGTTTTTCTTTGCAAACCTGGTTTATTTCTTCTAAGTTCATATCCAATTCTCCTTTGCTTTCGTATTTCCCCGACTATGTTATTATATTTATACCATTCTAAAATTCCTTTAAATTCATAAAACTATAGTTATTATAACATACTTTCCTAAAATTTGTATAGATTTTTTGGTATTAATAAAATTTATTAAAAAAAAGAATAGTCAACAAATTTAACTATTCTTTTAAATTTTTACTAGTTTCAAAAGTTTGTGCCCTTGGAGTGATTTTTTTATTTTGAAAATTCTGCAACATATTGATATAAACTATATGTGTTTACCTTGACTTTTACCTCGGTAATTCTTCCTGTAAGATAGCCGTCTGTGGCAAGAAGTAATGTTACTTCATGTTCTTGATTTGTATCATAAATATTAAAATACATTTCGTTAAACGTAAGAGTATAACTTGGAGACCATACTGACTTATATTCTGAGCCATCTTTATTTAATAGTTTTATATCATGATCATATTTAATTCTTATATAACTTGTATTTAATCTATTTTTTAATTCGCTGCTTTGTCCAGTCTTGGCAGATGTTGACGAATAGAAACTAGATGTTGTTTCGTTGATATCATACCCTTTAAGTCTCCCTGTGAACATTGCAGTTAACAATTGTGTTTTAAATATGCTATTTACACGATTATTAAACTCCTCATATTCTGGATCTGTTTGTTCTAAATTGAGTGATGGTTCTCCTGTTTCCAAATATATATCGTAGGTTAATGGGTTGTTTTCAATGAACTTTGGTTTTGTATCAATCTTAATACATGCCAATATAATTATAACCAACGAAATCAGCAATGTAAAACCGGAAATTAAAGAAAAGGTTATAATTTTTTTTCTCTTTCTTTTTGCCAAATATTCGTCACTAACACTGTTTAACACATCATTTTCATCATTTTTGACTTCTTGGACAAGTTCTTGCTCTTGTTTTTCTACTTTAACCGTCTCTTCCATTTCTATTCCCCTTTCTTGTCATCGTCACCATTTGGAGTGTCCTGTTTCTTATCATCTTGTTTATTTATTTCTTGTTGAGGCTCGTTTTCTGCAAGTTTAGTCTGTTCATTGGTTTGCTCCGGTTTATCGACTGTTTCACTGTGTAAATCTTTGCCCTGTTGAATATTTACTGTTATATTATTGTCTTCAGTTACTTTATCGAGTTCTTTCTGGAAATTGCTTTTAATTGAATCAAACTCTTCCTGAGTTATCACTCCATTTGCCAAAAGTCTTTCGCCCTCTCGCAGCTTATTTTCAAGAACTCTTCTTCTTTCATCTTCAATTTGTTGTTTTTTAATTAGTTCTTCTTTTTCTTGCTGAGCCTTTCTCTTCTCTTCCATATGTTTGCCAACTTCTTCAGCACTCTTGCCCTCCGCAAGCATATCAACCTCTTCTTTGTTTATTGTTTCTTGTTCAAGAAGAAGTTTTGCCATTTCATTAAGAAAGTCCATATGCTCACTCAAGATTTTCTTTGCGCGTGCATAATTATAGTCAAGAATTTCTTTGATTTCATCGTCTGCCTCTGCTGCTAACTTTTCAGAAAAATCATTTTTTGTTTGATAATCTCTTCCAATGAAAAGTTGTTCGGACGAATCAAGACTGATAAATCCAAGTTTTTTGCTCATTCCGTAGTTATATACCATACTTCTAGCAACTTTGCTTGCTTGACGTATATCACTTGAAGCACCTGTTGTTATATCTTTAAATATAAGTTCTTCAGCAATTCTTCCACCCATGCAAACGGCTATTTCATCCATAAGATAGTTATAAGTTCTGTATGAATTATCATTTTCAGGACGTTGCATTGTGTATCCACCTGCCATTCCGCGAGGTATGATTGAAACTTCTTGCACTTCGTCTGTGTTCTTTAAAAGTTTAGCAAGGATAGCATGCCCAGACTCGTGATATGCTGTTATCTTTTTATCCCTTTCTGTAACAAGTCTGCTTTTCTTTTGAGGACCCATTGTAACTTTGTTTATACCCTCAGTTATGTCGGTCATTGTGATTTTTGGTCTATTGTTTCTTGCAGCCAAAATTGCCGCCTCATTTAACATGTTTTCTATATCGGCTCCGGTAAATCCAACCGTAATTTTGGCAAGCGTATTGAAATCAACGCTATCATCAATTGGCTTGTTTCTTGCGTGAATTTTTAAAATTCCCTCTCTTCCTTTAACATCAGGAATATTTACATATATTTGTCTATCAAATCTTCCTGGACGCATAAGTGCTGGGTCAAGGACGTCACTTCTGTTTGTTGCCGCCAAAATAATTATTCCCTCATTTGATTCAAATCCGTCCATTTCAACAAGAAGTTGATTTAATGTCTGTTCTCGTTCATCATTTCCACCACCAAGTCCAGCCCCCCTTTGTCGTCCTACTGCATCTATTTCATCAATAAAAACAATGCAAGGTTTGTTTTTCTTTGCTTGTTCAAAAAGGTCTCTTACTCTTGATGCACCAACACCGACAAACATTTCAACAAAATCTGAGCCGCTGATTGATATAAAAGGAACATTTGCTTCACCAGCAACCGCTCTTGCAAGAAGTGTTTTACCTGTGCCCGGATGTCCAACCAAAAGTACACCTTTTGGAATTCTTGCACCAAGATCGGTGAATTTTTTTGGTGCCTTTAAAAATTCTACTATTTCTTTTAATTCTTCTTTCTCTTCATCTGTTCCTGCTATATCAGAAAATCTCACTTTGCTTGTTGTATATGCTTTTGCTTTACTCTTTCCAAAGCCCATAGTTCCTTTGGCTTGAGAGCCAATTAATCTGTATATCATAAACATTATAAAAGCCGCAAAACCAATATACAAAACAGGATAAATCAGACTCGTCCAATTAAAACCATCAACACTTGTTGTTATTGAAATTTTATCTGCATAATCTGATTCTTTTATTGCTGAAAGAGTCTGTGCTAAAATTCCATCTCCGTACTCATAGTAAATATAATAATCTGCATATTTTGGAAATTTATTTTCATACTCAGACCCCTCAACCAAAAAGTAAATTACATCATCTTTGTAATATACCGCTTGTAAAGTTTCTTTTTCACCATCCTTATTTTTGTGCTCTCCGCTTACAAGTTCTTCAATCTCATTTATATTTCCCTCAAGATATTCCCCTTTATATCCTCTATCCAAACTTACAAATATTATTACCAAAATTAATAATAGCAAAATTATAAAGGAATATTTTAAAAACTTGGGTTTATTTTGTTCGTTCACAATACCTCCTATAAAATCACATTACAAGATATTGTATCACAAATTTAAATTTAAAACAACTTTATAAAAGCATTTTTTTGAATTTTTTATAAATATATTTTTATATTCGACAAAGAAGGCTAAATTTTAATCTGATTTTAACTCTAAATTTATTTTAAAATTGACGTAATCGAGAAAATCATCTTTGCTTTTTATATCTTTGATAAATTTTTTATATGCTTTTCTGTTGTCCCTAAAAAATTTATTATGTATTCCTATAACATCGGCTTTATTTTTTCTCAAAATATTCATTGCCTCCGTAAATTGCTTTTTAATTTCTTCATCAATTTTTTTCTTTATTTGTGGTGGCATTTCGCTGAATTCAGTGTTTACTTTAAGTCTTTCATGCTCACCTTCAATTTCCACCAATTCCAACCCCAAAACAAGATGGGAAGAGTAAATCGGAACACCATTTTGAAATTTTGTCGCAGTGTTTATTCTTTTTCGTTTTATTCGATAGGAAAAATCATATTTTCCCCCATTATAATCGACATCTTTCACAGTGACTATTTGGTTTACCGATTTTCTATTTAATAAATTTATACCATTCAAATGATTTGCCGAAAGTTTTTCAACAAGTTTTCCGCTTTTTAACAACACCGCTTCACCATTGTTGGTGATTTGTTTTTGAGATTGTCCAGAGCCGCCACCTTGTTTGCCGCCACTTTCTCCGCCTGAAGTATCGCTTCCTTCATCAACTTGTGTTGACCCACCTTGACCGGTTGATTGTGCCGAACCGCCTTTATCTCCCTCTTTATCTGTTAAAGACAAGTAACCTATCAGTGATGCCGAACTTCGTGAATAATATCCTTTGTAAAACGCTTCCAATGATGTGTCTGAGATATATAGATTTTCTGCATTATATGCGATTATTTCGTCAAGTTGAAGTCCGACTGTGCTTTGTAGAGATGATGAAGTTGTCAAAATTTCTTTTGCAGGCGAACTTGTACATACAAATATTGTATTTTCAGACAAAGATGCAAAACGGCTTAAATAGTCAATGTGTTTTGAAACATCATCTTCCAGCAACTTTTCATTAACAACTGTGGTTTTTGCATGAGACAACCCTATTTTTCTTCCCATGACTATTTCAGCATTATATAAGGATTTCGCAATTGTTTCACCCTTGCCTGATATAACAGAATTTTTCTGCGTATATGATTGTTCAGGGGTCGGGATAAAAGTCAAAAAAGAAATTTCATATTCGTCCTCATCTTTATCTATTCCAATTGCTATCACCACACCACGTTCTCGATTTTGCCCTGGCGAAACAAGTGCAGGAGGCATAAAAACCAACATTATCACCAAAAGCACTATTAACATGGGATTTTTCTTAAATTCTTTAAGAAGTCGCATTTTTCCTCCCCTTGACCCTTGATATTATCCACACTATCAAAGGAAAAACGAAATTTGCAAATATGCCAAATGGAGCAAAATACTTAACTGTTGCATCTACTATAACCTCATAATTTCCTATCACCAAATAATATAAAAGCAAAAACAGCAAGTCAAAAATTAATGCCGCATACCATTTATCCATAAGTGGAAAAATTTTCAAAACGCCATCACAAAACGCATAACAAAATATCTCCATCTGAAAAATCGTGGAAAGAAGCAGAGTCACTATTGCTATAACATCAAGTCTACCTATTGCATTAAACCGAACGGAATATGCAAGCAAGTCTGCAAGTGCATCATTGTGCATAAATGATGTCAACTCATATTTTGCATAAAATAAAGTAAATAAAGTAATAACCAATATAAATGATAATATAGTATAGAAATACAATCTTTTTTCTTGCTCTTTTTTGTAATCTATTTTATCAACAATCATAAATAGAAAAATAAAATCTCCAAAAGGAAACGCAAATTTATAAACAGAACTGAATATCTTTCCCGCAGACGCCACAAAAAAGTCCGGTATCGAAAGTGGAGTGTATACCGCTATTCCTAAACAGAACAAAAATCCGGTCAATATAACCACCGAAAAGAGTTCCATTGTTCTTGCAATTGGCTTTAAACCGGAAATGGCTGCATGATTCATTATTGGTAAAAAAGTTATGAGTGCTATCGCAACAAATTCCTCTTGATAAATCTGCTCTTTAAAGTATACATAGACGATTGAAAACGTTAAAATTGCCTTTATCATCATGTAAAATAAAAACACCATATATATAATGATTGCAACTGCTTTTGATAAATATTTTTGTAATATATCAAACAAATGTTCTTCGGGAAATTTGCTCTTTAACTTTAACAAAATAGGAAGTGAAATGAACTCTAAAGCCAACATAATTATCAGTGATATAACTGCATCACCCTTTACAAAATCAAACATAAGTGCAGGCAAAAGTAATATTTTATTTGAAAAGACAAGTATTAAGATTATTATCCCAGCCTGTCTCATCGATATTTTATTTTTCATCTTTCACCTCCACTTTTTTGCTCTTTTTCGGGGAAAACGATTTCGGTAGTTTATCCATTTGTGTCGGCGCTGATGTTATTAACGCATCTTTTAAATCAGATGGTATTCTTGGACTGTATGGAGCAAGATATGGCGTTCCATAACTATCTATTTTATTTAAATAATTCACCATATATATTAGGCCTGCTACAACTCCCATAACGCCAAGTGAACCACCAAGAATAATAAATATCACCTGCAACACTGTTATCTGCGAAGCCTGCTCTGGTATGGTGTATAATGATATTTTAGATAATGCCACAATGATAACTCCCGGAGGTGATATAAGTCCTGCTTTTATTCCGGTATCACCAAGAATAAGTGCACCCACAACCGAGGTGGCAAGTCCTAAATAACTTGGTAGTCGCAAACTTACTTCATACAATATTTGAAATAATAAGAAAATAAATATTATCTCTAAAAATGGAGTAAATGGCAAGCCTAGTGTGGTGTCTGCTATCGTTATCAAAAAATTTAATGGGAGGATATTGTAATGATATATCTGCAATGCAAGATAAGCACCCGGCGACAATATTGCTATTAAAAGCCCCATTAGTCTCATTATTCTTACAAGGCTTGAATAATGATGATTTGTATAATAATCATTACTATTTTGCAAATCTTCGAGAATTATAAATGGCACAGTGAGAACAATAGGCGAATTATCAACTATTATTGCAACCTTTCCCTCCAATATTTTGGATACCACTATATCAGGTTTTTCCGCTCCCCCTATTTGCTTAAACAGTGAATCTGGGCGTTCTTCCAAAAACGATAATATGTAATAGGAATCAACAACACCATTAATCTTTATATTTTTTAACTTTTTATAAACATCTTTTACTAATTTATCATTTGCAACGTCTTTTAAAAAACACATTATAACTTTATTTTTAGTCTCAGTGCCTATCTCCAAACTTTTAATTACAAGATTGTCTGTTTTAAGTCTTCTTCTTATAAGAGTTATATTTGTTTGCAAGTCCTCAACAAATCCCTCTCGAGGGCCTTGAATAACCGGTGATGTCGGAGGTTCTGTTGGCACTCTTGTGGGGAATTTAAACAAATCAACCGCAATTATTTTGTCAGAAAAGTTTGTAAATATCACCACGCGTCCATTTAATATTTCATTTATTACCTTATCTTCCTCAATATCTTTGACTTCGGAACACTTTATTATTTTATTTTTAAGTATATCAATACTTAAATCATCTTCATATGTTTGCAATGGCAAAAAAATTGCATTTGACAACAATTCTTGATCTATAATGCTTTTCAAAAATATCATGCAAATTTTTTGCTCACCCTTTTCATAAATCCTATTTGAATAATCAACGCTATCATTCAAGCGTTCCTTATACTCTTCAAGTTTTTCTTCAACATTAAAATAAGACATACTTCCACCTTTATGGTTAGTATGTCTTAAGATTTTATTTTTATTACTTGACTTTATTCTTCTTCTAAATACAATGTTTTGCCCAAATATTTATTATATTGGTCAATATCACTTGGACGAATTCCAATTTTGTCGCCTGCTTTATATTTTGCTCTGATGTCTATTGTATAGGTATATACGCCACCTGCTTCATTAACTGCAAAATTTTCAACCTCATAAAATTCTTCAACTTCACCGTCTTGCCCAGGCTCTTTTAGCACTATTATAACTTTATCATATTTTCTTTGGCTGGTGGCTGTAACTTGATAACTTACACCATCAAAATCTATTGATGTGAATGGTTCTAATTCATATATAATTGTTTCTTCAATTTCATTTGATGCTTGGCTGGGTTCGTATCCATCCTCATCTGAGTAAGCCCGTACATATATCGTCTTTTCTCCACCGCCTAATTCTTGTAAATCAATTTCTGTGTCTTCTGTATCTTTATGCTGCTCGCCATAATATAGTCTATAAAATTTGGCATTATTCACTGCACCCCATGACAATTTCCCATCATCTGATGTAACAACAGGTGCTTCTAAGTACACTCTACATTTCCATTCAAGTTCATCACTCAATTCACTGTTATTGCCTGAGTTCTTGGCAAGATAACATGTAGAAACTTTATATGTTGTGCCAACTTTACCGCCCTTTTCAATTA
>CANQHL010000053.1 GCA_947623775.1 uncultured Clostridia bacterium
AAAGAGTGAATTAATGTTGAATATAAGGTGAGTTGAGAAAAGTGAGGATTGCTTGTGTTGTTATATTCATGATAGTCACTAACCTCCGGCAAATTCATTGAACTTTTCACTGATGAATATGGATGAACAAACTCACCATGTTCAACATATACAAATCTGGTGTCCATATTGCACAACATGGCATATTCCAATATAATAAGCGTGTTGTTCCAAACTTCGCCCTCGCATGGCTCCTTGCAATTGCTGCCACACATTCCCCAATTCACACCATATGTCTTTGCTTGAATGTGACCAAGTTCATGGAATGTTCCCCAATTGCCCTTTGTGGTTAATGTTTCATAATTCATGCACGCTTCAAACCAATTGTATGGCTGTGCCGCAAATGATGAATTTAATGCAACCGCTTCACCTGCCGGTACGTGCATATCGTATGCCATTGTAACATTATAGTTGTATGCCCTTCCATTTAAAGATGCGTTTATTGCAAATACGCTATGCCAAAAATATGCAAGTTTTTCAATATCGTCACACTTTTTCATATATTCGGAGTAGCCTATTAATTGTCCATTTTCAACATCAAGTGTTGCGATAAGGCCGGGAGCCTCACGAAGATAGGTGTCAAATTCTTCAGCAGTTGTAACCCCGAGTATGAAGTGAGGTGTTTCAACCGCCCCTCTTATCCTTATTTTGGCAACGGAGTTTGTAGGTTGAAGATAAAGTGGGCCGCCATATATACTTCCAATTTCATAAGTACCATTTCCAAGTTCAAAAACTGAGCCCATGCAAGGCACTTTTTGATTTTGGAATTGCCATTGATTTTGAAGTTTGAAATCCATATCTTTGTAGTTTGGCTCTCTTCCTTGACTTGCCGCTGCTTTTGCTTCATTGATGAGTTGAGTGTCCCAATATCTGAAATATTTTTCAGTGCTGCTTAAATTTTTATAGTCCTCTTGTGTGTTTGGATTAAATCCGTCTGGATACCCGCCATCATATCCGAGTGAGTCTTGTTGGTGAGTGGTTAGCATAATTTTCTCACCCTCTTTAAGTCCGCTTACTTCAACCGTTGCCACTTCGCCTGCAACAAGGTAAAGTCCAGTTGTGATTGGCGAACGATAAATAGGATCAGAAATGATTAATTTTTCAACCGCTTTTGCAGTGCTGTCCACTTTGCCATAAATATTGTCTGCGGCAGGGTGTTTTTTAAGAATGTCTTTAAGTTTGCCGTCTTGCAAGTGTTTGTTTACTTCCGCTCTGTAAAACCATGCTTGACGCAAAAGCATATATTTTTCAAAATTTGTGAAGAATTTGTTTCTTTCCCCATCTGCCCTATCCAATCCTTTCATTGGATAACGTGGATTTTTGGCATCTCCTATTTGATTGCCCTCTTTTCCATCATGTTCAAAATCTATGTGGGCTTTGCCCGCTCCATCACCTACATATGGTTCATGAGTGTCGGGGTCAACAAATTGAAATATATCAGACAAAGTGTCCGCTTCCGTTCTTTCAACATCTCTGTCAACCACTTCCATAACAGGTTGACGAACAGTTACACGTCTGCCCTCCATATCTTCAAAACTTTTGCGTGACAAACCTTCGTCAAGGTCCTCAGGCCTTACAACGCCATCATTTTGCAAATCTTTTTCGGCGGAAGATGTGTTTGAAATTGCCGCCGTCTTTTTGTCTGTTGTGACAAGTGCAAAAGAAGATGAGACAACATTATCCTTTATCACCTGTCCAAAATCCCCTAGAAAGAGTGAAAAGACAAACACAAAGGACAACAAAAGTCCGGCAAAACGAGTTCTGCTTGCCTGTCTCTTGCGTGAGAAAACATTTGCTTTAAAATTTGGTGAGTTTTTGAATAAATTTTTTCTCATAAATAACCTCTCATTTTAATTACCATGATTATATCAAATCCAATACAAAAATCAATAGATTTTTTAAAAATTTTTAAAAAATTTTTACATACATATATATTCATAAAAAATCGGCAAAGTGTGGATTTGTTATTGCCAACTTTTTACCCATCATATAACTTACATTTTGACTTTTTCATTGATTGAACTTTGACTTTTTTCAAACAAAAAAATATTAAAAATAAAAAAATAAAAATGGCCGCAAAAATCGACCATTTAAATCCTTTAAAAATTTTATTCCAATATATTTTTTTCGCTCTTGGCAAGGGAGAAATTGGAATATTTTTCATCATCAGTGACTTCCTTTATCACTTCAATAAATTCAGGCAAAACAACCTCTTCATTTTCATTTGAAAGTTCCACTTCCATAATTGCCGTTTTTATAGCAAATGGATAGATGTCAATCTCAAAATATTTTCCATTCTCAACAAGGCAATATCTATCCTTTCTTATCTGCCTCAAATTTGTGTCTGCATTGTTTAAATAATTTAAATATTGCTTCTCTGTGATACGCTGCTCAATCTCCACCCTTTTCATAGGCGTGAGACGTTTCTTTTGTGTGAGGGTGTAAATGTAACTTCCCTCCTCGCCACGCTGCCTTACTCGCACCTCATTATCACCATCTGAAACTAAATATGTTTGCACAATCTGCACCCTCTTGCAATTTCTTAGTTGACTTAAAAACTCGGTGTCAGGCTTTTTGATTAAAAACTTTCTTTCAATTTCCATAGGCACAGGCTCTCCAAGTAAAGAACATATTTCGGCAATAAGTCTGTTCAGTTTTTCCTCAAAACCCGTTGAATTGTCAACCACTCGCAAATGTGGATGTCCCGCCCAGCAGGCTAATGTGCGTTCATCGGCTTCCACCGCCTCCTCAACACTTTCAGTCCTTGCACTGTTGTTGGCACTTGTATAACATTCCTCAGCACCCTTGGCACAAGTCACAAGATGAAACACTCCATCATAGTTGTCACGCAATTCAATAAAATCCTCACCTAGTTCATCGATTATTGCCATAAAATCCTCTTTTGTGACGTAACTCATGCAATCCATAATTCCCCTGTCACATACAAGCAAAATTTTTTCATCAGGCAAATTTTGGCACGCCTCATAATAAAGTTTTTCTTTCAGCAATTGCAGTTTCACAATGTTTTTCTCGAAAATACGCTGATTGCCATTATAGGCGTTGAGAGTTAACCCATTCAGCATAAGTTCGGTTGCACTCTCGTTTATTATCACAACCTTATATCCATATTTGGTCATTGCTCTTTCTATATAACTAAGTCCTGTGCTTTTTCCACCGCACGGGCCACCTGTAAGCACAATTTTTACAATCTTCTTATCCATAATTTCCTCTTTTAAAAATTGCATTTAATTATTTTGTGTAGTTTTTCTTTATTGTTGCATTTAAGTTTTTTGTGAATATTGTTTGTGGTTAACATCTAAATTGTTTTTAAATTTCATTTGTTATGTCTAAATTGTTTTGTGTTGATTTTTTATAGTATTTAATAAAATTAGGACCTTAAAAGACTGAAGAATATATCCACATCATTTTTTAAGTCCTAATTTATATTATTTACATGTCAAATTCATCATCGTAATCATCTTTTGTGCTTGTTTGAGCAGGTTTTCTTGTGTAATCATTTGTGTACATTTCACTTCGTTCAACATAAATGATTTTGCCGAATGGCGCTTTGAAAGATGGATTATCAAACACAACCCATACACAATTTTCAGTATCCCACAAGTCGCGTTGTGGCATATAGCCCTCGCCATCAGTGAATACAATCTTGTTAACCTTTTTATCTTTTGTAAACGCTCTTACAGCACAGTCAATGTTTGTTCCGCCACCACCTCTTGCTTTAAAGTGGTCAATATCATCATTTGTTTTTATTTCAGTGAAGCCATAAAATTCATAATCGAAACATCCGACTCTGAGTTTTGTCTCCTTTAAAAGAGGTTTCAATTGTCTTAAAAATCCCTTTAAAAGTGCATCGTCAATACTTCCCGATGTGTCAAGTACAACCTCAGTTTTGGACTGCTCATAAGTTTCAAGTTCCTCAATTCGTGGCATATAGAAGTTGTCACGATTGGATCTACGATAACTCCACTTTGCCTCATCTTTTTGGAATTCCTTGACAAGCAATTTCTTCCATGAAAGCACTGGTTTGTCCTCGCCTACATCGCCCATTGTTCTGTTTGCGTTGAGTGAAGAACCTCCCCATTGACCTTTCTCTTGAAGTTGTTTCTTTATTTGAACCGCCATCTCTTTTTTCAATTCATCGTTCATCTCTTGAAACTCTTTTTCAAGTCTCTCGGCGGCCGCTTTGGCTTGCTCTTCATCCAACTCTTCACCGTCGTCTTGTTCTTCTTGTTGCTCTCCGTCTTGTGGCTTTTCGCCCTTAGAACGTCCTTGTTCTTTGAATTTTGCCGCTTCCTCTTCCTCATCGGTACCATTTCCGTTTACCGGATTTTTAAGATGAGAGGTATCTTGATTTTGATTTTGTTTCTTTCCGTCACCGTTATTTTCATCTTGATTTTCTTGTGCGTCTTGTTTTTCTTTGTCCTTATCCTTGTCTTTGCCCTTTTGCTTTTCTTTTTCTTTCTTCTTTTTGTCGTCCTCTTCCTTTTTGAGCATTTTCTTCAACGCATCAGCCCACATATCATGGCTGTCGTGTCCTTGTTGTTCATCAGTGTCTGGCAATTGCACATCATTGGCACCGCCATTGCCCTGTTGCTGATCTTGTTGGCCGGCATTTTGTCCCTTAGGTTGATTTTGTCCTTGCTGTTGACCGCCACCCTGTTGATTTTGAGGCATATTGCCATTTTGTGGCATTTGTTGTCCCTGCTGTCCAGATTGTTGACCAGACTGCTGTTGTCCTTGCTGCCCAGATTGGCTCTGTTGCCCTTGTTGACCTTGTTGATTTTGTTGTTGCTGTCCCTGCTGTCCGGTCTGTCCTTGTTGAGCTTGTTGCTGCTGTCCCTGCTGTCCTTGTTGGCCTTGTTGCTGGTCAGAAGATGATGATTGTTGAGACTGTCCGCCCTGATTTCCTTGACCACCCTCTCCTTCACCACCATTTCCTTGCTGTTGTTTTTCCTGCTCTTGTTTGTAAAGTTGTTGATACATCTCGTCGGCAGAATGATTTATGGCATCAGGAATATTAACCCCGTCCTCAGGAATTTTGAGACCATTGTTTTCCAAAATGGAATTGATAACCGCATCAGTTGCGATATTCCAAATTCTATGATTTTTAGGTTGGCCATCTTTGTCTATTCCACGTCTTATATGGTTGAAGGCAACGTGCATAACCTCATGAGCCATTAAAAACACTCTTTTGTTGTGGTCTGCCTCGCCAAAAAAGTTTGGATTGAAATATACGTTATCTCCATCCGTTGCAGCAGTTGGCACTTTCTTTGAAAACTGAAATTTCAATTTTGAGCAAGTTGAGCCAAGTGACGGAAACTTGCTTAGCATAGCATCTTTAACCACCTTTAATTCTTCATTTTCTTTTTTATCAAATAATCCCATAATTCTACTCCGCTTTATAATATATTGAAAGAGAAAGAATTTCAGCGTTGACTTTCTCTCTGTTGCCCATATCAATTGTCAATGCAATTTGAAGATTGTCTGGAAGTGCATAACCATTTAAGCTTTTTGAATCAAGCAAATTCCTGAACTTGCGTTGTTCGCCCATCTCTATCTTATCTATCCCTGAAATAACAAGTAAGTTGGTTTTGTTGTCCTTGTTTTCTTCAACCGAAACAACCCAGCCCGGCTTTACAAGGCCATTTATATCATTGATTACCCCGAGTTGACTTGATGGCAAAGTTGCTGGAATTATGGTTGCCTTAGAAAACTCTGTTGCATCCACGCCTTCCAAAATGATAGGCCATCTTTTGTTGTTGTTTAAAATTTTGTTAATATTCTTTTTAATTTTTTCGTCCACAATCTCCTCCCTGAATTTTAATAGCCCGAAAGACTATAATATAATTCTAGAAATAGTATAGCATATATTAATGGCAAATTTCAATAAAAAGATTAAAAATTTTTTAAAAACCCATATATAAAAAGGTACAAAGATGCCATTATATAATGTATATATCTTAAAATTTTATATATTAATATATAAGTATGAATGTAAAAATGTGGATAACTTTACCCCAAACTAAACCGTTACCGCTGTTTTACCCTGTTTTTGCCATAATAAAATCTTTACAAAAAAACAAAAAATGTTGATAAATATGCAAAAAATCTAAAAAATTTTCAAAAGACTATTTACAAATTTAAAAATTTATGCTATTATATCATTGTAAAAGTTTAAACCGCGCAAAACCCGTTTAAACAAAACAAATTTTAAAAGAGGTGAATTTATGAAATACAATCCTTATTATTTAGATTTTAACGATCAAAAAGTGTTTACACCTATTCAGGTTAAAAAGATTAAGGAAAACAACTTTTCAATGGCTTCTGCCCTTAACCAATTGATTAATGCAATCAAACAAGGTCCAGACGCTATTCAAAGATTCAGAAAAGATCTCGGAAAACATGATGTTGTAAAATATGATGATGCCGAAACAGGAATAAGCACACATGATTTTACAAACAGACTTCGTTTCCTTGCTTCTCAACTTGAACATGATAAGAACGCTTGCCGAATTTTCACAAACGAATCTGGATGTGGAAGAGCATTAACATATCTTTTCGCAGGCTTCAACTATCAAGGAACAGAAAAAGACTTCTGTGACAAATATTGCAGATGGAAAGAATATCAGTCAAGATCAACTGCTTTCCCAGCTTTCAAAGGTAAAGATCCTCTTGCTGTTGCACTTTACATTCAACAAAAAGAAGAGAGCATGCCAATAGGATTAGACTATGCCGCTATCCTTAATAATGTAGTGCCTGGCGAAAATGGAAACTTTATAGTTAATTTCCGTGACGATGGTAGAGCGGTTTTAGCAGCAAATGAACAACTTTTTGAATTGAAAACAAATGAAACATTCTACAACAACTTCTACAATGATTATTATTCATCAGATGATGATGAAATTGTTAAGAAAGCATATACAAAGCGTAAAATGGATTACAGAGACTGGAAAAATTATGTAGAAACTGCACACGACAGTGAAAATGAACAAGATCAATAAAATTAAAACAAAAAATCCTACAAATTGTAGGATTTTTTTATGCCCTTTTTGCATTAAGATTAATTACCATTTTCATTCTCAAGCGAATTTTCATTACCGTGACCAGACAAACTGTTAATTCCATCTAATCCAGAGAAATCACCATATAAACCCGGTTGCTCTTTTGTTTGCTCGGGAGTTTCCCCCGCGAACTCTTCAGTCTTTTTCTTAACTTCGTCAGCATTTGTAGATTGTGAATCCAATGCCTCTTGTAGTGTTCCGTTGTTTTTTCCATCATCAGCATTAGCAACCGCTCCTCTTCCACCGCCAAAGTTTACAAGCTCAGATTCTTTTATCTCGTCCTCTACAATTTTTTCACCGAGTCTTTTTTCCGGCCTTTGATTTTGAACAGGCGTATCAGGCTTTATTTGTGATGCCGGTGTTTGTGACACTGGTTCTGATACCGGTGTTCGTGGTGCTGGTTCTGGTGCTGGTTGCGGAACTACTCCCGCACTTGGCTTTCCTGTATTTTCAGACGGCACTGCATTTTGTTGTGACACATCACTAGGTGCTGGTTTAGACTTTGCCACCTCAACTTTCGGTTTTTGAGCCTTTTTTGCATTAGGCTGTACTTTTGGCGGCGTTTTTACTGGCTGCCCCGCAATTTTCTTAGGTTGAGTCGTTTGTGCCTTAGGTTGTTGCTGTTGAGGGAGCAATTCTGCCGGCTTTACAGGTGTATCCATTTCCAAAATACCCTTTCGGGCTGTGGTGATGATTTGAGTTATTTTATTGTAATCACTTACTGCCTCTTTTATAATTTTGAAATCTATACCCAATTTTTCAAGTCCGCCGACCTCATCTACTGCCCTATCAAGAAAGGCTTTATATTTTATATATTTAAACTTATCGTTCATATCCACAGGTTGAAGTGCAAGCATTTCGTGATATCTGTCAAGCACCTTTTTGCATGTTGCATTTTTTGCTTCTTCAAGGGCTTTTAACATTTTCATTAAATACAATTGACTTGCCATATCGAAAAAGCCACCAAGCAGCAATTCCATATCAAGAGCATCTTGCAAGATTACGGCAAGATCAGGCAATGCGGTGTCGTCGTTTTTCACTTCAACATCAACAAGGTTGAAAACATTTCTCACTCTTATTCTAAATTCATCATCATTTTGTGAAACATATTCAGCAACAGGTGTGATGATGTAATCTTCACCAAGGAATCCGTCAACAAATTCTGACAAATACAACGTTGCCTTTGCGGTGCCGTCTGTGTTTTGGTCAATTCGCACACTGAAATAGAAGTACTTTCGCATGTAAAGTGCTATTGCCCTGTAAAAATTCTCGCCACTGTCCTCAAGTTCCTTTTCCATTCTAACAAGGTTGCGGCGAATATCTTCATTTATCACATA
>CANQHL010000054.1 GCA_947623775.1 uncultured Clostridia bacterium
AGCCCTCAATGATGATATTATATATCCATGTACCCAACTTTTAGATGAAAAAGTAACAATAGCCGATTATACACCAAGCAATGTCGGAAATGTCTACAGAGGTTACGTGAGTGCGAGAGAGGCTTTGGCAAAGTCGATAAACATTCCAGCCGTTAAAGTTCTTTCATATGTAGGAATTGAAAATGCAAAGCAAACCGCAAAAAAAATGGGAATATCTTTTGATGAAAAAGATGATAGTTACTCTTTGGCTCTAGGCGGAATGACATATGGTGTAAATCTGCTTGAACTTGCAGGTGCTTACTCAACATTTGCAAATAACGGATATTTTAAAGCACCTAAATTCGTCTCTTTCATAACCGATAAAAATAATAAACTTGTCTATATCAATAAAACACCGAGCGAACGTGTTTTAAAAGAAGATAGCGCCTATCTCTTAACTGACATGTTGAAAACCTGTGCAAAAACCGGTACGGCAAAAAAAATGGCAAGTCTAAATATTGACATTGCATCAAAAACCGGCACAGTTGGAAAACCAGCCTCTAAAGAAAACTCAGATGCGTGGAATATTTCCTATACAAAAGCACAAACTGTGGGTGTTTGGCTTGGAAACTTGGACAACAGTCCAATAGCCTATGCCGGAGGAAATCAACCCACTGAAATTGCAAAATGCTATTTTGAAAATATAAAGGACGACTCAACGTTTGATAAACCGTCAAGCATTGTTGAAAAAAATATCGATGGGCTTGAATTAGAGGAAAATCATCGAATTATGCTTGCAAATAGTTTCACTCCCGAAAGGTACACACAAACAGAAATTTTTTCGGCGTTCAATCTGCCTGACGATATTTCAAAAAGATTTGTCGATGTGGAAAAAGTAAATTTAAAAAATAAAGTTGAAAATGGATATGCAATTTTAGAATTTAATGCCAAACCATATGAAACTTACGATATAATTATAAATGGCAAAATATTTAAAACAATTTCCGGAAAAAACACTCTTCAATCAATTTCTATTCCTCTTTCTAATTCAAAACAAATTATAAAAATTGAAAACTATTACACTTTATCGCCAGAAAATAAAGCTTCACAAGAAATAAACTTCATCAAAAAAGAGAAAAAACAGCAAAAAGATAAGTGGTATATTTAAAAATAGTGTGAAATTGTATAACCAAAATCACACTATTTTTTTATTCTTCTGTATCAACTGTTGGAACTACGTCCTGAGGCACTCTATGTCCCATATGAATTTCTCTAACCTTTTCAAAAATCTCATTGTAAATATCCGGATTTTTCTCTAGATAGGCTTTCACATTCTCTTTGCCTTGTGCTATCTTCTCATCATTATACGAGAACCATGAACCCGATTTTTTAATTATATCACCCGCAAGTGCAAGGTCAACCACGCAACCTGATTGGCTTACTCCTTGTCCATATATTATGTCAAATTCAGCAGATTTAAATGGAGGAGCAAGTTTATTCTTAACAACTTTTATCACCGTTCTGTTGCCGATTATTTCATTTCCATCTTTAATTGTATCCTTTTTCCTTACATCAAGTCTTATGCTAGAATAAAATTTCAGCGCTTTTCCACCCGTTGTTGTCTCCGGAGAACCAAACAAAACGCCAACTTTTTCTCTTAATTGGTTGATGAAAATTACAGTCGTCTTGCTTTTGTTCATAATACCTGTCAATTTACGCAACGCCTGGCTCATCATTCTTGCCTGCAAGCCAACATGATTGTCTCCCATTTCTCCATCAATTTCCGCTTTTGGAGTAAGAGCGGCAACAGAGTCAACTACAACAAGGTCAACCGAGCCCGATTTTACAAGCATTTCACAAATATTTAAAGCCTGTTCACCATTATCTGGCTGCGAGATTAACAAATCATTTAATACAACACCTAATTTTTCGGCATATGTTGGATCAAGTGCATGTTCGGCATCTATAAATGCACATGTTCCACCTAATTTTTGTGCTTCAGCAATCATGTGGAGTGAAACAGTGGTTTTACCAGATGATTCTGGTCCATATATTTCAATAACTCGCCCTCTTGGAATACCTCCGATTCCAAGCGCAATATCAAGAGTCAAACAGCCTGTCGGAATTACGTCAACCGGCTCATTTACTCTTTCTCCCAACTTCATTATAGCACCCTTTCCATATTGTTTTTCAATCTGCAATAATGCTTGTTCAAGTGCCTCTCTTCTTGCGTCCATAATAGATTTATTTATTTCTTTTGCCATAATTATTCTTCCTCTACCTTTTCTTCTGATTTTTCTTCGTTTTCGCTTGTTTTTTCTTCCTTAAATACATCTCTGTTTCTTATAAGATAACCTGCACCGGTGTAAACTGTGAAAATTGCAGTACCAATAAGTATAACCATAAGCACAAACCTTACAGCAACAACGGCGGTCGTATTTACAACTGAAAGAAATTCAGTTTCAACAAACGCAAACACCATATATATTGATATAATTATAAATTGTATTGTGGCTTTTATTTTTCCGCCCATATCAGCCGCCAAAACTTTACCTTTGCTGGCTGCTATTTGCCTTAATGCCGATACAATAAATTCTCTTGCCAAAATAACAATTGCACATGTGACGCCAAGCCACTCAACTCCAACAACTGGTTCACCTGTGACAGGCACTGCTATAATTAAGAGAAGTCCGCTCATTATAAGTATTTTGTCCACAATTGTATCAAAAAACTTGCCTAGCGTGGTTACCTGATTTGTCTTTCGTGCAATATATCCATCAAGAAAATCAGTGAAGCATGCAATCATAAATAAAATCGCTGCCACCAATCGCCCATATGGAATGAAAGTCGCTAAGTAGAAAAATATTATGAGCGGTATCATCAAAAGCCTGATTAATGTAATCTTATTTGGTGTGTTCATTTAATCTCTCCTTTATAATCTTCTCCGTTAAAATCATAAATTTTAACTTTTACAAAATCACCTATCCTCACACTTCCATTATCCACAAATCGAACACCAAAGTCAACTGTAGGACAAAGATTTTGAGAATGAGCATAATATTCTCCAGTGATTTCGTCAAAACCATCTACCAAAACCTCAATTTCTTTATCTATAAGATTTTCAGCATTTTTTGTCATGATTTTTCGTTGGAGTTTTAAAATCTTGTTAAGTCGCCTTTTCTTCGTAAAGTTACCTACTTGATTTTTCATATAATAACTTGCCGTGTTAGGCTCTCGTGAATAAGGGAAAAAACCAGCAAAATCAATGTAGCCCTCTTCAATGAAGTCACATAATTTTTTAAATTCTGCCTTTTTCTCCCCGGGATGTCCAACAATAAAAGTTGATCTTAAAAAGATTTCCGGATATTCTGTTTTGATTTTTTGTATTAGGAGACGAGTTTCTTCTTCCCCCAATCTTCTTCGCATGGTTTTTAATAAGGCATCATCTATATGTTGCAACGGAATGTCCAAATATTTGCACATTTTGTCGTTTTTTGATATGTAAGAAAGTAACTCATCGGTCACTTTCTCTGGATAGGCATAAAGAATACGTATCCATTTAATTCCATTTATTTTTGACAATTTGTCACATAGTTTTATTAAACTATTTTCACCATACAAATCTTCCCCGTATCTTGTTGTATCCTGCGCTACCAAAATTAACTCTTTAATTCCTCGGTCTGCTAGGTTTTTCGCCTCATCTACAAGGTCACCAATCGGATAACTCTTATAACGCCCTCTTATTCTTGGAATTGTGCAATATGAACAAGCATTATTGCATCCATCTGCAATTTTTAAGTATGCATAAGTTGTGCCACTTGTTAAAATCCGTTGACAATTTTTTATAGGTTTTGTAGAAGTTACGCCGTATAATCTTTCAATTTGTTCACAAATATTATCATTGTCTTGTAATCGTAAAAACAGGTCAACATCAGGGAAATTTTCCTTTAACTGCTCATAGTTTCTCTCCGGAAAACAACCCGTCACAATCAACTTTTCTATCAGACCTTTCTTCTTGTATTCCTCCATTTCCGCAATATTTGCAATTGCCTCTTCCTGGGCGACTCTTATAAATGCACAAGTGTTTACTATAACAATATCGGCACGTGCTATCTCTTCCTCTATTTTAAAGCCGTAATCTTTTAATTTCCCCAGCATTTTTTCAAGGTCGACTTTATTTTTATCGCATCCAAGACTTATTGCAGAAATATTTTTCTTTATAAGTTCTTCTTTAATCATATATATCTCCGAAAATCGAATAAAATTCCTCTATGCTTATATACACCGAACGTTGTTTTGAACCCTCAGCACTCGAAATGTATCCCCTTTCTTCCATTTGATCTACAATCCTTGCAGCCCTTGGATAACCGATAGACAATTTTCTTTGAACCATTGTGGTTGACGCAACCCCATTGTCAATGCAAATTTTTAATGCCTGAGGCAATAGCGGGTCAACTCCGTTGTTTTCACCACCATCTTTGGTGTTTGCCTTGTTTGGATTGTTTATGGCATTGAATGCTTCTTCATCGAAGATTTCTTCATTGTTTTCTATAATATAATTTACAACATCTTTAGTCTCTTGTGTTTCAATCAGGCAACCTTGAAGTCTTGCAGGTGCTGCATCAGCCGGCTTATAAAGCATATCACCATGTCCGAGCAGTTTTTCCGCACCGGGAGCACCCATAATTACACCACTATCAACCGTGCTTGCAACCTTAAATGCAATTCTGGCTGGCAAGTTTGCTTTAAGTGTTCCTGTAACAACATCTGTTGATGGTCTTTGTGTGGCAAGTATAAGGTGTATGCCTGCCGCCCTCGCTTTTCCTGCCAATCTTTTGATTTTGTCTTCTATTTCGTTTTTCGCAACTGCCATAAAATCGGCAAACTCATCAAATATAATCACAATATATGGCATTTTTCTTACTTTATGTTGCGTTACGCCCTCTGTTTGGTTGTATTCGTCAATATTTCGGACACGCTCATCAGAAATAAGTCTAAATCTTCTTTCCATTTCATCAACCGCCCATTGAAGTGCGTTAACCGCCTTTGTAGGGTCTGTGATTACTTTTGGAACAACCATATGAGGCAAGCCCTCATACATTGAAAGTTCAACTTGTTTAGGGTCAATCATAATAAATTTCACTTCATCAGGTGAAGATTTATATAATAATGATACAATAATCGTATTTAAGCATACACTTTTACCTGAACCTGTAGTTCCTGCCACCAGAAGATGTGGCATTTTCTGTAAGTTGCAAATTTTTACATTTCCCGTTATATCTTTGCCAAGTGCAAATGTAAGTGGAGAGGGACTGAGAGAAAATTCCTTTGATGCCAAAATATCTTTTACGCTTACCTTGGCAATTCTTGAATTTGGAACTTCAATTCCAACCATACTTCTTCCCGGTATTGGCGCTTCAATTCTTATCTCTCCGTTTGCAGAAAGTGCATATGCAATATCAGCATCCATTGACAAAATTCTTTTAACTGAAATTCCCTCAGGCATTTCAATCTCATATCTTGTAACCGTTGGTCCAACAACAACATTTTGAACTTTTGCTGGAACGCCAAAGTTTTCAAGTACATTTTCAAGTGCAACTCTCTTTAATGGCATGTCACTGTTAAATGATGCAGGATCATCAGATACCGTAGTCAATAGGTCTAGTGATGGACGTTTATACTTATATGGCTTTATAACTTCTTCTTTTTTGTTGCTATCATCATCTAGGCTTACAAATCTCTTTCTTCTTTCCATTTCATCTATCGGTTTTTCTTTGGCTTCTCCATCTCGGTTTCTTCCAAAGTCAAAATTTTGACGCTCATTTCTTTCTCTTGACAAAAGTTCCTTTTTAGGCTCTGGTTTTTCTTCCTGTTCCTCGTCTATATCGTCAAAGTTGATAAATTCTTTATCTTCATCATTCTCTTTCTTCTCGTCGTTTTCAACAAATTCATCACGAACAAATTGAGCAAGCGAGCGTTCTTTCTTTTGTTCTTGATTTTTGTCCTCATCAAACTTATCTTCAGATGCAAAATTCCTATCTCTTTTTAATAAATCCTCTCTGTCTCGTGGCACAATTTCTTCATCACGGTTAAATCTATTTTCACGAGACAAATCATTTCTTCTCTCAAAATTATTCTCTCTTGCAAGATTTTGTCTTGAAAAATCACCTCTTTCAAAGTTTTCATCATTGCGAACTCTATTTATATCTTCTCTATTGAATGGCACATTCTCTTGTTTTTGTTCTGCATGGCCATCATCTTCATCAACATCAGGTTCGTCCCTCTTTGACTCCTCTTCTCTCTCTATTTTCTCTTGCATGAAAACTGAACGAACAATGTTTTCCGCTTCATTTGTTATATCTTCCGGTTTTATATTTGGCAAATTCACCTGCCATGTTGGTTGACTATCATCTTCAACATTAACTTCAGGTTTTACATCTTCTTCTTGCTTTAATTGTGAGATATTTGATTGAATTTCATCTCGTGAGGTGTTCAGCGGTTGATTTGAATTTTGTGTTTCTGCCTCCATTTGTCTTTGACGCTGTTGCATATTTACATAAGAAGAGTTGATTTTTGTTATTCTATCCTGTCTTTCTTTAAATTTTTCCATATCAAGTTTTGGAGGAGACAACAAAAATTCCCTCATTGACATTCCCTGAGGTACTTTCTCCTTTTCTTCTTTTTCCTGTGGTAGAATGATTTCTTCTGGACGATATGGTTGTCCAACCTGTTGCTTATATCCCCCGACAAGTCCAAGTTTTTCTTTTGCAGTGAGTTCTTTTTTCTCCTCTTGAACTTGATTGCCACTGTACATCACATTTACTTCTTCTTTCTTTTGTGCAATTCTTGGATTTTCAGTCGGCATCTTAGATTGAGACGGCAATTCCACATTCTTTTCTTTTATTTGTAATTTAATAGGTTTTTCACCTTGTTCAGTTTTCTTTAAAGAAATAATTGCCTCTACAAAAAATGCGACGCATACCGCAAATAAAATTGAAAGCAAAATATATGTGGCCGGCAGCCCCATTAATTTTGCCATACAAGCGGGCAAAAAACCAATTAGCATGCCACCCGCCGTAAACTTTTTTGTGTAATTTAGTGCGAGATACCCACCAAAAGTTTTTCCGCTTGGTGAACCGATGATAATTAGTTGAATAATCATCAAAAACACAAGCAAACTTAATGCAAGAAAAATCGCATATTTTTTTGGCATAACATATCTTTTATCATTTAAAAGTGCAAGTGCTATTATAACCCCGAGTATCGTTAATGGATATATAAAAACGCCGAATACACCTAGGAAAAATTGTTGTAAAAAAGGTATTAATCGTGTTGCAGAAAACAAAAATACCAAGGTTGACACCCCTAAGATTATCCAGCCTGCAATTGCCTTTAAATTTCTATTTGTTTTATTTTGCTTATGCTTGGAAACTTGAAAAGTTGACATATTTTTCCTTTTAAACGAATAATCGCAAACACATAATAATTGTAGCATAAATAAAAAATATTCTCAAGTAAACTATAGAAAATTTTAAGAATATTTTTTATATAATATTTAAAGAATATTTTTAATTATAAATTTAATTGATTTTTTACGCGAAATTTGTTATAAGTTGTTTTATTCTATATCTAGATATAAATCATCTTGACCACCAAACGAATTTTCGTTGCCATCTGATGAATTTTCGTTGCCATTAGATGAATTTTCGTTGCCATTAGATGAATTTTCGTTGCCATTAGATGAATTTTTGTCGCTATCAGATAAATTTCGTTTTGGATAAAGTTCTTCAAATTTAACATCATCTATCATAACCTCATTCATCTTACCATTTAAATCCATGCTTGTAACGCCAACCACATGATTTTGACACCCATTAATATATTCATCATAAGAATTAAATTCCGTAGCAAAAATTATTGGCATGCCCTCCATATTTCTATTTAATAAATCAACTGGGTCTTTCTTTGCAGCTCTTTTAAAATTTTTAATTGTCGCATCACTAAAATGCCTTAAAAATGGCATAGTTGCCATAAGAAAATCAAATGTTCGCTCTTTATGAATGTGATATGGCATTTCTTTGTAGCCAAAATAAATGTCAATAATTTTTGGATTGCGTTTGTTTTCTTCCGCTTTTACAAAACCATAATTATAATAATACATTTTGCCTCCTTTAACCTATCTATATTAATTATATAATCATATCAGCAAAAAGTCAACATCAAATTCAAAAATAAGCAAATATTTACCAATTAAATTGCAACAAAAAAAGACTGAGATTTTCAGTCTTTTTTTAAATTCCAATTTATAGTAAAGTAAAGTTATTTGAGCGGTTTGCCTTTCGGCAATTGTACTTGAGGCTCTGCCTCTTAACTCAGCTTTCACTGTCGACTTTAAGTCACTCTTTAAAAGGAGGTGATCCAGCGGCACCTTCTGATACCGCTACCTT
>CANQHL010000055.1 GCA_947623775.1 uncultured Clostridia bacterium
ACTCTTGTTTCTCCATTTTCAAGTGTTTCTTCATCATACGCCTCGCAGAGTAGTGCAAGAGTAAGCCTGTCGGCACCTATTGAATATTCTATAACAGTTGGTATATATTTTTCATTTGTAACTGGGTCGAGGTAGTTCATTGTTTTTCCCGAGAATTCTTGATGTCTTGTCAAATCCCATGTTCCTCGGTGGTGTATACCATTCAATTCTTGCCAGCCGATTGGAAACAAAAATTGTATATCGCAGGCGGCTTTTGCATAGTGGGCGAGTTTGTCGTGATCGTGAAACCTTAGATGGTCTGCGTCAAGTCCTAAATCTTCGACAAACTTCATTGCTTTTTCCTTGTAATCGTTGTAAAAATTCATGCTATCTTCACTTTTGCAGAATTTTTGAAGTTCCATTTGCTCAAATTCAATAGTTCTAAAAAGAAAATTACCTGGTGTAATTTCATTTCTAAATGATTTACCTATTTGTGCAATCGCAAAAGGAACTTTTGCACGTGTAGAACGTTGTACATTTAAAAAGTTGACATATTCACCTTGGCATGTTTCCGGACGAAGATAAACAATGTCCGAGGCGTCTCCCGTCATTGCTCTTGAAGTTGTAAACATAGGGTTAAACTTTCGAATAGGGGTGAAATCTCTTTTCCCACAAACGGGACATCTTACATCATGTTCTTCAATGTATTTTTCCATTTCCTCATTTGTCATACCCTCTGCAGAAACTTTTCCCTTGCTATGCATTTCGATAAGGGTATCTGCTCTATGCCTTGTTTTACAATTTTTGCAGTCCATTTTCGGGTCACCAAAGCTTTCAACGTGTCCAGATGCTTGCCAAACGGTTGGATTCATTAATATTGCCGCATCAATCCCATAAGTGTTTGAATCTTCCTGTACAAATCTTTTCCACCACGCTTTTTTTATATTGTTTTTAAGTTCAACACCGATAGGTCCAAAATCCCATGTGTTTGCAAATCCGCCATAGATTTCGCTTCCTTGAAAAATAAATCCGCGTGCTTTGCAAAGATTTACTATTTTGTCCATTGTTGCTTTCATTTCTTTCATAATTATCTCCTTTATATCGGGAATAATATAATTTAATTATTTTTCATGTTTTTCCCGTCAAAACATGAAAATTTTGATAAAAAATTGATAAAATGGCAAATAAAACAAAAAATCCCTACTATTTTTATTAATAGTAGGGGCGTATTATACGCTGTTCCACCCTAGTTTATGCTTGAAGCAAGCACCTTGTTTTGTCGTTCGCCGACAGGGGCGTTAAACTACGGAGTTGCCAATTCCATCAACGTTTAAATATCAAAGAAATTGTAAAATAAAATTTAATTTTTGTCAAGCATTTTGTTTAACTATTTTGTATATATTTAAAATTTAATTTTTGTTAAGTGTTTTTAACAATTTATATTTTTCGAAATTTACATACAAATTTAGATTTTCGCCTCTTCATCTTCATCATTGACAAGATTTATTATTTTTGTGCCTCTTTGAGATAGCACATAGGTGATTACAGAGCCGACCAATCCAGCAACAATTGTGCCAGATACGGCGAAAGCGGTACCCAGTGCATATCCTAAACGTTCTGATTTTAAAGATTCAAATTGAGCTTTTTCATCATCAGTTCCCAATTCTTTAAGATAGCCCTCATAAGTGCTTTCATAATTTTTCGATAATTCAAGTATCTTGTCTGAGTATTCCTCTGCACTTATTGTACCATTTTTAAATTGTTCAGCGTATTCGTCATTTTTATCGGTGATGTATTCTTTGAAAGCTTCAGAGGAGTAAAGTTCATTGATATTATTTCCAGCGGCAGAGGCTGATTTGTGAAGGAAATATGAACCTGTGATACCGCCTGCAACAACTCCGCTTAGGATGCCTAGTCTTATCAGAAATTTTCCAAGCTTAAACTTTTCTTTGTGTTTTAGCATGATTTTTCTCCTTTTTATTGTTATTTAACATGAAATTTGTTGATTTTTACAAAATATTTCTTAATTTTACTAAATCTGGACTTCGTTGTTATCGACTAGTTCAATTTCTTCTTTGGTTTTATCGAATTCATCTTTTATGAATTTTTTGCTAAAATGTGAATACATAAGAAAAACCGGCAATGCGATAGCACAACCAAAAGCAGCGGTAATTGCATATAATCTCTGTTTTTCTAAGCCATAATACTTGTCAATTTCTTCTTTTGTACCATGGCCATTAACATATAATATATAATTATTTATTGAGTTGTCTGGGCCGGCTTTTATATTTTCGTCATATGTTTGTTCTGTTATTTCTCCGCTATCCAAAAGGTCTTTTTGAGTTTGTTCATAAAAATCCTTATATTCCTGAGAGTTATCAATAAGAGAATATTGTGTTTTGCTGTAAAGATGAGTGGCCACTCCACCTGCAACAACTCCACTTGCAAGGGTTAAAACGGTGAGTCCAGTCAAAATTTTATGTCTTAAAATTGCTTTTTTATATTGTTCTGCTGTTTTTATCATATTTACTCCTTTTCTGCGGCCTCACTGATAGGGTGATTTTCTAGATATTTTGCGTATTTTTTTTCCATTGAGATTGCAATTTCTTCAAGAACAACAGCGGTCATTCCTGTGGCAAACATTGCTGCCAATGAAATTCCAACCGACGCTAAGGATTTGTCGCAATCGGATTTTACTTTGTTGTAATATTCAACTTGCAAAGGTGTCCCCACACGTTTAACAAAACCGTCGGTATCATCGAGTTCGTTTTTTAGTTTTTTATATTCATCTTGTGAAATTTCGTTATTTTCAAGTTGGGAATCAATAATTTCCGTTTGTTCGGCCACATATTCATCATAATTTAATGCGTTGACAATGTCTGCTTGGTGACGTGTATCGGCGATAAGTGTTGCGGCTGAATAGCAACACACCCCCATAGATGCAATTGCACCTATCATTGCGGCATGTGTTATTTTTGAGATTAATTTGTAATGTTTTCCTGTTTTTATCATTATTTTTCCTTTTTTTTGTTAAAATTTGTATTGATTACTTAAATTTCTGTATCATCATTTACTAATTCTATTTTTCCTGTTTTTTCGGTGTGGACTAATTCTGACATAATAACAGCACAAGTAACAACAAGCGATGCTATGCTTGATATACCAGAGATCATCATGGCAGTGTGCAGTTTTTGTGATTTGTTTTGAATTTCGTTAAATTGGTCAAATTGTTCTGGTGAGCCGTTTTCTTTTAAGAATGCAGCTTTGTCGTTTATTTTTTCCATTTCGGCATCATATTCATCTTGAGAAATATCGTTGTTTTCAAGTTGGGTGTTTATTTCATTTGTTAGCTGTGATTGATAATATGTGTAACCGGATTCATCTAGTAATTTGTCCATATCTTTAGTAACCACGGATTCACCTAGTCCGCATCCTATAAATGGAAGTATAGATGCAAAGCTTACACCCATTGCTGCTATTTTCAAATATTTTAACGTTTTTAAAATTCCTCCCATAATACCATGCAACTCCTTTAATATATATTATATAATATCATTTATTAGTATAAAAGTCAAGACTCTTTTTTTAACAAGATGTTGTTATGGCTTTACATATTAAAAATTTTATGTTACAATAAAATATATGAGGAGTTTATGAAAGTAGCATTTGACATTGATGATACAATAGCCGATTTTTCAGGAAAAATGCTTCAATATGCGCAGATTTTCGACAAGCAACAATCATCAAAGAAAGGCGGCATGCTCAATTTTAACAGTTTTATCACAAGTGGAATGTATGATTGGACCGATGAAGAGAAAGAAAAATTTCTTGCAAGCGGCATTTATAATTCCATACCTTTGTTGCGTCCTATAAATGGTGGAGTTGGACTTATTCGCCAACTTAAAAAAGAAGGGGATGAAATATACTTTGTCACTGCAAGAGGTTATGATGGCTATTCAAAAATAAGTCAAACAAAAAGATGGCTGAAAGAAAATGCCATCAAATATGATAAACTTCTTGCCAAAAACAGAGACAAAACTCCAGCACTTCAAAAATACAAAATAGATGTGCTGGTTGATGATCGTAAAAGTTGTTGCGAGATGGCAGAGCAGGCAAACGTTTACACAATTCAAATAAGAAACAAAGCATCGTGGAAAGAAGAATATGCAAACAACACAACATCATGGAAAGAGATTTATTTTAAATTGTTAAAATTGGCGGGGCGTAAAAGTGTTTTGGAAAGTTACCCGATAATAGTTGACAGTGATGTCACAAACGAGATTGATGATGAATTTGCTCTTGCTTATTTGTTAAGTTTTAAAAACATAAATGTCGAGGCAATAACAATAGCACCACATTTCCAATTATACGAAAGTGATGTAAATTTTGAAAAAAACATTGAAAAATCGTATAAAAAAGCCTTTGAAATTGTAAATTTGACTAGACCGGAGTTAAAAAACAGAATTTTTCGTGGAGATGCGGGGGTAATTAATTATGGGGAATTGGAAGTTTCTGAAGGCGTGAAAAAGATAATTGAAGTTTGTCGCAACAATGAAAAGGTTGTTTTTATCGCACTTGGGTGTTTAACCAACTTGGCTCATGCCTTAATCCTTGCTCCAGATATAGCGGATAAGATTAAACTATACACATTGCTCGGAGAAATGACACCAAGCGGATTATCGTCTGAATTTAATATGTCGGGTGATTTCCCAGCAACAAGAATAGTTATGTCAAAAGTGAAAGATAAAACCATTTTTCCTACAACGGGATTTTCTGGTATAATTCTAACCAAAGATGAAATAAAATTGCATTTAAATAAAGATAATAAGTTAATGAAACTGCTTTATGATGATTTTGTTGATGTGACGGAAAACAAATTTGGGTGCAGATATAAATCGATTTTTGACTATATTTTAATTTATTATTTAGATTGTCCCGTAGAATTTAACGAAAGAGAGTGCAAGGTTGCCACAAACACAACTAATGTTTTATTCAAAAAAGGGAGAGGAACAAATGTGGTATGCTCTATTCGCCCAGGTAATCCTATCACCAAATTGCTTGAAAGACTAGAAAATTTTAAAAGCGAGGTGCAGGCATGAATATAAAATTGTATGCGGTTGGGGATTATCCTGATATTGAATTGAATTTTAAAAAAGAAGAATTGATAAATTGTCAAAACATATATGCAAAGTTAAAGTCTTTTACAAGTGGTTATGTTATACGGGCAAAAATGGCAAAAACGGTTATCATAGATCCCGTTGATATTGGTGAGATTTTGGATTTAAGAAAAAGATGTGAAGTTAAAAACAAAATGTATGCCTTTGGTGCTGATATAAGAAAAATAAATGAACTTGACGTGGAAAACAAACGATTAAAAATTACACAAACAGATGGTGAAAAGCAAATTTTGCCAAGAGAAAAACTGCAAGACCTTTACAAAATGGTGGATAAGTACAAAAGCGAATATGTTCCGATAGATGAGTATAAAAGTTATACAAAAATAACAAAGAATGTATATTTTAAAACGCCATGGGGTGAAATTGTTTTCGCACCAAAAAATTCAATGTTGTGTATTGAATATGTTGCAACAAGGGAATTTTATGTGATAACAAATTCAACATATGATTCGCTCTTTACTGAAGAGGGAAGAAAGATAAAGTTATCGGAATATTTGAAAAGTATTGAGTTGGAACAAAATTAAAAGGATAAAATAATATGAAAGTTATTGAAGATAAGCGAAAATATGTTTTTGAAAAATTAATGAATCCAGACCAGCAAATACATTTGTACAAAAAGTTTGCACGCGTGCAGGCAAGACCGGGGATTGTTGGTGAAAAAATAGCCACAATTTTGCGTGACGGGCATGCTGAAGTTGACCCTCTTCATCCTGAGGTTGTAGGAGAGGGAGAGTGGGTTATCACAAATCCGGGTGGAGAACAATACAAAGTTTCTGCAGAAAAATTCAAGGCAAGATATGATGTGGAAAATGGGCCCGGTGCCGATGGAAAATATGCTCCAAAGGGTAAACCTATTGTGGCAATGCAGATTCACGAGGATATTGCAATAATGGTTCCATGGGGAGAAAACCGATCACTGATACCTCAAAAGTTGCGTGCCGGTTCATTCCTTAATATAACCGATATAGATAGTATATATGGTATTGGCGAACAAGAATTTTATGATACTTATGCAAAGTGTGATGAAAATGGCATCTTTGAGGATAAGGAACTCAGAATTGCATTTGGACAAGAGGCTGCAAACGAGGATACAAATGCAAATGAATAAAATAATGTCAATAAAAAACACATTTAGAAATATTTTCTAATGTGTTTCAGTGTTGCAAAATTATTTAAACCAATAATGATTTTTAATAAAATTTTTAGATAATTGAAATAAAAAACAATGTTTTTGCGTGAAAAACATTGTTTTTTTGTTATTTTGGGTATTTTTCGATATATTCTTGATAGGTTCCTGTAAAATCAATGATTTTATCTTCATCAATTATATCAATGATTCTATTTGCGACTGTTTCGATAATTTCCTGGTCGTGAGTTGCAAACAATAAGTTTCCTTTAAAATTAACCATACCTTTATTGAGAGCGGTTATTGATTCAAGGTCTAGGTGGTTTGTTGGTTCATCAAGCACAATAACATTTCCTTGTTCAAGCATGATTTTTGCAAGCATACATCTCACTCTTTCACCACCAGACAAAACGTTTGCCGGCTTCAAGTTCTCTTCACCTGTAAACAACATTCGTCCAAGCCAACTTCTTATAAAAGTTTCATTCTGATCCTTTGAAAATTGTCTTAACCAGTCTACAATTGAATTGGTGTTTCCCTCAAAATATTCATTATTGTTTTGTGGCAAATTGGTCAATTTTATTGTTTTTCCTATAAACACTTGTCCGTGGTCTGGCTTTTCAATGCCGAGGATAATATTGAATAATGTGGTTAAAATTTGGCTATTTTTTGCAAAAAATGCCACTTTTTGCCCTTTTTCAATGTTAAAACTCAAATTTTTAAACATTCCTGCCTTTGTCAAGTGGTCAACTTTTAATATTTCTTTTCCTATTTCTTGTGTGTATTCAAAGTTGATGTAAGGATATTTTCTTGATGATGGTTTAATGTCCTCAATGGTCAATTTTTCAAGTTCGCGTTTTCGACTTGTTGCTTGTTTGGATTTTGATGCGTTTGCAGAGAAACGGGCAATAAATTCCTTTAATTCTTTTGCACGCTGTTCGGCTTTTTTGTTTTGGTCTTTCATCTGCTTTAAAATAAGCTGACTTGATTCATACCAAAAATCATAATTCCCGATAAACATATTGATTTTTCCATAATCGACATCGCAAATGTGTGTGCAAACTTTGTTAAGAAAGTGTCGGTTGTGAGAAACTATGATAACAATGTTCTCAAAGTCAAGCAAAAAATCTTCAAGCCATCTTGCGGTTTTGAAGTCAAGGTTGTTTGTTGGTTCATCAAGAATAAGTATATCAGGATTTCCAAATAATGCCTGTGCTAGCAGCACTTTAACCTTTATTTTGGCATCAAGATCTTTCATAAGGGTGTAAAATAGCGTTTCGTCAATTCCCAAACTTTGCAAAAGTGATTTTGCTTCTCCATCAGCCTCCCAGCCGCCAAGTTCGGCAAATTCAGTTTCAAGTTCGCCCGCTCTTATACCATCTTCTTCAGAGAAATCCGGTTTCATGTAAAGTGCATCTTTTTCTTTTTGCACCTCCATTAATCGCTTGTGTCCTAAAAGCACGGTGTCTAAGACGGTTTCATTGTCGTACGCATTTTGATTTTGTGCCAACACACTCATTCGTTCGCCAGGGGTTATGATAATTTCACCTGTGTTGGGTTCGATTTCTCCCGTTAATATTTTTAAAAATGTAGATTTTCCGGCACCATTTGCACCAATTATTCCATAACAATTGCCTTTTGTGAATTTTAAGTTAACTTCTTTGTATAGTACTCTTCCTCCGAAAGCAAGAGAAACATCATTTACTTGCAGCATTTCAACTCCTTTTTTTAAGTATAAAAAAAATAAGACGGATTGTCAATCAAATACCTTAAATATTTTTGCGCTTTATTATTATAATAATTATATCTGAAAAGTTTTTTATAAACTTGCAAAAATAAGCCAATTTTATTTGCTTTTTTATTTTATAAATTTTATAATTAAAATAAAGCAAGTAGTTTGAGACCAAAAAAAGGAGTGTCGAACATGAAAAAAGATACCAAGAAAAAGAAGAAGAAAAAGAAACTAGCCACAAAATGGAAAACATGGATGACCATTGTTTCTGTTATCGGTTTGGTTGCATTAATCTCAGGAGGCGTAGTGCTTGGGGTTTTTCTTTCCGGTGGCTTTGATGAACAGATTATATATCAAACAGGGTTCAACTATGTGGTTGAAGATGGACT
>CANQHL010000056.1 GCA_947623775.1 uncultured Clostridia bacterium
ATTTATATTAATGAATGTATACTATATATTGAAAGGAGGAAATATGAAAAACAATCGCATTTTAAAAAGACTTGCAATGAAAGCGAAAAACCGATTTTTATCAAATAGTCCATCGCCAGTCTGCGAATACAAGATAATTGATTTGCATGAAGAAGAATTTGTAGACAAAGTGCGGTCACTTCTCAAAACGGAGTGTTTGATAAACCCGATTGACAGCCTAATGGAAAAGAGCGTACTTAAAGGGTTAGACGAAATTGGTAAAGAAAAATATCTGTTAGAAACCGTAGACAGATATTTAAAAGCACTAGATAAGATAGACAAAGAAAAAATTGATTAAAACTTAAAATTTAGACCTTTTTCGCAATTGTATAGTTATATGCAGTTGTTTTTTTTACAAAATTTGCAATTATTTTCTTTATTTAGACAAAATAAAACAATTAAATAATTCCTCCAAACAATATTTTTGTAAAAAATTAAATAATTTTGTAAAAAACATTTTACTTTTGATTTTATATATTGTATAATGAAATAGAAAAGGAATGTTTGATATGGAAAATGATTCAATGATAAATTATCGCAAAATAACTGAAATTTTATTAAAGCTTGGTGTAAAACCTAAAATGTCCGGATTTGAATATTTAAGAGATGCAACTGTTTTGCAGTACGAAAACAGTGAAATGAAATTAATGGACATATACAAAAAAGTTGCTGAAAAACACAACGCCAAACCAGGTTCTGTTGAAAAGAATATTAGAAATGCAATCACTGCAGCATTCAATGTTGGCGGACTTTTGACGATAAACGAGTTTTATAACACGGTAATGTATGATAACACCGAAAAATATACTAATTTGGAATTAATAACATTAATTTGTGAAATTATAAATTTCTATAATACACAAAATTTAATAAAGACATACGAAGAACAAGAATAACTCTCCGTAATATGCGAGAGTTAATTATGTAATAATAACTATACTACATCTTTGTTGTAATTATTGCTTTGATGTTCTTGGTGATATTTTCTTATTGAATCTAAAAGATATCGCTCCCTCTCCGTGCTTGACATTTTCATAAGTTTTTTGTTGTCAAGATATAAACCGGGAGATTTGTTTTGTCTGATACGTTCAAGGTTTTCTTCGGTTGTAAGGCCGGACTTTGCCGCATTGGAATAGGTTTCCATGAGCCCTCTACTTAATAATCTGCTTTTTGCTCTGCTGGCTAATGTCTTTAATTTGTTCATATAAATAATCCTCCTTTGATATAAATATTATAAAGGAAAATTATATGTAATTCAAAAGAAATAAATATCGACTTTTAACATATAAGGTCGAATATTGTATATTTTAATAAAAAAGTCTTATTTTAAAGCCTTGCCAAACGGGGCGGACTAAAAATACACGTCCCAAATTAAAAAATGCTGCAATATCTATGATTACTTTCTCATTCTATTCTTTATTTTGCAAGATTGTTAGCATGAAGAAATTAACACTTTCAAAAAATGAATTTAATTGACAAGATTATTCAGCGTTCTAGCGAAGAAGTCTCTGGTACGTTGGTAATAAGCCAAAAATAATTTGTGCATTAAAAAAGGGTTTTTAATGAAAACCCTTTTTTAAAACTCTTCATTTAAAACTTGAAAGTAACTTTGAGGATGCTTGCATACAGGACAAACTTCCGGAGCTTTATCGCCAACATAAATATGTCCGCAATTTCTGCAAATCCAAACTTTTTTGTCTGTCTTGTTATATACAGTGCCGCTTTCTACTAATTCGGCAAGTTTTCTGTATCTTTCTTCGTGTCTTTTCTCTATCTCAGCAACTGCAGCAAATTGAAAAGCAAGTTCATCAAAGCCTTCTTCCTTTGCTTCTTGTGCCATACGAACATACATTTCAGTCCATTCGCCATGTTCACCAGCGGCTGCATCAAGCAAATTGGTCAATGTTGTTGGAACGCTTCCGCCATTTAATGCTTTAAACCACAATTTTGCATGTTCCTTCTCGTTATTTGCGGTTTCTTCGAATATGCTTGCGATTTGCTCATATCCGTCCTTCTTTGCTTGAGAAGCGTAATAAGTATATTTGTTTCTTGCTTGGCTTTCACCGGCAAAAGCTTCTCTTAAGTTCTTTTCTGTTTTTGTACCTTTTAAATCTTTCATATTTACACTCCTTTTTGAAACTATTTTATTATATCACATCTAAAAAATTAAACAAAATGTTTTTCATCAAATTAAATTTAAAATTTTTATTCAAAATATTTACAAAATATATTAAAATTTCTCTTTTTTTAAATAACAAGTATATTTTTACCTATTTTCTGTTGGAATAATGAAATTCGGCAATTGAAATTTGAATAAAGTCACACTATGAACAATTTCGACATCAATTTTAATATCAATAAATCGTCGTTTTAGATTCATGCAATTAATTTTGAAAATGGTTGCCACGGACAAATCTTTTAATTATACTTTAATAGAAGTTAACATTTCTATTTATTAAATATTTGAATATATATGAACTTATAAAATTTGCCGATTGTCATATTATGATTAATTCGACAAACATCATAAAAATAAAGAAATTATGGACATCAACAAGAGAACCTTTAATGTTTTATACCTGGGAATGGTAAATCTTTTGCACCGCTGCAAAAATCAACAATAGAGGCAATCGAGGATTAACTCGTTTAAAATATATCGTTTTTTGCGTATAGATTTCACGTGACGCATAAAAAATTAATGTTATTTTTTTATTTGCTTATCCGACTAAGAAAAACTTACTGATTTTCAAAAAGGTTATTGATTTTAAATATTAGTTATTAATTTTGTTGTTTGAATGTGTCAGGTATGAGAATTACGAAAGGTAAGGTAATCTTGTTTAAATCTTATAAATTTAGTTTTATATGCGGCAAAAACAAAATAATAAGAATTATAGTTGGTTGTCCGTTATCTTGCATAAAAATTTAGATCCATACTAACTCTCTTTAACCCGCTAACGCTTAAGTTTGAACGGGTTATGTTCTTTGCTGGATGGCAACTGAATGTACAAATTTTGGACTAAAATCCTAGCCATAGCATGGGTTGAAACTAATTTTTTATTGGTTTTTGTCGGTAGAATGTTTAAGAAAATCAATGCACCTCAACATATTTAATCAAAAATTGTTTCACATGAAACATTTTTTAGTAACAAGTATTCTTCAAGGAAATGTTCCACGTGAAACATTCATCATAATATCATACTGCAATTGTTTATATTTGTTTCACGTGAAACACGATGAAATATCTAAAACATGCAAAATTTTTCTTGCCCAAACGTTATGAAGCCATTCATTAAATTGTTTCATGCGAAACGTTATTTTTTACAATTTTTTGTTTCACGTGGAACATTTAATTCTTTGACTTTGGTGTAATAATGGGACTTTTAACTTTGTTTTTTCCAATTTTAAGCCTGTGCAAGTGTCTTTTAATTCAAATTTTGATGTTTTACAAGTGTTTTAGATGAGTTAATAAAATCATTTTAAACCAAAAAATGTCTCGATTGTTTTTCGAGAGGTTTAATAAAATCAATGGAAAAGCAAAATAAATATAAAAATTTGAAATTATTGTATACAGCGGTTTAAAACGGGTTAATATAACCGTTGCACGTCATTTTTATGATATACTTTTGCAACAGAAAACGGGCTGTTTTAGTTATATTGATATTTTTATAAAATTGTCTCGAATGATTTCCGCATATACGTAAAATTAATGTGTGTATATTACAACATTATAAATTGAGTTAATGAATTATGAAAAAATTTATTTGAAGTTATAAATTAAATATACGATTTCTTACCTTCCAACTTTCTGATTGTTGAAATATTTATCATTGATTTTACATTTACAAAAACTTTCGTCTACATTAAGTTTACATTACAAGCATAAAATCACTAAATTTTTAAACAACATGATATTTCTATAAAATTTATAGTAAAATCGCTTAAAAAGTAATGCGTTAGCATAATAATATACGCTAAAAACGGTCAATTTTTAATGAATTAGTTCTCGTTTGAAAATTTTTTGTTTTTACAATTGGTGCTAAAATAAAAAAAGATGGCTTAATTTTGCCATCATTTTTTATTCATTTGGATGTCGTTTGTTGTAATTTCTCAAATCGCCGAGTGTTATTTCTTTCTTCTTTAATAATTCCATCAAATCCGCCAGCCTATCCAAGTCGTCTCGGGAATAATAATCTATATAAATTCTTCCCTTGTTATCATTTCCTATTGCTGATACTTTGGTTGCAAATATTCTTTGCATATCATTTATTAATTCCTTTAATTCCAAGGACTGCTCTTGAACTTTGTTTGTTTGTGTCTTTTGTGGATTTAAATAATTGCGTACGGCTTTTTCGAGTTCACGTACAGACATTTTCCCATCTGACGCCTGTTTTGCAAGTTTCATTTGTTGTGTTGTATCATCAACAACTACAAGACTTCGCGCATGGCCACTGGAAAGTTTGCCGTCTTCAATCATTTTTATAACATCAGGATATAATGTGAGCAGTCTTAACGTATTTGCAACGCTTGAACGGCTTTTTCCTATTCTATCAGATACAACTTCCTGCGTAAGATGATATTCGTCCATCAATTGCTTAATTGCTCTTGCCGCTTCTATTGGGTTTAAGTCCTCTCTTTGCAGGTTTTCGATAAGTGATATTTCCCGTATTTGTTTTTCCGTATAATTTTTTATTACAACAGGAACCTTTTCAATGCCGGCTATTTTAGAAGCTCTCCATCTTCTTTCACCCGCAATAATCATATATGTGCCATCGCTATTTTTATTTACAACAAGCGGTTGTATCACACCGTGCATTCTTATTGAACTTGCGAGTTCTTGCAACGCTTCATCATCAAAGCGTTTTCGTGGCTGGTTTGGATTTGGTATAATTTTTACAACTTCTATTTCTGTTACCCCAGCAGCATTTGGTGTGGTGCTTGCTGTTTTTGGTTGCTCATCAGCCGTTTCAGTGGCTTGTTCTTCAGTTACAGATGGTTCTGCATTGTCGTATAATGCAAACAATGATTCCAAACCTCTTCCTAATCCTTTCTTTTTATCCATTTTTTACCTCTCTTATTTTAATTTTTGTATCTTTTGTTATAGTGTTGTATTTTACTTTGTTACGGTCCAGAAATTCTTCTGCAAGTGACAAGTACGCCTCGGCTCCCTTGGAGTTTGGATCATAAATCAAGATCGGCTCTCCGTGACTTGGGGCTTCAGCAAGCCTTATATTTCTTGGTATGTAGGTAAAGAACACCTTTTTCCCGAAAAACTTTAAAATTTCATCACTTACTTCTGTTGTCAAATTGGACCGCTTATCTTTCATTGTCATAACAACACCCTCAATATCGATTGTCGGGTTTAAATGAAATTTTATAAGTCGTATCGTGTTCATAAGTTGTGTTATACCCATTAATGGATAGTATTCGCATTGCATTGGTATAATAACACTATTGCATGCCGTTAAAGCATTTACTGTTATTAATCCTAACGATGGCGGGCAATCAATCATTATGAAATCATAACTATCTCGCACACTGTCCAGTATTCCCTTGATTATTTTTTCTCGTTGTGGCATTTGAATCATTTCTATCTCGGCTCCAGCAAGATCAACTGTTGATGGCAGAATGTCAAGCCCCTCTAATAATGTTTGTTGTATCACCTCTTTTACCGAGTATTCTCCAGAAATTAGGTCGTAGATTGTTTTAAGATTTTTATCCTTATCATCAATACCAAGTCCGCTTGTAGCGTTTCCCTGAGGGTCGAGATCAAGAACAAGAACCTTTTTGCCCATAGCGGCAACGTAGGCCGCAAGGTTAATGCAGGTGGTTGTTTTACCAACCCCGCCTTTTTGATTCGCAAAAGCAATTATTTTTCCCATATTTATAAAACCTCGTTATATAATTATTTAACATATATATAATAACATAAAATGACAAAAAATTTAAGTCTTTTCATTAAGTTTTTAGAAAAATTTTAAAACTAGTCACAGATTTTTAACTTTATTTCACATAAAAGCCTCACAATGTGCTTTTTTTGTTTAATTTCCTCGCAAAAATATAGGATTTTAAATTTTTTCAAATATTTTTGTAAAAATATAAAATTTTTGTAAAATTCGTTTTGCAATTTGTCGCAATATGTAGTATAATGTTCTTGTAAAGGAATATTAACATATGAAGAACTTAAAATATAATGAAAATTACAGCAAAGTCACAGAAATCTTGTTAAAACTCGGCATCAAACCAAAGCTGGTCGGATTCGATTATTTAAGGGACGCCGTTTTGCTGTTTAATGATAATTCACAGTACAAGCTTAAAGATATGTACGAGATTATTGCAGAAAAATACGACACAAAGACATATTCGGTTGAAAAAGCAATAAGAAATGCGATAACATGTGCTTTCAATATTGGCGGGCTTTTGACTGTAAATGAATTTTATGATTCTGTAATATATAATAACAGTGAAAAATATACAAATTTTGAAATGGTAACTTTAATTTGTGAAATCATAAATATGAAAAACCCAAACCAAAAATAATCATTAAATTGAAACGCTTGATTTCTAAATATGGACTGCTAATTTGAATAATAAAATTTTATGCAATAGCGTTTATGCCGACATAAAAACAGACGTGAATTTATTGCATATTTTTTCAAATCATAAAAATAAAATCTTTTATAAATGGCTAAAAAGATCTTGTGTTGAAAATTTTATACAAAAAAACAATAAAAACAACAAAAATAACGCAAATATTTTAAATTTTTATAATTCCAAAAATCATAACACATCCAAAGTCATAACAATTGTAAGACATCGAAAAATGTCGATATAACAAAAAGGGCTTGATAAAACTCAAACCCGAAATTGCATTTTCAGGCTTATCTACATAGGAATAAACAATCCGTGAATAGATATTGTTGTGTGTTGCATTACCGTAAAACTAATTTGTATTGAGTTGTACTCAGAACCTTCTTCTATTTCAAAAGAAACTGAAGTTTCATTGATTACTATTTCCGTTATCTCTGTTATAAAATTTATTGTAAGGGTGAGATTTATCTCACTCTCTTTTGTCAACTTTTCCGGTATGCCGTCAATTAACATATATGTCGCATCATCGTATATTAAAGAATATGAATTGTCAACGTTTTTGACAAGTGTTGTTTCCAATTGTTCGTCCACATTGACAAGATTGAAGTTTAATGAATATTCTGGCTCGATAAAATACAAGCCAAGTGTTACATCACTAGTTATAGTGAATTGTATAGTGTCATCGCTCATATTTTCATCATTTAATTTATATCCAGCAAACTCATAATCGGAATTTTGCAAGTTTATCTCCACCACTGTCCCTGACGGGATAGGATCGAGTAAGTTTTGATTGCTAGTAAAAGTTATATTTTCGCCGATTGAAAATGTAAATAATCCATTATTTTCGTTGGTTTTTGTTAAATTTTCATATTTTGTATCATTTATATAACAAGAAAGGGATACTTTAAAATTATCAACATGATTGCAAGCTGTGAGACACGCCATAAGACAAAAAATACCTGCAATTAGAAGTAAACAATATTTTAACTTTTTGAACATAATTTTTGTTTTTGTAACTAAAACCTCATTTACTATGCTATCACAAATTCGCCATTTTTCCAAGTATTTTGACAAATTTTTCAAAAATAAGCGTAGAAATATTTTGAATTGTCGTTGACTGAAAGAAAATTTATGTTACAAAAAGTGTAATTATTGAAAAAACGTAATTATTTTTGCTTGCTTGAATAAATTTTGGATTTAATAATATAAACCAGGTTTGATTAAACAGCAACATATGAAGTCCTCATCAACAAATTGTAAATTGTAACTTCTGAATCTCTAAAATATGCGTTTTTCGGGCAATAATTATACAACTATCACATCATTTTTGCCCGCCTTTGCAATGCCTTTGCAATTTTTTAATAAGTTTACATTTTGTCCGAATTAAAACGACTTTTATTGACCAAAAAGGAATTTGAGATTTATATTAATGAATGTATACTATATATTGAAAGGAGGAAATATGAAAAACAATCACATTTTAAAAAGGCTTGCCTTGAAAGCGAAAAACCGATTTTTGTCCAATGGTCCATCACTAGTATGTGAATATAAGATAATTGATTTGCATGAAAATGAATTTGTAGACAAAGTGCGGTCACTTCACAAAACAGAGTGTTTGATAAACCCGATTGACAGCCTAATGGAAAAAAGCATACTTAAAGGGTTAGATGAAATTGGTAAAGAAAAATATCTGTTAGAAACCGTAGACAGATATTTAAAAGCGCT